>JBDRCZ010000025.1:0-5074 GCA_043821285.1 Candidatus Omnitrophota bacterium | reverse complement strand
AGACGGCAGGGCTGAAGGGGCTTATAACGATGTCCTGCAGATCCCGACGACAATTATCGAAAAGAACGGAGAGGTTATTGCCCGCTGGGAAGGCGAGATCGCCTCAGATGAAATTAAAGCGCATCTAGTACAATAAGATTTGCAATAAACACCCGAGAAGACAGGCCGCAGATTATAATGCCTGTCTTCTTGGTATTTTAACCGGGCTTTCTGATGAACAAAGAAATTATGTATCCGATCAAAGGTTTTAATCCTCATACATTCCTCGACTGGGAGGGCAAGATTGCCAGCGTTATCTATCTTCCCGGATGCAATTTTAGATGTCCTTTTTGTCACTCGAGCGCTCTTGTAACTGCCCCTGAATCACTTACTACTGTTGATTATGAATATATAAAAAGGTTTTTCCGTGAAAAACGCGGATGGATGGACGGAGTTATAATCGGAGGGGGAGAACCGACATTATATGAAAATCTTCCCGCGCTCCTGAGGGATATTAAAAATGAAGGGTTATTAACGAAATTGGATACCAACGGGACCAATACAGCGGTATTAAAAAAACTGATAGATGAAAAACTGCTCGATTACGTTGCCATGGATATAAAAGCTCCTCTTGATACACAGATGTATTCAAGTATAACTGCCAGTGATGCTGATGTGGTTACGATCAAACAAAGCATTGATTTGCTTATGAGTGCAGATATTGATTATGAGTTTCGGACCACCGTAGTGCCAGGTTTTCTTCAGCGAAAAGATATCCTGAGCATTGCTCAAACAATAAAAGGTGCTAAAAGATATGTGCTGCAGCAATTTTCTCCCAAGGATACACTGGAAAACAGTATGGCCCAAGTAAAACCGTATTCTGCAGATGTTTTAAAACAATTTGTCCAGCTGGCAAATGAATTTGTAAAAAACTGTTCTGTACGGGGTATATAGATAAACATAGGGTGTAGGGATTAGGGTGTAGGGGGTAAAAAAATAAAAATCAACTCCCGTCCCCCAAACCCTATCCCTTGAATTTGGGGGATATATTGCAAAAAGAAGCCGCATATTACGAGAAGCAAAAATCAGGCAAGGTGCAATGTTTATTATGCCCTAAGAACTGTATTATAGCCTGCGGGAAGCAAGGTTTCTGCCGCGCGCGCAAAAACATAGACGGGACTCTCTATAGTCTTGTTTTTGGCAAAACCACTGGGTTGGCTGTTGACCCTATCGAAAAAAAACCTTTATATCATTTTCATCCGGAAGAATTCATACTCTCTCTAGGGACGCGGGGCTGTAATTTAGCTTGTGTTTTCTGTCAGAACTGGAGGATTTCCCAAAATCCCAATGCGTATCTTGAAGATATTACAAAAGAGGAAATTGTTGCAGAGGCTATCCGCCGCAAGACTTTTGGCATTGCCTACACATATAATGAGCCGTTTATCTGGTATGAGTTTGTAAGAGAAACAGCTATGCTGGCGAAGGGGAAAGGACTGGAAAACGTGCTGGTTACGAATGGATATGTGAACCCTGAACCGCTTGAAGAGCTGTTGCCGTTTATCGGAGCAATGAACATTGATTTAAAGGCCATGGACGATCAATTTTACCGCTCAACATGCAAAGCGACTTTGGATCCAGTGCTCAATACCATAAAAAGGGCAAAACAAAGTACGCATGTAGAATTGACTAATCTTATTATCCCGACACTCAACGACTCAAATGTTCAAATAGAAAAATTAACAGAATGGGTTTTTAATAACACCGGCGCGGATACACCGCTTCACTTATCACGCTATTTCCCTTGTTACGAACTGAATCTGCCGCCGACACCGGTAGAGACATTGCTGCGCGCAAAAGTGATCGCCGAAAAAAAATTAAAATATGTTTATCTGGGAAATGTTTAATCCAAATTTTTAATAAATATGGAAAAAAAATCAGGCGTAGTAACTACAGAAGATAAACAGAAAATATATTTTGATCATTACCAGGACGGCCATGATAAAGTTGCGGTTATTGCGCACGGCTTTTTTAACAGTAAAAATTCTGAGCTTATTAAAGAATTGGCAGAGGAACTTACTGAATTTATTGATGTTATAGCTTTTGATTTCCGCGGCCACGGTGCCAGTGAAGGGCTTTTTCATTGGACTTCAAAAGAGTATCTTGATCTTGAGGCCGTATTGAAGATAGCCAACGCAAAATATGAAAAGACCGGGCTGATCGGTTTTTCTCTGGGGGCGGCTACAAGCATTATAACGCTTAAACACAAACCTAAAGTAGACAGTCTTATAGCTGTGAGTGCGCCTACTGAATTTGAGAAAATTGATTATAAGTTTTGGAACCTGAATGTAGAGAATGATATTTTTTACAATTTAGGCGAAGGCAGAAAGGGAAAAGGGGTGCGGCCGGGGCCTTTCTGGCTTAAAAAGGACAAGCCGATAAATGTGGTCAAGGATTTAAAAATTCCGATTTTATATATTCACGGAGATGCTGACTGGGTTATCTTGCCTTGGCACTCAGAAATGCTCTATAAAAATACAACATCCAACAAAAAGCATATTGTAATCATACCCAACGCATCGCATGCCGAATACCTCATGAGATTCCATGAAGTTGAATTTATAGAGGCTGTAAGGCGATGGTTTGAAGAAACTCTATAAGCATTACCATGCCTACACCCCGTAGGTGTATGCATGGTAATATATTGGTAGCATAAGAGTTATTTAATTTTTTTGTTTCATCATGAATAACTTGTGAATGGGATTTTATGCGTGGCTTAAGACGGTTTTTAAACAATCCGTTCTTGTTTAATACCTATTATTATTTTTGAAACAAAATTATCTATTTGACATGGTCTTAATTTTATGATAAATTACAACACATTCACTTGAGCCGGGGTAGCTTCCCGTCACTAGCGTAAACGGATGGGATTAATTCGGCTAAAGGTTTTGCATCACTGCGTTCTGAAAACCTAAGCCTCATTATCAGGCTCCGCCTTCGCATAAGGTAGCAGCTGATTGAGGCAGATTGAAAATTTAGTATTGCAAAGTAACTAATAATTTGAGCCGGGGTAGCTCAGGCGGTAGAGCGAGGGACTGAAAATCCCTGCGTCAGGGGTTCAACTCCCTTCCTCGGCACTTTTTATTGCCAAAACGTCATTATCTATCATTTTTCAAGAAAATTACCTTTGGGGATAATTATTTAGATTTTTAGGTGTGGGGAAGTTTATACTTTTATACTTGTAAAAAATTTAAATATTTTTTGAAAGAATTTAGTCAATTCAATCGTCTATTATATGAGAGGGTAAAATTTTCTATTTTTGAGCATTTGAACATTGGAGCATTAGACCGCATTGGGCATTTTTTTATTTTTTCTAATGTTTAAATGGTCTAATGCTCCAATGCTCTATTTTTTTGTGGAGCAAAAAAATAAGGAGGTGTTTATAATGAGATTTGCTATTTTTTTCTTGCTTTTGGTTTTTCCTTTCCATAACGGTTTTTCAATGTTTGCTAGGGTCGAGGGCGTGGAAGATGCTCGGATTAGGCGGGTAGTTGTTTCGCCTTTGAATCCAAAGCTTATGTATATTGCTTCGGATAATTCTCTTTTTAAGAGTCAGGACGGCGGCCAGACTTTTGAAAAGGTGTCTGTTTTTAAGGATGAAACGGTTCAACATCTTTTTTTTGATCCCTATTTAGCTAATATTTTGTATGTAGTGGCGAGTCGGCATATTTTTAAGGTAGGTAATAAGGTTGAGACGGTATTTACATCTAGTGATGAGGAATCAATTTTAACTGCAGTTAAGGTTAGGGACAAAATTTATGTAGGAACAACAGCCGGGATTTATTTTGCCAGTGATGATATTTTAAATTGGGAAAGGATCAGAAATTTAAGAAATGACGCGGCTGTGTATTCTATTGCCGCGACCCAAGAGGCGGTATATATTGCTTCCAGCAAAGGAGTTTATGTTTTAACAGAGCAGAATTCAGCGAGGAGAGTGTTTGTTGTTAGAAGTGCTGATGTTGAAGATAAAATTGGAATAATCGCGAATATTATAAAAGTAGATATTTTCGATGAAAGCAAAATTTGGCTGGGAACAAATCAAGGATTGTTTGTTTCTTTAGATAAGGGGCAAAGTTGGGTTAAACTGTATATTGAAGGGATAGATAATCTGGATATAAATTCTTTAGGGCAGAAAAAAAATGAGAAAAATTCTATCTATTTAGCTGCTTCCAAAGGATTTTTAAAGGTTGATTTAGACCAAAAAATATCTCAGAATATTTCCGCGGGAGTGTTGTCCGCAAAGATTAATTGGGTAGAAGTCAGTTTTAATGATAGGGTTTATTTAGCTACTTCAAACGGTGTTTTTGTAAGCGAAGATTCTTTTTTAAAGGGTTCAGCAAAGAATGGACTAGAAGAATTGTTAAAGAATGAGCCTGCCATAGAAGAAATTCAAACCGCGGCATTACTGTATAACGAGATACATCCTGATAAAATAAAGAGGTGGAGAAATGGCCTTAAATTTAGAGCGTTGTTCCCTAGTGTGGATTTAGATTTTAATAAGACTATTTATGGAACCGCGGGTACAAATAACTATGATGGGAGGGCTTTTGTTGGGCCGCGTGATTGGTCGGTGGGGTTTTCCTGGGATGTTGCTAATGTTATTTGGAATTCTTATGAAGATGATGTTGATACAAGAAGCAGGCTTAATACTCAGTTGCGCTTAGATTTGATTGATGAACTAAATAGGGTATATTTTGAGCGGTTGCGGTTAAAGAGAGAAATTAAAACTTCTTCATTATTTGGTGATGAGTTATTTCAAAAACAGTTGCGGTTAAAAGAATTAGATGCTATTATTGATGGGTATACTGGCGGACATTTTTCTAAAAGGGTAAAGGAATTAAATGAAATCAAATGAACCCATTGTTTTGATTCTTTGTGGGGGGCAGTCTTTAAGGTTATGGCCGCTTTCAGAGTATAGGAGCAAAAATTTCTTAGATGTTTTTGGGTTTTCGCCATTAGAGTTAACGATAAAGCGTTTTTTGAAGGTCACTTCCCGTGAAAATATTTTTCTAGCGGCTAATAAAGGAGAAGCCTTTGC
>JBDRCZ010000024.1:0-7649 GCA_043821285.1 Candidatus Omnitrophota bacterium | reverse complement strand
TGTTCCGCCAAATCCGGAAACAATCTGCGCCGGATTTTCCTGGCGAAAATTCGGGAATACTGCTCCCAGTCCTACGGCCATCGCAACCAAAGTTATCGTCATAATCATAACCATGATTATCCCGGTTACCATAATCTGCCATGGAACCCCTAACATATAATTCGAAAGGGAAATCAGCGGCAGGCTAATAAACGTCATCGCGAGGCTGTTTACCCAGAATTTTTCCCATAAAATATCTTCATAGCTTATCGGGGCAAGTCCTAAAATCCAAAAATTTTTCCCTTCCAGGCTAAACTGCGGAAAAATAAAACGTACCCCCAGCGAAGCCAAGGTGAGGGTTGTTGAGCCCAGATTCAAAAAAGACATTAAATTTTTCCAAAACGGCATTAAATCGGCATAACCGAGGTTACGAATATTTGCAAAATATATCCCTAACAATCCAAAAAATATTGTAAATTGTGACCATTGTACCGGATCCCTTAAAAAAAATTTGAGGTCTTTTGCGATCAGCGCCTTTGTCTTCCTTGTCAGGAAAAATATTCTTTTTACCAGTTTATCGATCAAATTCCTGCCATAGACATGTTGTATTTTTCCTTGCGGGCACTGTGCCACGCACCAGCCGGGAAAATATAGTCTCTTTGCAAAAAACCGGCAAACCTCTAACGCGGCTTGGGCATTGACCGCAAGTAACAACCACCAAAACATCGCTTTCTCAAATGCCCCGCCACCAATCTCCAATATCCCTTCAGTAATCCAAAAACTAGGTAAGAGTTTCTGTTTTGATATGCCAAAATGCGGGATTAACTGGCCAATACTTAAAAAAAACTCCTTCGGCGTCTCGATCTGCCGCTGCAGACCAATTTTCAAAACCGTCCAAATGCATAGCCCAATAAATAAAAAAACCAATAATCTTTTAAACCACGGTTTATTAAACAAGGGCGCAAAGATTAAACTTATAATACTGCCGAATGCAGAGCAAATTATTGCAAAAGGAATAAACAAAACAACAACCCCAAGATAAAAATATCCGGCAGCATTTTTAACCAGACCCAGGGCAAACATTACCGGCAGCAAAAAAAATAAAAATGCCCATGAACTATAGGCAGCAATTTCCACAAATTTTATTCCGTAAATTGCTTCATAACTAATCGGCAGCCCCAGTAAATATCTCGTCTCATGGGATTTATAGGCGGTTGAATAAGAAACAATCGTACTGCTAAATATAAGCATTATAAACAGACTGAAATATAATAAATAAATCAGCCGGTCGATTATCGTCATCCCAATACCTTCCATCTCCAGCAAAAATTTAAATACCTTAAGTGCCCCCCAGAATATTCCGTAAAACATTAGGATCACCGTGATATTAATCACAAAAATTTTAAGCCGGGAATGTTCTTTAAGGGAAAGAATATGATGTCTTGCTATTTTTAACCGCAAGTTATTAAATACCGAAAAAATATTTTCATTCATTTTCTGTATTGAGTAATAAAAAAATTCCTTCGGAATCTTTTTATCCATTTAAAAACCTACGGTTTTCAAACTTTAAATGCGATCATCTGCGTTCTTCCCATCGGTTAACTGCAGAAATATCTGTTCCAGTGTTCCGTGTATCCCGGTATCTCTGGAAAGCTCATCAAGTGTGCCGCAGGCAACCAGCCGGCCATGATCAATTATGCCAATCCGATCTGCGAGTTCTTCGGCCACGCTTAGGGTATGGGTCGATAAAAACACCGTTACCCCGGTCCGGGTCTTTTGTTTAAGAATTTCTTTGAGCACCTTTGCTGAATGCGGGTCAAGCCCGACCATCGGCTCATCAATTATTAATACCATAGGCTCATGTAAAAATGCCGCAGCAAAAATAAGTTTCTGCCGCATACCGTGAGAGTAATTTTCTATTAACTCATGCTGAACGCCGGACAAATTAAAACTCCCTAAAAGTTCTACAATTTCCTTTACTTTTTCACTACGGTCTAAATCATACAAATCAACAATAAATTCCAAAAATTCCCGTGCGGTTAGTTTTTCGTATAAAAATGGCACATCCGGTATATAGCTGATTATCTGTTTGGCGGCCAGATAATCCTTTTTTATATCAAAATTATTTAGATAAACTTCCCCGGCCGTGGGTTTCATCAGTCCAACCAACATTTTTATGGTCGTTGTTTTACCGGCGGCATTTGGCCCTAAAAAGGCAAACAATTCTCCTTCTTTAATATTGATATTTAAATTATCAACCGCAACTAATTCTCCAAACCTTTTTGTTAAATTCACAATCTCGATCATTGATAATCCATCACCTCGACTTTCAACTTTCCCAATATCTTAACTAATTTTGTCTGCTGGTCAATCCCGCCTTCAAGCAGCTTTATATGTGTTGCGTCGGCAATTAGCTGTCCAAAGGTCGGGTCAACACTTACCCACCCGCCAACCCAGACCCGCGGCCAGGCATGATAATAAAATTTTTCCTTTAAACATACCAATCCCACACAAATTTTTGTCGGAATTTTTATACTGCGGCTAAGCGCGGTAAATAAAATCGTATGTTCATTACAATCACCCCGCCGGGTTTTTAACACATCCAGCGCTGAAGGGATACTGATTGCTGGGGTTTTTTCAATGTTCTGATAAACCCATTCCACAAGCTTTACCGTTGCCCGCCAGCTGTTTTTTTCCTCTCCGACAATTTCCCGGGCAAGATTTCTTATTTGCTCTTCCTCCGTCTGAATAAACGGCGTTCCGGCTAAATACTTAGAAAACTCCTCTTGGTCATCAATCGATAATGGCAATGTCTGTACATTGATCCCGGCAATATTTTCCGTATTTATCTCAATTATCCCGTGCTCATCCAAAGCGCTCTGCTGACGTTCATCATAAACATCAAAATCATCGTATAGACCAGTTAGTTTAACTTTTAAATATTTAACGTTTTTATTTCCAAAAGCCACATTTGATGGAATGGAAACCAAAGCAATAATATCACTCTCCCCGCGAAGAATATCCTTATCGAGGCATGTTGCCTCTCTGGCATCTTCCCTAATCATCGTCCAGCCTAATACCTGTTGTTTTAAAACATTGCCTTCCTTATCTACCCAGGCATTACTTTCAAACCCTTTATATGCTACGTTAATATTATATGCTTTATACTTTTTATCTTTCAGTTCAATCTCTTCTTGTGGATTAACCGTAATGACCGTCTTTTCAATCTGCATTGTAAACGGGTCAAACACTTCCATGGCATAGACCTGCCCGGGGACAAGTCTGGCAAAAGAGTCAAAAGGATTTAATAACCCGGCAAATATCACATCTTTTTTATTACCCAGTTCAACCAATCTTGTTGTCCGATAATTTTTGGTTGCGATATCAAGTTTGAGCACATTTTCTCCTCCCATTCGGCCGGTTACTTCGGTAGAATAATTACCTGATTTAAGATTGAACTTGAAATAATCAAGCTTTAAATCATGCCCCAGCACAGAACTGCCTTCAAACAAGACATATCGCGCGGTCCCCATAACCGAAAGGGCGAGGAAGGTACGGTTATTGATCTTAAATCCTGAACGCTTATCTTTTTCTTGCGGCTGGATAATTGTATTCGTATATCCAATACGCCGGTTATTATAATATATTCCCATCCAGTAATCACGGATCAAAACATCACGGGGTATGATTAAAGAATAAGCATGGGAGGTGTGTGTCGGTCGTAATATTTCCTTTTGGATTAATGCCGACATCATTACAATCCAGAGAAAAAAAACAACAAAAGAACGTATTTGCGGAAATCGTTGGTATTTTTTATGGTAATGCATTGGACAGGATAGCTTAAAAATCCTTGAGTTCTGACCGGGAAACTAACTTTGTAAATTTAATTCCAATATCGTATCTTTCTTCTTTTTCCACGGTTATCTTCTTCACCCAGATAACCTCGCCGAGAGCATAAAAAGGACGGAAATTGTTGGGAATATTAAGCTCAAGTTCAAGTTTTGTACCCACATGGATATCATGCACTGTTGTCAGGCGTACCCCGCCCGCAGATATATTTTTACCCGGGGAACTGCCCTTATTCCCCGATTCCTGCATTTTATGTTTTACCACTACTGACTCTTCCAGCCGCCGGTATTTTCTTTTCTCCTGCATGTAAATTCACCCGCCGAAAATGCAGAGCATTTTCAAAGTATCCCGCCAGAGAAAATAAGTAAGTTTAACGCACCCCTGCCCCGGGGAACAGGGATTTATCTGTTGTTAACAAAACAATATTATCTTCTCCCTGGGCCGCAAGTAACATCCCCTTGCTTTCAATTCCGCGAATTGTTGCCGGCTCAAGATTTGTTACAACAACAATATTTTTATTTAGAAGCTCTTCTGGTGAATAATGTTTTTTTATCCCGGCAACAATCTGCCGCTGCTCCGTCCCTAAATTAATCGTGAGCAGATACAATTTATCCGCATTAGGGTGGTCTTTTACCTCAACAATTGTTGCAATTTTAATCTCCATTTTTTTAAAATCATTAATCGAAATCATCCCCGCACACCTCATTAAACCCACAATTTGCATCTGAAATATTAAGTAGCTGTAACTTCTTTGTAACTTAATAGTTTAAAAAAGAACATATGCACCAAAAAGATATATGCAAACTTTGGGTTAAAAATCCTCCAGTATCTATATTTATTATACTGCAACCCAGGTAATATTCCAAGTAGAAAATGAACCCTTCCTTTTTTTCTCACCGGACCATTTTTCCTACGGTTATAATGTCAAAATATAACGAGTCGCTATCCATAAAGCTATATAAAGTGTGATATTATTTTGATTGCGCACTACGACTCACCCGCTTGCGATCTGTTTCTGTTAAATACAATTTCCGGAGCCTTACATGCTTGGGAGTTATCTCAACCAATTCATTATCCTCAATAAACTCAAGCGCAAACTCAATAGTCACCTGCCGCGGAGGGATAAGTGCAATCGCGTCATCACTTCCAGCAGCACGCATATTAGTTAACTTTTTACCTTTTAATGCATTTACGATCAGGTCTTTACCTTTATTATTTACACCAACAATCATGCCCTCATATAATTTATCCCCAGGACGCACAAACATCTCTCCCCTCGCCTGTAAATTATACAATGCAAACGCCACAGCATTTCCATCTGACTGTGAAATCAACACCCCGCTTTGACGCGATGGCATTTCGCCTTTATAGGTTTGATACTCAAGAAAATTCTGATACATAATCCCACTGCCGCGGGCCATCATTAAAAATTCACTGCGAAAACCAATCAATGCTCTGGAGGCAATTACAAATTCCATACGATTGGCACCTGTAGAGGTTATGCTTAACTCCTTCATCTCTGCTTTGCGTACACCAATTGCCTGCATCACCGCCCCTTGATATTCTGTATCCACCTCAATAACTACTTCTTCTACCGGCTCAAGAATTTTATCCCCCATTTTCTTTAAAATAACCTGCGGCCTGGAGACTTCCATTTCATATCCTTCCCGACGCATTGTCTCAAGCAGAATCGCCAGATGTAGTTCGCCGCGTCCGGAAACCTTAAACCTCTCACCCCCCTCCGTTTCTTCCACCTTAATCCCCACATTTATCATCGCCTCATGTTCCAGGCGCTCGCGGATATGGCGTGAGGTTAAAAACCTTCCCCCGTCCTTGCCGGCTAACGGACTAGTATTATGGGAAAAATTCATTGAAATCGTTGGCTCATCAATTTTAATTGTTGGCAAGCCCTTAGGTTCATCAATACAAGCTAATGTCTCACCAACCTCAACATCTTCAATTCCGGCAATAGAGACAATATCTCCGGCCTTAGTTTCATCTACTTCAATGCGCGTTAATCCCCGATATTTCATAATCTTAGTTACCTTAGCTTTTAAAATCGTGCCATCACGTTTAACTAACGCCACAGGATCCGTTACTCTTATCGCCCCATGAAAAATACGGCCAATCGCAATCCTGCCCACATAGGAATCATAATCCAGCATTGTAACCAACATCTGAAACGGTAAATTCGGATCCGCCACTGGCGGCAAAACACGGTGTAAAATCGTCTCTAGCAGCGGTTTGATTGAGTCACAGGGTTCATTCAGATCAAGTGTGGCATAGCCCTCTTTTCCAGAAGCATAGACAATGGGAAAATCCAATTGCTCATCTGTAGCATTTAATTCACAAAAAAGATCAAACGTCATATCCGCCACTTCATCCGGGCGGGCATGGGGACGATCAAGCTTATTTATTACAAGTATTGGTTTCAAATGTAACTCCAGTGACTTCTTCAAAACAAATTTAGTCTGCGGCATAGGCCCTTCAAAAGCGTCAACAAGAAGAAGCACCCCATCAACCATCTTAAGAATACGTTCAACCTCACTGCCAAAATCAGCATGCCCAGGTGTATCAACAAGATTAAATTGTACCCCTTTATATTGGAGAGAAGCGTTTTTGGACAGAATGGTAATACCTCTTTCTTTCTCCAGAGGATTTGAGTCCATTATGGCAACCTCACCCTGTTTAAACTCATAGGCGCCGGTATATTTGAGCAGGGCATCTATCAGGGTAGTTTTCCCATGGTCAACGTGCGCGATAATCGCGAGATTCCTTACATCTTTTCTTCTTTTTTGATTTGGCATATTCTTTTTGTTTTTCCTGCCGGCAGGCATACAGGTTTTCCCACAATAATTCCTCTGCTATTTTAAAACCGTGTTTTCTATAGACACGTTACTCCCCCCTAAAAATAAAAAAGGCGTGAGCCTTCTTACGCCTTTTGGAATAAGCTGCTTTGTGTTTTAAATTTGTGTAGCTTTCCTTCTTTTTTTAGGGGTAAGTTGAAGTTAAAATCACAAAACGGTACAAGAACCTTCTTATTTTATCCATAGATGAATCTCCCCGGTTAATCTGCTGCAGGGTATCCTCATGCAAGGAAAATGCAATTATTTTCCGGTCATCCGCATAGGCGGATGCAAAAAAACAAAAACATGCTACCCTATAGCAAGATAGCGGGAATAATCAAGTTTAAGCACGTTTTTTTCTACGTGCAAAAAATGACTTCTTCTTTTTAACGGGTTTTTGCCTTTTTTCCGCCTGCATTTTATTGGAACGGTGTTCTCGGGGAAAATCTCTTGCTTCGGTTCGGTTATCACGGTCGGCGTTAAACAGATTGCCTGTTTTACGTTTTGAAAAGCATTCCTTGCAATATACCGGACGGTCTCCGCTGGGCTTAAACGGGATTTCGCATTCTTTGTTACAGTCTGCGCAAATAACCCGAGTATAAGTTCTTTCCCTGGAACCATTGCCTTGTCTTCCTCTATCATGGCGATGAGAGTGATTGAAGCGCTGGGAAGGCTTTTGGGAATAGTTTTTCTCAAAAGGCTTTTTCGAAGACTGGCTGATTAAGATATCCAGCTTCTTCTCCATGGCGCTCAACTGCTGTTGCAACTTATTAATAAGGCCGGCTACGCCTGGATCATGCTGCGGCGCGGCTAATAAATTTTTGCGTTTAAAACTTTTTTTCACATTACCCCTTTCTTTTTATTTACTGTAACACAAACAAAAACCCCTTGCAACTTATTTCGTTACTTGTATAGTAAAAATTTCCAGAAAAACCTGAAAATTTCCCGCCGCCACTAACAGTTTTGAAGTAGGAC
>JBDRCZ010000023.1:0-2371 GCA_043821285.1 Candidatus Omnitrophota bacterium | reverse complement strand
TCATCCTGTGTATTGGTATCCTTTGCACAACGGCTGGTTAGAACTATTTGTCCTAATTGCAAAGAGCCTTATAATCCACCAGAGGGATTACTGGCTAACTGGAATATGGAAGGCATTGAGAATGCCGATTTCCAGCGCGGGAAAGGTTGCGTAAGTTGTATGAATACCGGATACAAGGGCCGAACCGGCTTATACGAGGTCCTTGTTATCGATGAAATGATCCAGGAAATGATTATGGAGAAGAAGTCTGCCCAGGAGATATCTATTGCCGCTCAAAAAGCCGGGACATTTAGGAGGTTGAGGGAAGATGCGGCCACTAAGATCTTGCAGGGTATAACTACATTTGAAGAAGCTGCCTCAGCGGTCATGTTTTAAGGGTTAACCGGCATTTGACTAACCCTTTGAAATCATTGGTGCCCCCGGCAAGGATCGAACTTGCGGCACATGGATTAGGAATCCAATGCTCTATCCACTGAGCTACGGGGGCAAAATATCTACCTGTTATTCAACATATACTTTTTGCCCCGGATAAATTTTGCTTCTGGGTGTTAAATTATTTGTGCGTAAAAAGCGTTCAAGTGGCATATTATGCAGTTTTGCTATCATAAAGGGGCTATCTCCGAATTTTACCAGATATGTTCTTAGACTTTCTTTTGTTGTTGGGAGTCTTTCATCTTTTTGTCCTGGTATTTTCAACACCTGTCCAATATGAAGATCTGTATTGAAAAGATTGTTCAGCTTCTGAAGATTTTTTGTTGTAGTATCAAAGCGTCTGGCAATAATCCAAAGAGAGTCACCGCGTTTTACAACATATTTTGATATATGTTCATATTGTGGTTCGTGAGTCCAGTATATTGCTCCCTTTTGAGGGATTTTCAGCTTTTTGCCTGCTACGATAACATTGCTTTTGTGCATGTTATTTGCCAGCATAATGCTTTTAACGCTTGTGCGATAGGTCATGGCTATAGTGGAAAGACTTTCTCCAGGCCTTACTTTGTGGTAAACAATTCTCGTACTTCTAGGCGGAGAGCAGACTGGTATCTCCTTCAGCTTTGAAAGCAGCTCTTCACATTTGCCCGGAGGAACTCTTAAAGGATATTGATCAGAAGGCAATATCTTGTATCGTAACTCTGGATTAAGTTCTTTTAGTATTTTTTCAGAAGCTCCTATATTTTTTGCTATGTCGTTGAGATGCACCTGTTTTGACACAGTTATAGTCTCATATTCTAATGGAGAATCCATATCTATTGAATCGAGTCCGTATTTTTCCAGATTTTTGACTATATGTAGAGTTGCAAGGAACCTGGGGACATATCTGGCGGTTTCCTGTGGAAGCCTTTGATATAGATCCCAGAAATCGTCAAGGTAGTTTATATTCTGACTTCGTATTACACGAAGCACCTTTCCTTCTCCGCAATTATACGACGCAAGAACTGTGTTCCAGTCGCCAAAGATGTTATGCAGTTCTTTCAGGTATGCTATAGCGGCTTTTGTTGACTTAACAGGATCAATTCTTTCATCAATGAATATATCGCGTTTAAGGCCAAATTTATAGCCGGTCGAGGGAATAAACTGCCAAAGGCCAAGAGCTCTGGCTTTTGAAAGCGCAACTACATTAAATCCGCTTTCTATAAGGGGAAGCCATGATAGCTCAACAGGAAGGCCAGCTTTTTCAAGTTCCGATACTATAAATGGGCGATATCGGCCTGAACGTTTGTAAGATTTAATAAAAAATTTTTTTTCTCCACCTTTAGTAAAAAGATCTATTTCAGCCTTGATATGTTTGTTTAGCACAATTGGTATGGCGTTATGATCTCCATTTACCACTATATTGCGGGAGGCATAGATTTCTAGGATGCGTTTTGAAATCATAAAACGCAGGTCCTCTTTCTGCTGTATTAGATTTGGATCGTCATCCGTATCGACATTTAAAATTAAAGAGTATGCCTGATCAAGAGCCTCGAGAGCATTTTCAAGCTCTCCTTTTTGCCAGAAATCCTGGGCTGCCTGACAGAAGTCGAGAGCTTCATCAAGAACAGACTGTGTTTTTTCCCCGGATGAATGTTTTTTGTCTATTATACTATTATATTTTTCTGAATTAGTTGCTGTATATTCCTTGACTGTAACTTCTGATTTACTGCGATTGATTTTGGTAAGATTGATGAGAGCAGATTTGTCAGTTGTATTGTTTGCCTTAAGGTTTGGCTTTGTGTCGGGAGGACTTTTTAATTCAGATAAAGCAGAATTTTTATCCTGATAAACGGAAGTTTTCTGCATTGTATGGACGCATCCGCACAATAGAAATAATATTAAGGCTGATACAAAATATATGCGTGAATTTATCAACATAAATTCCTTAAATAAGCTTTTT
>JBDRCZ010000022.1:0-27931 GCA_043821285.1 Candidatus Omnitrophota bacterium | reverse complement strand
ATGGTGTTAATTCATCAAATAAGTATTTCTGACCTCGTTCCTTTCCCTAAAATACATTGTCTCCCCTTTTTTTAAAAGTGCACGGTTTTTGCAGCATCTTTACTGTTTTCCGTGCACTTTTTTATCTTTTTACCATGTATATTTTACCGCTTTTTCTCCCTTTTGTCGACGAGAATCTTATCTTTTTTTAGCTGGATTCCCTTTTTTCAGCAGACACTATCTTATAAGTCTCTTCTCTGAACAGTAAATTTCTTTCCATTCGTGTGTTTCGTGGTTCCATGTTTTGGTTTTATCTATTTTAATTTTTTTCGCAATACACGATACTCAATACGTATCAAGGAGTTGTCTCGGTAATATCATCATCTCCCCGGCCATCATCAGCTCCATCCGGACCACTGCTGTAAAACTCGTCTGGCGAGGTTCCGGTATTATAACTATTCCCCCATTCATCAGAAACGTATTCCGCGCCAATTTGGTTATCACTAAAAAGCACTAATAGATCATAAGCACCATAAGCCGCGGCTGCTGCATTTATCACCCTTATTTCCTGCTGTACACGTCTTACCTTTTCGTGCATAACCGCAACCGGGTCAATTTGTGTTGGGTTAGTTATGCCGGGACTGACAACAATATCATCGCCGCCACCTGCGTCATCCTGGTTATTTGGCCCAAAACTATAAAGTATGCACGGATCCTCTCCCCAGTCTCCAACATTTGTACCATAAAAAAAATTCTGCTGCCAGGCATCTCTGATATAGTCATTATTATCAAATTCGTCAATGATATACAGCCCGGCCCAGTTAGATACGCCCGGATCTGTTTCTAAATCAACCAAATTATCCGGAAACTGGTTACAATCCGCATAAAAATTTAAAAGTGCAGTTTTCAAAACACCCAGTTTATTTATGGTTATTTCTCTGGGTTCAGTACGGATCTTTTTTGTCAAAAATTCTCTCCCGCAAACCGCTAAAATAATCACAAACACCGCAATCAATACCACAACCTCAATCAAGGCAAACGCCCGGTCTTCAATCCTGCGCCAATAATTTATTTTAATAAACATTGTATTGATAATTTTACAATTATGGTAACGTTTGTCGGTTACGATACCCGTTTCGTTATTCGTCATTCTGATTTCGTCATTTTCTCTATACTCTCTGCCTTCTGATTTCTGTCCCGGTAAACGGTACACGGTTAACAGTAAACGCAACGAGATACGAAATACGAGATATGAGACACAATCAGCCCCCAATACTCTCCACAATTTTTACCAGCGGCAAAAAGATCGATAAGGCAATAAGTGCCACCATAACCCCCATAATCACAATCATCATCGGCTCAATAATTGCAAATATTGCCCGAATTGTATCCGGAATTTCCCGGTCATAAAAAGAATTAACCTTATCTAAAGACTCACCCAGTACCCCGGCTTGTTCTCCAACACTGACCATGCGCAGGACGAGTACCGGGAACACCCCGGTTTCTGCCATGGATTCGGATATCTTTTTCCCTATATTTATATTATCCTGGCAGCTATCAATTGCCTTTTTGACATAGGCATTACCGGCTACTTCTGCGGAAATCTCCAAACACTTGATCACACTTACCCCGCTATTTATCCCCATAGACATAGTATGGGCAAAACGGGATAGAATTACTTTATGGATTAAGCTGCCAAATACCGGGATTCTTAATTTATAGCGGTCTATTTTATACCGTCCATTAACCGTCTTGCCATAAAGTTTTATTCCAACAACAACTCCAATAACAATAAATAATAGCAGCAGCCAAAACTGCTGAAACAGCCGGCTGGTAATGATAATTATTTTTGTGATCAGCGGCAAATCGATATTTATCTCGGTAAAAACTTTCTCAAATACCGGGACAACCCTGGCAATCAATAAAATTCCCAGCCCGAGCAATGCGGTCCCTAAAATAATCGGGTAGGTTGCTGCTTCTTTTATCTTTTTTTTTAAATCTTCCTGCCACTCTAAGTATGCGGCAAGGCCTTCAAGGACAACGTTTAAATTTCCCGTAGATTCACCGGATTTGACGGAACTTATATAAAGGGGAGAAAATATCCCCTTATGCAGCTCTAAACTTTCGGCAAATGTTGCTCCGGTCTCTATCTGGCGACGTACATCACCAAGCAAAGACTGCATGTTTTTATCAGAACTATCACTCTCTAAATCAGACAGCCCGGTAAGCAAAGGTACCCCGGCATTTAAAAGCGTGGCCATGTGCATAGTAAACATAATCAGGTCTCTTTGTTTAACCCTGCCAATACCACTAGCCGCTGCTTGTTCTGTTCTGGCAGCCTTTGCCCCGGTAAAATAGTATCCTAAATTGCTCACTTTCTTTGCTAAATCTAATTCTGATTCAGCCGTCATCACCCCGCGCACCATTTTCCCTGACTGATCTCTAGCCGTATAACTAAAATTATTCGGCATAAGTAAACATACTCCTGTTTTTCCCGTCCAGTCCTGGCCAATTTAATATTTCTAATAACCACATTAATCAGGGAGAATTAAATAATCCAAATAAGTAGCAGTTGCATCTTCCCTAGCAACGCCCATGTCTTCCCATGTGGTAAGGGTTGAATTATCAAGCGCTGCATCTACCTGCTGGCGATCTGCACTATCGGCAATATACATACGATACATATACCCCTGCGTCTCTCCTGTGCCATTGCCATCTAAATCAAAATAATTCGCCGCGCTATACTGGATTTGTCCTTCTTTGTTTAACTGAACTGCACCGGAATAATAATTATTCTGCGGTATCTTATCTAAATAAGGCCCATTCCAGGTTGAATCACTAAAACCATTTACTACTAATCCTTCCGAAGGAAACATTACCCTTTTTAGCCCTGTATCAGCATAATAAGCCGCATATGCTGTTTTAACCGAATTATACAGCGCGGCCTGGTTACTTGCCTTTGCCTTAGCTATTGACTTCGTTGCTGCGGGCACCAAGATCGTAATAAGTATGGCAATAACCGCCAGCACAACCACAATCTCAACTAAAGTAAAACCCTTATTTCTCATATCATCCACCCCCTAAATTGTGTCTGCCTACCGATTGTGTAGTATTTCACAGTTTCAATAACATTTTTCGGTCAGGGTTATATAATCCTTTGTATCGTGTATTGCGTCGTGCGTATTGCGTCTTTTATTGTTATCTTTTTATCTTTTATACTCAATGCTCAATACGCAATGCAAGTATTACTTAATACTCCTCCTCAGATAATGCTTCGCTAAACTCTCCGGTTACCATTGCCCCGCACTCAGAACACTCACCTCCTTTTTCCGTAATCAACAGTTCCCCATCACATTCCGAACAATAATAAGTATAACTCCCTGTCCCGGGCCGGCCTAAGGGAACCTGCACCCGGCAATCCGGACATCTTACCAGCGGCAGGGGTTCATTTGCTGATTTAGGTATCAGATTAATACCCGTTACCACTATGGCAATAATAATCAATAAAATGCCGACAACCAATACCACGGGATTTTGCTTCCAATCTGCCATCAACCCACCCCCTTATTTTTGCGAAGCAAAAATAGCGTCCGCTCCGGCGGACGGTCTATTTATAAAAAAAATCCTTACAGTTAACAGTAAACGCAACGATATACTATATACTAATTATTATTTTTTCTTAAATTTCCCTAGTAACCCGCATTACCTCCTCAGGGGTAGTTACCCCTTCGATAAGTTTTTGCAAGGCACTATCTCTTAATAATTTTAAGCCTAATTGTTTACAGGCAAAATCGCGAATTGTATCGCTGGAGGCCTTTTGTAACACCAGCCGCTCAATATCAGCGTTCACCATCAGCACCTCATAAATCGCCATTCTACCTTTATAGCCAGAATCTTTACAAAACCGGCACCCCGTGCCCCGCCAAAACACTGTACCCGGTTTAATCAAATGTTTTATTCCTAACTGCTCAATCAAATCCAATGAAGGTTTAAATGATTCACGGCATTTAGGACAGACCTTGCGCACCAAACGTTGGGCTAAAACACCAGCTAAAGAACTGGAGACCAAAAACGGTTCCACGCCCATGTCAATCAACCGCGTAAATGCACTGGCTGCATCATTAGTATGTAAGGTAGAAAAGACCAAATGTCCGGTAAGCGCAGCTTGAACCGCAATCTCGGCTGTTTCAACATCGCGTATTTCTCCGACCATGACAATATCCGGATCCTGACGTAAAATTGCTCTAAGTCCCGTGGCGAAAGTCAAGTTAATCTTCGGATGCACCTGGGTCTGGCGCACACGGGAGAGCTGATACTCTACTGGATCTTCAATCGTCATAATATTAACATTTTCCTCATTCAGCCGCTCGAGGGCTGAATAAAGGGTTGTGGTCTTGCCGCTGCCGGTTGGCCCGGTAACCAGAATAATCCCATAGGGACGGGAAAGCATTTCTTCAAATAATTTTAACTCCTCAGGGTTAAATCCTAACTGATCCATTCCAAGCATCAAACTGCTTTTGTCCAAAACACGCAGCACAATATTTTCTCCATGCACGGTCGGCTGAAGAGATACACGGAAATCAATATCCCGGTTTGAAATAACCATTTTTATCCGTCCGTCCTGGGGGAGTCTTTTTTCGGCAATATCTAAATTAGAGATTATTTTCACCCGGGAGGTGATTGGCAGCTGCAACATTTTCGGCAAGGTATACGCGGTATGTAAAATGCCGTCTACCCGATAGCGGATATTTAAGGATTTCTCTTCCGGCTCGATATGAATATCACTGGCGCGCTCTCTTACTGCCTGGACAATCAGCATGTTCACAATCTTAATTACCGGGGCCTCATCTGCCACCTCACCGGTCAATATTTTTTTCTGGTCAATGGAGTTAATCAAATTTCTCAAAGAACTGGATATGCCATAAAACCGGTCTATTACCCTGAGAATTTCCATCTCACTGGCAATTGTCGGTTCAATACTGCAATTTGTCTGGCGCTGTAAGGCATCAATCACATAAATATTTGATGGATCCGCCATGGCCACGGTCAGGGTGTTTTCTATTCTAAACAGCGGCACAACCTTATAATCATGGGCAAATTGTTCCGGGACAAGTTTCAATATGTCCGGTTCTATCACATAATTTACAATATCAACCTTTGTTGTCCCGCTTTGTGAAGCTACGGCCATATTTAACTGTTCCGGAGTAATCCACCCTTTATCAACCAGAATATGCCCGATCATCTCACGGTGGCCGCTTTGCCGTTGTTCTTCAAGAACAAGTTTCAACTGCTCACTGCTAATTAAGCCTTGTTCAACAAGTACATCCCCTAATCTTTTTATTTTCTTATCTCCGGCCATCTTCGTTATCCTTTAACAGATTATCCGTATAATTCAACAAAAGGTCTATTAACTCAAATATAACACATCCTTGAAATACTTTCCACTAAAAAATGAATCTCCCCCGTCTCAAGAGACGGGGGAGATTCATTCCCGGATACGCCTTAGGCGTATCCAACCATCCGCCTTGACGGGCGAAAGCGAAATTGGCGGACAAGGATTAAATTCCAACAGATAAGTTATGTCGCTGTTAAGCGACATAACTTATGTCTTCATTTAAAAAAATAATCCAGGACTGAACACAGTTCCTGGATTATTAAATCGTTCAAAGTTTTCGGCACTCCAGCCATCCTTAACATCAGGACCTGTGACTTTGCCTTGTTACGGCTTTTCTTAAAAAGCAATAACAAGATCCCTTTCTTTTTGACTTTTTCCAGCCAAAAATACAGGAATGCCCCCGCCTCTCAACGGGTTTGCCCTTTCGTAACTCTTTATATTCATTATTACGTTATCCTAATATAAGTATACCACAAAAACAAACAAATTTCAATAAAATATAAAAAGTTTCGTACGGAAATTTTTTATGTGAATAATAAATTACAGTTTTGTAAAATATCTAAATTTGGAGATTTTTTGACTTTGATTTACATAGATGTGGCTTCAAAATAATTTTTTAGTATAAGGAGATTTTTTATAAAAAATTTCCTTCAAAATCTAAAATTTCTTTTTTAATATCCTGCCCCGGTGAATAACCGCCAATCTTTCCATCCTTATTAATCACCCGGTGACAGGGAATAATCAGTGGCAGAGGGTTCTTTTTTAATGCCTGTCCCACCGCGCGTACCGCATGGGCATTACCGGCCTTTTTTGCTACCCAGGAGTAACTCTGTGTTCTGCCAAACGGAACGCTTGCCACCACCTTTAATACCTTTTGCTCAAAAGGGGTAAGGGTTTTAATCGCGGTTATGCTTTTTGAAATATTCACGGATATTTTCTGCGGTTTTTTCATCAATACCCTCAATGGTTAGCAGCTGCTTTTTTGTGGCAGTTTTTATTTGAGTTATAGAATCAAAACGCATCAGTAAAGCCTTTTTTCTTATTCGGCCAACATTAGCTATATTATCTAATTCTGATTTAATGATTAGTCTTCTTCTTAAATTGTGATGATATTTCAGAGCAAACCGGTGTGCTTCATCACGCACTCTGCGGACAAGTCTTAAACTAAGAGAATCCAGCGGCAACATTACCGGATTTACCTTCCCCGGCTGATAAATATATTCAAATTGTTTGGCAATACTGATTAGCGGAATTGATTTTAAGTTCAGTTCCCGTAATCTGTTACTAACAACGTTCAGCTGCCCCTTACCACCGTCAATGACTATTAAGTCCGGAAATGTCTTATCTTCCTTAAACCGGCGGCTAATCACCTCCCGCAGCATTTTATAATCATCAATCCCGGAAACGGTTTTTATTTTAAACCAGCGGTACTCGCTCTTTGCCGGCTTACCATCAATAAAACAGACCATCGCCCCGGCAGCCTCTTTTCCAGATATATTCGAAATATCGACTGCTTCTATGCGTTGTGGTCTTTTAGGCAGATTTAGAAATTTTTCAAGCTCTTCTAACTGCCCGCGTGGGTTATAGCTTCTTATTTTCGACACGACCGAGGTCAGGGAAGTAATCCGGTCACGCAGGATCGCGGCTGATTCGTAATCTTTTTTATTTGCTGCCTGCTGCATTTTTTGGTTTAATTGTTTAACCAGCTTTGCTTTTTTGCCCCGCAAAAAAAGGATTAATTCTTTTACAATTTTTTTATATCCGGCCGGATTTATTTTTTTTACACAAGGAGCCGCGCACTGGCCAAGATGATAATTTAAGCAAACACTTTTGGGAAAACAGCGGCAGGTACGCAGGGGGAAATTTTTACTAAGCAGCGCCCGTGCCTGCCGCAAAAGTCCGGCCTCGGTATACGGCCCAAAGTAAACAGCACCGTCGTCTTTTCTTTGACGCACAATCAACAGACGCGGATATTTCTCGTTTATCGTGAGTTTGAGCCAGGGATAAGCCTTATCGTCCTTAATCGCAATATTGTATTTAGGCTTGTGTTCTTTTATCAGCCCGGCCTCTAAGATTAACGCCTCGGCCTGAGACGATGTATTAATATAGTCAATACTTTCTAATTTAGCCAGTAATGCTTCAATCCGCGGTGAACATGCCTGTTTTTGAAAATAGGACCTGACCCGCTTGCAAATCGAGGCAGCCTTTCCAATATATATAATACGGCCTTGCCGATCTTTCATTAGATAAACCCCGGGGGTATTTGGCAAATTCTCTATGGTCTTTTTATCAGAAAACACTTTATTCCCTCACTGACCTCACGAATTCCGAGCAGCCGGCATACGGCAAAATAAACAACTATTGCCATACCGATTACGAGCCCAAGACGCATAACTAAAAAATCAATAGTTAAAATCCGATGGTAAAAAATATAAGCTACCACTCCCATAATTGCCGAGGCAAAAATTATTTTTAATGCAAAAAATAAAATATCCTTATGGATAAATCCCCCAAGACGCCGGTTTAATCTCTGATAAAGCAGCGAAACGTTTAAAGTCGCAGAAATGGAAGTTGCCAAAGCCAGCCCGCCGATTTTAAGCGGCCACATAAGAACAATACCCAAAATAATGTTTACCAGCAATGCCCAGGCAGAAAATTTAACCGGAGTTTTTGTATCCTGAAGCGCATAAAAACAACTTGCCAGCACCCGTGAAGAACCATAGGAAACTAAACCAAAGCAATAAAAAAATAACGCTTGTGCGCTGATTGCGGTTGAATATGCGCTAAATTGTCCATGTTCAAACACTGTTTTTATAATTGGTCCGGCAAGAACCATGAGTCCGGTTGCCGAAGGCAGCACCAAGGCAAAGATTACCTTTAAGGCAAAAATCGTGGTATTTTTCAATTCATTAATTTCCTTTACCGCGGCCTGATCAGACATCGTCGGTAAACTAACCGTAGCGATTGCCAGCCCAAAAATAGCAAATGGCAGTTGAATCATCCGATTGGCAAAATAAAGCGCGGCAACCGCTCCCGCGCCAACCACCGTCGATAAACTCGCAAGCATGGTGTTAATCAAAATGTTTACTTGATAGATACTCGCTCCGACCATTCGTGGTACAAGCAGCATTCCTATTCTTTTGGCTGCCGGATGATACAATTCAAAAGTTTTCGCAATACGCCAGCCTTTTTTATAAAGCACGGGTAACTGCATCAATAATTGTAATACTCCGCCAATTAATACCGCTGTCGCAATGCCAAAAATCGGAGACGCAAGGCGTGGACAGACAAATAAACCAAAAAGAATAATACAGATATTTAAAATTACCGGACCAAATGCCGGCAGGATAAAATGCTTAAATGTATTGAGTATCGCCATGGCATAAGCCGTCAGCCCAATAAAAAAAATAAACGGAAATAAAATTCTTGTAAGCTGTACGGTCAGGGTTAATTTTGCCGGGTTAGCAACAAAACCAAAGGCAATAATTCTAACAAACAGGGGTGCCAAAATAACCCCTAAAAAGGCAAGTATTGCCAGCACGATTACAAAAATATTAAACACTACATTTACCAAACGCCAGAACTCTGCTCTTTTATGCTTTAATAAATATTCACTGAGCACCGGGACAACCGCAGCATTTGCTGCTCCTTCGCCAGCTAAATCCCGCAATAAATTCGGAATTTTAAACGCCACAACAAATGCCTCCATGGCCATGCCCGTGCCAAATAAACGGGCAAAAATGATATCCCGGATAAATCCCATTATCCGGCTAAGCATGGTAAACCCGCCAACCACACCGGCCGACCTAATCATCTTTCTATTTTCCATCATTGTTAATCCGTGGCTTTGTCTTATTAATCATCTGTGGTTAGAAAAATGTATTGACACTTACGCAGACTTATGTTATATTATGTAAAATCTAAAGAAAGGGGTATTTTTTATGCCAATAATGAAAACCGCTTTAAAAAGCATGAAAAAAGACAGAAAAAAACACTTACGCAATCTAAAAATAAAACGCGACCTAAAAACTATAGAAAATAAAATAAAAAAACTCCTGCGGGCAGAAGATTACGAACAGTGCAAAAAAACCGCGAGAATATTCATTTCTAAAATGGATAAGGCTGCCTCCCGGGGCATAATTCACCGCAACAATGCCTCCCGGCAGCAGGCACGATTGTTAAAAAAACTTGCGGGTAAATAATGCCGGTTACAAGTAATCATAGATGCCAAAAAGAAAAACGTTTATCGGTTACGGTAGTATTTCTAATGGTAACTATCATTACCTACTTTTATAGAAGCAATAACTATTCCTAATTCCTGAAAATCCAGTGCCTCAATAAAGACATCATCGGCACGTACGGGATTATCCTGGTTGATATAATCTTCGATACTTGGTGGTAAAAATGTTCTTTGTTCACGATTACCATAACGATATGCCATAATATTTTCTCCTTTCGTATATCTTCTATTATCGCATATCTTCGTTGGTAATAAGCACTTTTTATGAAATTTATTATATTTTTTTGCTATACAAAATAATAATAATTTACCACAGAGCTCCTAGTGCTCACTTATTAAGGTGAATGACAGCCTTTGGCCGTTCTTCACCACTGTTAACTTTTTTTACCACAGATAGCACGGATAACTCAGATAAATCTCTTTTGATATCTGTATAATCCGAGGCATCTACGGTTCTTACTGGTTGCTATTGTTATGATTACAACATCGTAAATATTTTTTAAGATGTTCCACCGTAAGTGGAACAGAGCAGGAATAAACCTCTTCAGAGTTTTTCTCTGTGAACTTTGTGTTCTCTGTGGTTATAATTTGTTTGAGTATTGTTAATTGCGACACAGTCTGAATACTCAATACGAGTATTGTTTCCAAAATAACTATCTGCATAATCTGTAGTTGCTTTTTATTCTTTTGTGAAAATTTTGACACTACCGATCTATCGTTTACACATCTCGACCAGTAAGGTCTCTATTCCGATCCGCGGATCTAGATTGCCTGTCTTTATCAAAACATCGGTTTCTAACATCAGGGTGATGTAATGTTTGAAATCATCTTGTTTAAATAATCCTGTTTTTTGAACTAACTTTTCAATAATATAGGGACTAAGCTTTAACTCTTCGTAAATCTTTTGCCGGGGCGTATGTTGGAGCAGGTGTTCTTTCAAAACTGCCAACTGTCTTATCTGCCATAATAAAAGCCCGATTATCTCCGGGGCAGTGCGGTCACCGTGCCAAATTCTATGCAGGAGATTTAATGCCCGTGGCATATCTTTTTCGCTAACTGCCCGGGTTATGGCAAACACGGTTTCTTCGACCTGCGGGCTAACGACCAATTCTAGATCATGCTGCGAAATGTTTTTTTTCTGTCCGGCATAAAGAACTAACTTTTCTGCTGCCTGAGAAATCGCTTCTAAGTCATTACCTAATCTTTCAATGAGCATCTGTTTTGCCCGAATATCGATATGTTTTTTATAAGAAGAAAATATCTCCGTTACGTATTGATCCAGCTCCTTACCTGAAAGCAGCGTAAAATCAACGGCCATACTATGCTTTAATATTTCCGCGTCTAAATCTTTACGCATGGGAGCCGTCATCACCACAACTGCATGACCGGCAGGGTTACTCAGATAGCGAATAATTATTTCTCTATTGCGCTTGTCAAAATTATTGACGTCATAAATCACGATGATGCGCCAGGTACTGTTGAACGGCACAGTCCGGGCAACCGCGATAATGTCCTGGGCCGATAAATCTTTCGCATAAAAAACATTAAAATTTAATTTGACCGCTTCGGGGGTAAGTAGTGTTGCTTTTAATCTTGTCAGAGCATTTTGTTTCTGGAAATCATCTTTGCCAAAAAAAAGATACACTTTGGCCGGTTCTTTGCTGCGCAGCTGTAAAAGGAATTCTTTTGGGGTAAGCGGTTTTACCATGTTTCAACCGTGCGGTCAATTATACGTTGGGCAAGATCTTTCACCGCATCCAGCTTAGCCGCTTGTTCGCTCTTTGCACCTGCGCCGGTCGTAAAATAAGTAGTCTCTCCGGAAAAAGATCTCTCCCGCCAAACCAGATTATTTTCAGCGAGGTTAAAAAACTGCAAATCAACTGTTATCGTCATACGGTATTCTTCGGCATTATCATTTTCATCATAACGCAGTGGACTTGCCTCATAGTTGATAATCTCACCGGAAATTATTGCGTCGGCATCTTCTTTTTTTACAATTTTATAAAACCCGTCATTAATAAAGGCATGGATGACCGCGGTAGTCAACACAACATCGAGGGTAGACTCATATACTTTATTTTTAAAATTATCGACATAAATCTTGTTTATTCCGGGGGTTGCATTCGGCCGCGTAGTATAACCACAGCCACCTTGGCCAAGCAAAGAAATAATTAACCCTAAAGTTATAATTCGTTTTTTCAAAAATTTAACACTGATGATCGCAGATTGAAAGATACCGCTGATCACAGACCGCCAAAGAAAATCTTTGTATTTTTTTAGCCACGGATTTATACAAATATTACACGGATTTTTAACATTCAAAGCGAAATAAAAAATTTCTTTCAATTTAAAGATCCTTGTTTCAAGACTGCAGGGTATTATATCTAAGTTGATACTGCTTTGCTGCGACGGGAATTTTTTATCCATTCGTGTCAATTTGTGTTATCGGTGGTTTAAAATATTTTTTTAGCTTCGTCTTTTTTTATCCGTGTCTAATCAGTGTCAATCCGTGGCTTTGTCTTTTCTAATTTTGCCACCTCGGCAATTGCCTTTGCTGCCCAGCTCGTATCCTGAAAGTTTTTGATAATATCCTGATAATAGATTTTTGCCGCTTTGATCTTTTTCTGGTTTTTATAAAACCCGGCAATGTAAAAAAGGGTTTGTGATTTTTTATCGTTTAACTGCTGGCATATCTTTTTTGCCTCCGCAGTCCGTTCATGATCCGGGTAAGCGTCTAAAAAATCATTGAATGCTTTAATCGCAGAATCTAATAGCTGCTCATCATAATTATTTGCCAATGTGGAAATTTTATATATCGCGTAGGCGATTTCAAATTTTGCCAGCGGCAGATAAGGCGAGTAGGCATAGTTATCTGCAACTTTTTCAAATTCTAATATTGCCTCTTCATACTGATGCATATATTTAAAACACAGGCCGCACTTATACTGCGCGGCATCAGCATAAGCGCTAAAAGGGGCCGCGGCTACTACCTGTCTAAATATTTCCCGCGCCCGTTCGTAATTTGGAGGTAATTTCATGCCGAGTATTTTCTTCTCTTTGCCAAAAAATAATTCGGCAATATTATACTCCCGGTCAATAACTTCCTGTATTCTTTCAAACTGGGGATATTTGTTTAGTGTCTTCTGGTACTCAATAAATGCCCGGTAAAAACGCTGCCGGTTTTCCTCGCAGAGCCCGATATAAAACTGCGCATCAGGGGCCTGTGAAGAATCCGGAAATAGTTTCAGCAGTCTTTTAAACTCCGCTTGCGCCCTTTTATAATTTTTTGCATCAATAAACGACATGGCATAATTAAGCTGATCTACCGAAGCATTTAAATCGGTTACTTTCGCATCAATAACTTTTACATCATTATCCGCGGTCCCGCCCGAGAAAGCAAACCCGGTTGTCCATAATACCGCTAAACCCACCAACATCAAACCAAAACATATTTTTCTCATATCTTATCTCCCAATCTTATTATCTTGTGTGTTTCTTTGCGTGCTTCGCGGCTTTGCGTAATTATTATTTTCTCTGTGCTTTATTCTTTTTATATTTTTGACACTAGCATAAGCAGCAAAAGAATATGGTCTGATACAATCAGATATTCGCAACAAAACCATGGATTGAATAAGACGACCGTTCACCAATTTCTTTAAATTTTACCCCAATCTTATAACGTTCACTGTACGGCAGCTTTTCAATCCAAACCACTTCTCCCGTCGCCTGCACTATCTCCTGCGCCTGATCCAGTGACAACTGTAACGTCAGTATTGTCGAAATCGGTAAAAAATAATCCGACATTATTTTTACTCCACCGGCACTTATGTCATTAGTTAAGGTGTAACAGACTCTCCGCGCATGCTGGTATTGTAATTTTAATTTTAAAAATACACGCCGGTCTCTCCGGCGCTCATAAGACAAATGTTTTTGAGTATCCATCACCTCATACTTTTAATCCCTGATTTTGTTTATTACAAATATCGCAGGTTATAATCCCTATCTACTATAAAAATAACACAATACCTTTCAAATTGCAAATAAAAAAATTCCTTCGGAATCTTTTTATATATTTAAAACCCTGCGGTTTTCAAACTTTCCCTTTTCTAAAGATATAACAACTAACACTCGTGTACTTCAACAAATCTATAGCGCCCGGGATACTGCCTTACAACTATCCGCTAAAAATGGCTCAACCCTATAGCCATTGTCACTAACGGTAATAATCACTGCTCCGCATTCAGCGGTCGAAAAAATATTTCTGTTTTCTGCATACTCTCCGCACTTCTTTTTTTGTGTGATAATTGTAATCTCGGGATCGATTATCAGCTCTAATTTATCATCATCCCGCCATTCTTTGCCGTGATGCGGCGCTTTATACACCACGGCACCCAGTTCTTCGTGGCTTTCATTTTTTAACAAATCCATGATTGCCTCTTTCATTATATCCGCACAAAGCAGCATGGTAAAATTTTTATAGCGGACTTTTAAAACTAAAGAATTATTATTTACACCAAAACCCTGCTCGAAAAACTCCTTACTGGGATGAAAAACTTCTATCTCCGTATTTTTAAATCCTTTAATTTTATCGCCGCGGTGTAAAATATATCTTTTTATTTTTTTATCTTTCAGCAATTTTTCATATTTCTTGTAGAAAGCACTCTCCATCCTTTGTCCATTTTCAAAGATATTATCTATTCGGGCATTAGCCGACAGGCCAAATATTCCGCCAAGGTGGTCATAATGCGGGTGCGTAATAATCACGGCATTTATGCGGTTTATCCCCTGCTGCCAGAGATACGGCAAAAGCACACTGCCGGCAACATCAAATTCATAACTCCCGCCGGTATCGATAAGTATCGCCTGTTGATGCGGAAATTGCAGACAGATTGCATCTGAATTTCCCAGGCTAAAAAATATAACCTTTAATTTATCATCCTCCATCAGATTATTGTAAATCTTAACCCCCAGGCATAGATTTATAAACATAATTACTAAAATCAATGCCTTTGCTTTTGAAACCCTAAGCCGCTCATGGTTAAACACAACAAAAATTACTAAATAATAAAAAATAATAAATATAAGCGTTGGACTGGGTACATGAATAAACCCTAAAGGAAATTTTGCAAATACCGCGGTGATCTTTAAAATTATCTGCATAAAAAACATCCCCAAGTCCGCAAAAATTTGAGAAAATATTGGGGAAATTGTTCCGAAAATCAAAAGCAGCATACCGATACTTACCACCAAGAACAAAATCGGGATAACGAGAATATTTACCATAACTGATATCCATGAAACAGTATTAAAAAAATAGGCAATAATCGGCCAGATCCCGATAAATACACTTGTCGAAATTACGGTTGCTTTTTTAAAATAGTTCCATACGCGGTCCCGCCGGCGGATTTTCGGGGCATAAGTTATATGAAAAAAATCTTCTAACAAGCTCGATAAATAAATAATCGAAAAAACACTGGCAAACGAAAGTAAAAATCCCGCGTCTTGCAGCATGTACGGATTTTTTGTCAGGAGGAAAATTCCGGCTAAACTAAGCCCCCCGGCCACGGTAATCCGGCGCATCAACAGCCAGCCAAGCATAAACACCTCACTCATAATCACCGCGCGCAAAACTGACGGTCTCTCCCGGCAGATCAAGGCATAGATTAACAGTACAAACATTGTCGTAATTATCCGCAACTTGCGTCTCACCCGGCATAACTTCAATACCCCAAGTATGAGAAAAACAACTATTCCGATATGCAGCCCGCTGATCGCAAGCATATGCATTGTTCCGGTTTTTATAAAATTATCTTTTATCTCTTGGTCCAGGTTGCTGCGCCGGCCAAGGAGAATTGCATCGTATAAAGCGGCATATGGCGGATGAAAAGATTGGTTGATAATTTTTGAAAATTTATCCTGCAGGCGTCTTGGCTCTAATTTTAACTCCTCAATCGCTTCCGGACAAAGCAACAGATGTGCGGCTCTTTCCCCGGCAAATAAGCTGGCATGGATTTTTTGTCTTTTTAGATATTCGGGATAATCAAAACCTGCCGGATTATCCGGCGGCCGGGGACGCGAGATCATCCCTTCGATAACAATGTATTGACCATAAGCATAATCAAAATCTTTTAGCGAGGTTACCATAACCCTGCCGCCAACTCCCACCCAGCCTTGGTGATATTTAATTTTTTCAAGACGCAGAACAAACCGGCTCTTTTTTTTCATGTTAAAGCTATTAATATCTTCGGGATTGCTGGTAATCCAGCCCTGCACAAAACATGCGGCTGGTGTTTTGGGGAGTAAATTTTTGATATGGTTATGCGGGGTATCTTGGTGGCAGTAAAAAACCAATACCCCGAGGGTAAATGTGCACCAACAAATAAAAAAATAGAAGACAAATTTTTCGCGGCTGAATAAAAAGGCAAGCAATCCCAGCACCAGCGCACTCGTTAGAAGATAAATAAAATCAATTTTAAAAGCAGCCGCAGCCAAAATACCGCTGGCAAAAAACAAAAATAAGAGCGGTAAAATTTTATTCCGCATTATTGGACCATAATATAACCTTCAACCGCCTTAAACTTCTTCGTCCCAATACCTTTGACGCGGGTCAATTCCGTTTTATTTTTAAAACGTCCGTTTTTTGTGCGGTATTCGATGATCCGTTTGGCAATCACCGGCCCTATACCCGGCAATAATTCCAGGCGCTGGGCACTGGCAGTATTTATGTTTACCAGTAATTCTTGCGTGTTTATTTCTTTCTTAATTTCCTCAATCCGCACAAATTCTTTAGTGTCAATTTGTGCACGGGCGGCTATATGCTGATACTTAAGCACCCCAACTAAGCATAGGCAGATTATTAAAACGACCGCCAGGGATATTTTTTCGAAACGGGTTAAGTCGTTCATTTTCTATTCATGTTTTTCAAATAACAATATTGACCAATTTCTGCGGAATAATAACTGTCTTCTTTACCTTTTCCCCTCCCACACACTGGACAACATTAGGGTGAGATAAGGCAATTTCTTTAAGTTCCTCTTCGCGCGCATCCGCAGAAACAGTTATCTTTGCCCTTAATTTTCCATTTACCTGAACAATAACTAAAACCTCTTCGCTTCTCAAAAATTCCTCATTATATTCCGGCCAGGCTTTTTTTTGCCGAGACTGTTCTTCACTGATCATCTCCCATAATTCTGCACTCATATGCGGCACAAACGGCGAAAGTAAAACAAAAACACTTTCAATCGCCCGGCAAATTACCGGGGCCGATAATTCAACTTTGCTATCCGACAAAATATAATATATCTTATTCACCAGTTCCATAATCGTACTAATCGCCGTATTAAACTTAAATCCGCCTTCTAATTCCTCGGTTACCTTTTTTATGGTCTGATGTGTCTTACGGTTCAAGTCAATCATTTCTTTAGCATCTTCTTTTGATTTTTCCGCGGGTATTTCTCTCAAGCGCTGCCAATCATCAAGCAGCCGCCAGACACGGTTTAAAAATCTTGCCGCCCCTTCTATGCCGCGGTCACTCCATGATAGCTCTGCTTCCGGCGGCACGGCAAATAATATAAAAAGACGTAATGTGTCTGCCCCATAATTTTTAATAATCTCATCCGGGTCAATGATATTCCCTCTGGACTTAGACATAACCTCGCCATCTTTTAAGACCATGCCCTGGGTAAGCAGTTTATCAAACGGCTCGCAGATACTTACCTGTCCTAACTCCTTAAGAAACTTTGTAAAAAACCGCGAATATAATAAATGTAACACCGCATGTTCTATTCCTCCGATATACTGGTCAACCGGCATCCAATAATCCGCCTCTTCCTTATTAAACGGCAGGGCCGCAGCCTGCGGGCTGCAAAATCTAAGATAATACCATGAAGAATCTATAAACGTAGCCATGGTATCAGTTTCCCTTTTTGCCGGTGCCTGGCACCTGGGGCAGGCTGTTTCCACGAACTCTTTAACATGGGCCAAGGGGCTGCCTTCTTTGCCGGTTATCTTTAGTTTATCCGGAAGCACAACCGGCAAAGACGCCGGAACAATACCGCAATCCTGGCAGTAAATAACCGGGATTGGTGTACCCCAGTATCTCTGCCGGGAAATAAGCCAGTCGCGCAACCGGTAATTTATCGTCTTTTTCCCGATTTGTTTTTTCTCCATCCATTCGGCAATTTTTATTTTTGCGGTTTCAGTATCAAGCCCGTTAAATTCTTCGGAATTAATCAGCATCCCCGCACCTTCATAAGCCTGATTAAGTTCCTGAGGATTACTACCCCGGTCCTCAGGATTTTGGATAACAATACGCATGGATTGATTATGTTCTTTTGCAAACAAAAAATCGCGCTGGTCATGGGTTGGTACCGCCATAATTGCCCCGGTACCGTATTCCATTAACACGTAATCCGCTATAAACACGGGAATCTTTTCATTATTCACCGGATTTATTGCATAGCATCCCGTAAAAATACCTTCTTTTTTTACATCTCCGGCCGTGCGCACAATCTTACTTTTTTTGCTGGTCTGCTCAATAAAACCAAGTACCTTCCCTTCCCCGGGTTTGCCTTTAATTATTTTCTTAACCACGGGATGTTCCGGGGCCAAGACAACATACGTGGCTCCGAATATTGTATCCTGGCGGGTAGTAAATACCGGAAGTATTTCATTAGTATCTTCAAGTCTAAAAAATATTTCTACGCCAACACTCTGGCCAATCCAATTTTCCTGCATGGTAATTACCCGCTCTGGCCAGTTTTTAAGAGTAGTTAAATCTTCTAAAAGTTGTTTTGTATAGGCGGTTATTTTCAAAAACCACTGGTCGAGTTCTTTTTGTACTACTTCCGTCTTGCACCTCCAGCATCCGCCATTTACTACCTCTTCATTCGCCAGGGTAGTTTCGCAGGAAGGACACCAATTAACCAAAGAGGCCTTTTTATAGGCCAGGCCCTTCTCAAACATCTTAAGAAAGATCCACTGATTCCACTGATAATAATTTACGTCACAGGTAGCAACTTTTCTGTTCCAGTCATATGAAAGACCCAATACCCCAAGCTGCCTTTCCATCCAATCCATGCAATTATACGTCCATTCTTTTGGGTCAGCATTATTCTTAATTGCCGCATTTTCCGCCGGCTGGCCAAATGCATCAAAACCCATGGGATGCAAGACATTAAAACCACGCATCACTTTATAACGGGCAATAACATCGCCAATAACATAATTGCGCACATGCCCCATATGAATCCTGCCGGAAGGATAGGGAAACATTTCCAGGACATAGTACTTGGGAAGAGTTGTATCCGCTTCGACCTTAAATGCGTTTTCTTCCTGCCAAATACGCTGCCACTTTTCTTCAATCTGCTTAAAAGAATATTCTTTCTTCATAATTTACACTTGCCTGTAAAAACAAATTTTTTCCATGGATTTTTTTATATGCTGTTAATTTTAACACATTATAAAGCTAAGCGCAAGTTGAAATATATCTTCTAATATGGTATACTGATAAATAGAAACAAAATTACAATATTTTAAGATTCTAAGATTCAAAATATTTGTTTATTAGATGATTCATTTGGGCTTGGTCATTTGGACTTCACTCTTTGGAGTGCCTATGCCTCTATACGAATATCAATGTAAAAAATGTGATCATACATTTACCCGGCTGGTAAAAAAAAGCCGGCTTGACTTTTGGAAAAGACTCTGTCTTTGCTGTCCGCAATGTAAAAGCAAACAGGTCAGCCGTAAATTTTCCAGCTTTACCGTGTCCAGCACACAAAGCCGTGCGGATACGTTAAACGAACTAAGCAAGCTCGGTCCGGTTAATTTTGTCCCGCAGTACCCAGGGATAAACGGCCCGCCGCCTGGCGGATGCCCCTATGCAAAAGAACAAGATAAGGCAGTGTCAAAACCTAAAAGCAACCACTGATTACACAGATGTGTACAGGGTATATATAAATTAATGTGAAAGTATTGAAAGTTGGAAAATAAAGGTTACTTATCAAAATTTATTTGTGGGACACCGTGTTCTGGTGAAAACAAAAATATTCGTGCTAATTGGTGCAATTAGTGGTTAAAAAATATGTTATGATTTGATCGTCAACAATCTGAGTTTCATCCGTGTGAATCCGTGGCTAAAATATAATTTGTAAAATCCGTGGTTGCTTAAAAAAATGATCAATAAAACAACCCTTTTTAAAAACCGTATTGCTAAATATCAGCTGATTACTCCTTCTCCGCAGGCAGATGAAAAGATCTGCTACGAAAAAGTCTATACTCAGCCGCAAATGCCTTTTCTTTTGCGCAAAAATACAGAAAAAGACACGATCTTTCCTTTGATTTCTAAAACACAGTACCTGTATAGCCGCAACAACCGGGAAAAATTTGGGAAATCTTACCTGCAGCTTATAAATAATTTCCAGCCGGCAATCAACTGGGCGATTTCCTGCTGGGATTACCTATTAACTATCGAAGGCTGCCGTTTTCTCCTGCGGACTGAGGCACAAAGAAAAATCCACCGCGGTGATTACCGCGCCTTTGTCCAAAGAGACTTCCAGCGGTTAGTATATGCAATGTTTAAAAAATCAGTATTAACTTTCAAAAAAAACCGTCTGCACAAAAATTTTTACCATTTTTTAAAAACCGGCTTTTGGGATAAAATCTCAAAAACCTACCAGGCATTCGAAAACCCCCGTGATCGAAGACAACGCAAGCTAACCGCATACAGTTACCTAAGGTGCTGCCCCTACCAATTTCTCAACAACTACCACCACCAGTTAGTCTACAAAAATATCGAGACCCTGCCGATAGAGCAAAAAAACATCATCGAATCATATTTCCTGAATTTTTTCAAATACCAGGCAACCGCACAAAAATATAACCGATCTGTTATTAAAGTAAAACAGCAAAAGCACGCTGCCCTAAACCGCCTCTATAAAAAAGACCCTTTAGTCTGTGCACTTTTGCTGCAGATTGAGCGATATTAAGTACAGTTAACAGTTACAGTGTACAGTTTACCGTAAAAAAAGTAAATAATTGACAAAATCTTGTCTCAATGTTATAGTTTTAGTAACTTATTGCGGGGCAAAGGCATTCACGTACATCTATCGGTGGGGCTGTAGCGCAGTTGGGAGCGCAACAGACTGGCAGTCTGTGGGTCGGGGGTTCGAGTCCCCCCAGCTCCACCATAACGAATTTGAGGAATGTTCCGCCTCGCCCTCGCCTTCGGCGGACTGACAAGCGGGCAAAAATTCATTTTCCCCACACCCCTTTTTCTTTTTGCCCGCTTGCTTTCGGGCTTTGCCCGATTTTTTTTCGGCGGCGGGGCTACGAATCAAAAGGGTGGCGGGTGGGTTTAGTTTTAATTCTATTCAATAATTCCTCAATTGCAATCCATCAATTCTATTATAATCGCTGTCATTGCTAACAAGAATTGCTCTATTCGTTTTTGCGGTTGCACCTATCAATAAATCAAGCGGCGATATGGTTTGACCATTTTGATGGATTGCTTTTTCAATTTGGCTTGCTTCTTCTGCCTCTTTTTCGCCAAACGGCAAGACAGCCATTTTTTGCCTCAATTCCTCAAATTTTTGTACTTTGTCTTGATTTTGTTCTTTGCCTCTCAAAATCTCAAAAAGAGCCACTGAAGCAATGGCCGTTATGGATAGAGGGGCATTTTTGATCTCTTCATAGAGTTGAACAGCATTATCTTTGCCGTTTAGCAGATCAATAATGAAATTACTCTCCAAACAATATTTTGTTTCTTCTGGCGAGGTCATCATCAAAACTTTTCTTAAATAAACTAATTCTTTCTTTCATCTCCCTCGCCTCGTCGTCAGTTAATATGCCGATAAAACCCTCTTTAGGTAGAGAAAACGTACCAATTGGAAATCGCCACCCAAGGGGAATAGCCGACAAGGGAAATAACCAAACAGAGCCCAAACTGGAATTAGCGTCAGCTTCGGCTTCTATACTCATTAAAGAATCAGGATAAATTGGAGATATGTTCTCTAATGCTTCGCTTGTATAAGTAGATGTGTTCATAATCAATTTTTCTTTACCCACGACTGCGACTCAAAATTGAGGTCAATCGTTGGCTGATTATTTTTAATGATTTTTTGTGCTCTGCCGGTAATAGTAAACTGATATGAAGTATCAGCAGTTTCAAGATATGCGCCTACTTTATTTATTTCCACCATTTCTTTGCCTGCAAGTAATTCATTCGGGTGGAACGGCTGTCCGAGCTTCATTTCTTCCGCATAAATTTCGTATATTTGACACATTGATTTATCAAGCTCATCAGCCGCTTTTTCGATTCTCAATCCAAGATCAGCGGCTTCGTCGCGGTCAATCGGATAAGCATGGATTGTAATATCACCAGTTATTTCCTTGATGATCTTTTTTATTTTTTCGCCGTCTTTTTCTTTGTCCATATGCAACCATAAAAGTCGTTCGGTTAATAGACGCGCCATGCGGTAAGCGCGGTAAGCGTTGCCAATTGAAAGCGGGTGTAGTTTTTCCACCAAAAGTTTATACGCGTCAATCATCTGTTCGCTTTTTACTTCCGCTTTCTCTTTGGCAAAAAGCAAGTACGAATTAAGGTCTTCAACGCTCACTTCAAGTTTCTGCTGGGGGTTAGCCGGATTCTGCGGATTGAAAGGGTGTCCGGTGGTCGGATCAACTGGCGTGAGCTCGCCTAGCTTGCTCATTACGATTGTGTCAGCCCCCAGACAAATAAGCGTTCCGGCGCTATGCGCTTTATACGGGACAAGCACTTCAAATTCGTCGCAATGATTGCGGATTAGTTTTACAATACGAATCGGCGCAAGCATGTCGCCGCCACTTGTGTATAAAAGCAAACTGATTTTTTTGACTTTGCCAATGCCGTCAAGCAGATTGCCAAGAAGTGGAACGATGTCGCCCGCAATTTTTGTAGCAAAAGGTAGCCTATCGCCGGTGATGTAGGAAATAACGCGCGACTTGCGCTCGGTTTCAAGTTTTTTGATTAGTCCTGCTCTAGTCATAGTATTTTACCTATTGTTAATGATAGCAACTTATACCAATTTTGGCAACTATATTTCGCTTAAAACTTCGGTGATTTTTTGCTCCATTATGACGACAAGTTTTTTGTTCGCTTCAATGATTTTTTCCTGTTCTTCCGTTTCCGCGACGAGATGTTTTTGGGTTTCAAGTGGCGGAAGCGGGATTTTTAATTTTGATACCTGCTGAAGCGATACATTATATTGTGCAACGCCGACCTTCAGTTTTCCTATTTCCTCTAAAACTAAATTGGACTTCAAGAAGTTAAAAATAAATTCTGGATAAATTCCGTTTTTCAAAGTGATTATCGCAAGAGCTTGGTTCGTGTTAGCGGGCAAAACTGATTTTGGAATAATTGCTACTCGTCCAAAAGCTCCAGCAATTGAAAAAACTAAATCATTTTCTTTTAATTGCGACCTCTTTAATTCCTTGTGGCATTTTTCCGTAATGTGTGCAAATTTATCGGTAATTAAATTGCCGCTTTCGGTTATTGATTCAATCTTAATAAAGTTTATGCCAGTATTTTGAAACTGATAACCGATTGTTGTCGGCGTTGTTCCTTTTGTTATTCTTTCCGAAATCTCGCCCAATTCAACAAATTTAGCGTCTTCTATTTTTCTAAGTACTTGGCCAAAATAGCGTCTCTCTCTCTCTAAATTATCAATCACCGCTTTGGCGGCATCAATGGCGTTTTGTTTAACTTCAATCTGCTCCACGATTTCTTTTTGAACTTCAATCGGCGGAAGCGGGATTTTATATTTTTTTACATCTCCTTTTGTCATAAACGGCTGACCGCCTCCTCGCCTCGGGAAAGTATTATTTTTCAAAATATAAAACAAAAATTTCGGATAAAGTTTTTTTCTATCGGGTGTAAAAGTAATCGTATTTTTTATTGCAGTAAATTTCTCATTTGGATAAAAAACTCGTCCGCAATTCGCTCCTATTGCCGACAGCACAACTGTTCCGACTTCATGCTCAAAGTGTTTCATTCTTCCGTCACACCCTGCAGCACTGACCCCAAGATATTCCCCGTTTTCAAAATAAGATTTTTTAGTAAGTTCGGTATTGCCCCAATCAACGACACAAATATCTTTTAACTCTACTATCGGCCATTTTTGATTGACAAAATTGATAATTTCTTTGTATCTGTCGCCAGAGAAATTATAGTCGCCACTCTCGGCAATTTTATCTTTGGCGACAAGATGAGCAATTTTTGCCTGTTCCGCGTTTAATTTAAACTTTTTGTTTTCTTTCAAAGCGGTTCTGTATTTTTTGATTATTTCCAAAGCCAAGGGCAAGTCATTTTTATCAATTTCCCGCCTTTGCGCGCCGAGACCATAACCGTCATTTTGAATCTTCAAAAACAGAATTTCTTTTGTTTTTTTGGCAAGCCCATTGTCAAAAAGTAAAATGCTAGTTTTTACTCCGGCATAAGGGTTAAAAACTCCGGCGGGCAGAGAAACAACCGCCAAAAGCCCGTCTTCAATCAGTAATTTTCGCAACGCCTTATACGCTGTGGCGGATTGAAAAATAATTCCTTCCGGCACGATAATGCCTGCTCTACCGTTAGGCCGTAAATGCTCCAAAATATAATCAACAAACAAAACTTCAGAGCGATTGGCTTGCACGGAAAATCGTTTGTGCGGTCTAATTCCGCCACTTGGCGACATAAACGGCGGATTGGCGAGCATAACATCAAAATTTTCGTCCCACTTTTCCTCGCTTGAAAGCGTGTCGTATTCAAAAATGGTCGGGCTTGGAAAGCCATGTAGATACAGATTGACTTTGGAAAGCCGCACCATATCAGGTGAAATATCATAGCCGACAAAATGGTCCATTAAATTTTTTCGTTCGTCTGGTGTCAAAGATTTTTCTTTATTTTCTTTGAGGATATGTTTGAAAGCGGAAATCAAAAATCCAGCCGTTCCGCAAGCAGGATCGCAAATCGTTTCGCCTTTCTTCGGGTCAACTGCCGCCACAATAAAATCAATAATATGGCGGGGTGTGCGAAATTGTCCAGCGTCGCCTTGCGAGCCGAGAATAGAAAGCAAATATTCAAAAGCGTCGCCTAAATTCTCGCTATGTTCGTAGGTGAAGCCATTTATTTCCTTCAAAAACATGCTCAAGGTTTCCGGACTTCGGTATGGCAAAAAAGCGTCTTTGAAAATATCGCGAAAAAGCTGGGGGATATGCGGATTGCGGGATAAAGAAGTAATCGCTTCAAGATATAAATCAAGACGCTCATGCCCGCCGAGTTTTGCGTCCATTAGTTTTGTCCACGCGTATTTTTGATAGCCGTTGGTAAAAAAACGCGCTTTGCCGCCAAGCTCCTGCGCTTCTTTGTCCATATCGTCCATAAACTTATAAATCAACGCGGTAGTGATTTGCTCAACTTGTGCTTTCGGGTCCGGCACTTTGCCGACCAGAATTTGACGGGCAGAGTCAATTTTTCGTTTTGTTTCTTGAGTAAGCATATTTTTTTCTACATAAAAGCGTTAATAGAAACATAATCTTTGACATATTCCGGCACGACTTCGCGCCAGCCGTTCAAATCGCGAAAATCTTTCATCGTAACTTTTGGATTGGTGGCAAAACGGCTATATTCTTTGGTTTCCACAATATCGCGGATTTCGGAGTCGGTAATATACGCCTTGAGATAATTTTTGATAAGCAAGGCGAATTTATTGTTGGGTTTGTAAATCGCGACAAATTTTTCAAATTCTTCTTCCAAAAGTTCGTCTTTTGATTTGAATTTCGCTATGCCGCCAAAGATTTTTTCAATAAATTCTTTAAGCGTTATGCGGCGGTCGGCCTTAATGGATTTTCGCAATTTTTCCATATTGAAATAATCCTCGGGTTTTTCAAAAATTTCGGTTTTAACATGTTCTTCCGCCCCCTTGACATCGCCCTGCTCATATTTTTGTTTTACAATCGGGTTGTTTTTGACAACATATTCAAATTTTTCAAAGAATTTCCAGTCAACTTTCATGCCGGCAAGACCGACGGCTTTTTCCGAAAAAGTTTTGAGCGGGTCGGGATTGAAAACGCTTATCTCGTCAATATCTATTGGACCATCTCCACCCGGGCCAGTGCCGACTTTAATCGGCAATTTCAAAACTTGGTCGTAATTGTATTTTTCCTCAAAGTATTCACAGTTAGCGAAGAAATCAAAAAGCTTGAAAGTGTCTTTTTCGGTTTTTATCTGTTCGTTGTCGGTATCCTTATAGTTAAAAGTATATTTTCTCGTTCCTCGCCCTTTGATTTGGATAAAATCAGTTGGCGAAAAAATCGGACGCATTAAGCAAAGATTCAAAATGTCTTGGCAATCATAACCGGTGGTCATCATACCGACAGTCACGCAAACTCTGGTTTTGCTGGATTTGTAGCCCGCCAACCATTTTGTTTGTCCGTTCAGATTATTATTGGAATAGTTAATAGTAAATTGTTGCGAGTCGGGAATATTAGAAGTAACCTGCACGGCAAAATCGGAATTGTATTTGCCGGACCAAAGATGATCGGCAAATTGGTTTAAAACTTGAGCTATTTTTGAGGCATGTTTTTGGCTGACGCAAAAGATAATGCTTTTGCCGACTTCGCCGCTAATCGGGTCTTTGAGCGCGTTTTCTAAAAAAGTTTTGCAGAAAATCTGATTGGTTTTTTCCGAGAAAAATTTTCGCTCAAAATCCTTTTGAAAAAAGATCTGTTCTTCTTCTGTGCCTTCCTCGTTTTCAACCATTAAAGAATAACCTTTTTCGGATAAAAGTTCTGTGGTGATTTCCGTTCTCGCGTCCGCAACAACTGGATTAACAAGGTAGCCGTCTTTTACGCCGTCCAAAAAACTATAACGAAAGGTCGGCTCGCCCGAAGGGCAGCCAAAAGTTGTGTAAGTATCCAAAAGTTGACGGCGTTCCCACGCTCGCGGGTCTTTCTCGCTGATTTTCTGCGGGTCAATGTTTTTGAGATAATCTTTCGGCGTGGCGGTAAGCCCTAATTTATAGCCGACAAAATACTCAAAAACGGCGCGGCTATTCCCGCCGATTGAACGGTGGGCTTCATCGGAAATTATTAAGTCAAAATCGGTCGGCGAAAAAAGTTTTTTGTATTTATTATCAAAGGACAAACTCTGAACGGTAGAAACAACAATTTCAGCTTTTCGCCAGTCATCGCGATTTTCTTTATAAATCACGCTGGTAAAATCGTTGTGAAGAATTTTTTTGAAATTTTTGTACGCTTGGTCTTCAAGCTCCAATCGGTCAACTAAAAACAAAATTCTTTTGGCGTTACCGGTTTTCAAAAAAAGTTTAATCACGCCTGCGGAAACAAGGGTTTTGCCCGTTCCAGTCGCCATCTCAAAAAGATAGCGGTCATTCTCTTTTTTGGCTGAATTTTGCAAAGCGTAAATTGAGGCAAGCTGATAGGGTCGCAAAAATTTCAAATCTTGGTCTTTGATAAAATCTGCTCTTTGCGCTTCATCAATCCAGCGAGGGTCTTTTTGAAAGTTTGGATTTTGCGTTTGGACAATATAATCGCTTTCAATTTTTTCTTCTGAAAGGGTGGAAAAACTTGGCTTAAAAGATTCTAAATGTTTCAAGGATTCGTAAGTCGGAAAAGTTGTGATAACGGTCGGATTGCCTCGTTCTAAATCCCAAAAATAATGAAGGTTGCCGTTTGAAAGAATTATAAAACGAGCGTTTTGCGATTGAGCGTAACGGCGCGCTTGCTCTTTGCCGTCAAGCGGGTCCTTGTCTTCCGATTTTGCTTCTAAAACTACGAACGGAAAACTTTTCTCGTCAAGCAATAAAAAATCAATAAAACCTTTTTTTGTTTTTTCAAAATCATTGCCAAATTCATCTATGGTTTGCTTGGTAATTTTGGCGTTATTTTCTAAAACAATGTTTGCCTTCTTCGTTTTGTCGTCAAAAAATCTCCAACCGGCGTTTTGAAGCAATTCATTGATTTTTATTCTGGCCTTGGCTTCTTTTTGCATAACTTTATTTATTAACTAAATCATCAAGCGAAACACCCAAAGCTTTGGCGAGCTTCTGGATCGTTTCAAGAGTAGGGTTTGGGCTTTGATCAAGCTCGATTTTGACGACGGTATTAAGCGAAATATCCGCCAATTTTGAGAGTTTGTCTTGTGAAATACCCTTTTCTTGTCTTAACTTTTTTATATTTTTTCCAATTGTTGACATAATTGTTTGCTGGATATATTATTATAATGTAAGGATTGTGATATAATATGCGTACCCCTTCTATTATTATGTTATACGAAAAAA
>JBDRCZ010000021.1:0-55998 GCA_043821285.1 Candidatus Omnitrophota bacterium | reverse complement strand
AGTCAAGTACCACCACCAAAGGTGGTGGCTTGCGGTTTAAATTTACTCATACAGTCATTTTATCATATTTCGTTTCTCCGGCATAGCCTTCTGTCCATCACCACCTGCTTAGCAGGTGGTTTTCCACATCTCAATAAATATATCTTCTTATTATTTAAATATCTCTACCTTAAATTTTATTATTTTTTATTCTTTAGCACCACAAAGTTCAGAAAAAATATTTTCATATACTATTCTGATGTTAAATCTTCAATTTTTTCCTTTGCCTGATCAAATGCCTGATCAATCGCACTTTCTCTGAGCGAATGCCCCCTTAAGATATGCGGGGTGATAAAAACGATAAGTTCTCTTTTGGATATTGTGTCCTGAGTGCTGCGAAATAAAAATCCTAATATCGGGATATCTCCCAAAATCGGAATTTTAGTAACTACCTGCTCTTTCTTATCTTTTATCAATCCTCCCATGACAATCGTATCTCCGTCTTTAACAACTACGGTAGTATCGGCCTGGGTTGTGTCTACGGCCAAAGAATTATTCACCTCCGCTACACGCCTTGCGGAACTAACCTCTGGGTGGATATTCATCGTAATATAATCATCTTCGCTGATCTGGGGAGTTACCTTTAATTTTATCCCAACGTCCTGAAACTTTGTATCCTGACTCTGAACCTGTGTCTCCTTATCAACATAAGTAACCAAATAAGGCTCACTACTGCCGACTAATATATTTGCTTCTTTATTATTCATTACCGTAATCCGCGGCGCAGATAATAGGTTAATATCCGTGGTAGCTTTTAGCATTTGTAAACTCATGTTATATTCATCTGCCGTTAGGGTGCCGATTTTAAATACACCGCCGGCAGCTAAAGAAAACGGCAGCGTCCCCTTAATGTCCAGACCATGATCTCCCGGGCTCTGATACTGCCATGATACGCCATAACTTTCAGATTCATCAACGGAAATCTCTAAAATTTTCGCTTCGATTAAAACCTGGGCTTCTCTCTTGTCCCAACTTTTTATCAAGACCTCTGCCCGCTCGATTACCGGTGGAATTGCCGAGATAATAATCGAATTTGTCCGCACATCAATAAATACCTCGCCCTCCTGTTTAGTAACCACTTCGAGCAATTTCGCATGTAACTCCTTTGCATCCGCATAGTTAAGTTCAAAAATTTTTGTCGATATGTACCGGTCGAGCGCCTGAATGGTTTTAGTAATATCGGAAAGGGATTCATCCACATCGGTTACCACAATTTGATTAGTCTTGGCATCAATTTCAATTCTCCCGCGCGGGGATTTTATTGACAAGAGCACTGGCTTTAAATCATTTACTTTTGCATGCTGCAACATAAAAACTTCAGTTTTCATCTGGACAAGCTGGGATTTTTGCTGCAAGTCCTGATAAGTGTAAACCCTCATAATCTCACCATCGATAACATAAGTAAAATTGTTCGAATCAAGTATTGCCTCAAGCGCATCTTTAATCTGCACATTCTGAAGCTTAACCGTAACATTACCGCGGATATTTCGGCTGGCAACAATGTTTAACCCGCTCTGCTCGGCAATCAGCCTTAAGACATCAAGGATGTTCATATCTTTAACATCCAATGATATCGCATTTTCAAACACTGCCGGAACACCCGCCGAATTGCCTGCGCTGCTATCTGACTGGGCCACGGCAAAGTTTATCCCCAAACTAAAGATCAAGATTAAAGTTAAGTTAAAAATAAAATTTCTCTTCATGATATTTAAAATATTTAAAGCTGTAATTCAATAATTTGCTCATCGTATTCTAAAATAACTTTACCCGCTAACACCTCTTTAACTTTATAACCAAGAATTTCTTCACCCCCACGGCAATAAAAATCAAGGTTATTTTTAACGTCACGAAGCAATGCCAGGGGACGACCGCTGACAATTACTATTCCCGCCAGAGTCAAATCTGCCCGCACAACCGGCTCGATCTTTGTTTTAGCCTCAATTATTCTCGATGCCTGAAAAAGATTCTTGTCTTTCAAGACATTTTGGTAATTTGATAACGGGCTTAAATTTTCAAAGGAAGGATATTTAATCGCACCTTTATCATTTTGATAAGATATTGAATTTATGTCCGTAATCCTTAAATCTTTACCCTCGGTAAATTGCAAAATAAGTAAACCTGATAAATATACCGCCACAACGATTAAAAACAGGTTAGCCGCGAATAAATATCTTTCCCAATTAATTAGATTTTTTAACTGGATGTCTTGTATCATCATAAGAACTTATCGTATTTAAGACTAACTGTATTTTTAAATTTTCCGATCTGGCTGCATCAATTTGCATGTATTTTAGTTTTAGTGACATATTAATGCTTTGAAGATTATTTAAGTATTTGATAACTGAAAGCAGATCCGCCTCTGCTTCAATGCGAAAACTGTTTGTTCCCCCATCCGAAATAGCCGGTATTGGTTTAATACTCGTTACGGTTACATTGCTCTTATCTGCTGCTTCTTGTATCCGTTTAAGCAGCAATGGCTGCGGCACCTCTTTATCTAAAAAATTTTTTTTCTCAATATATTCAAATGCCTGTTCAATCGCATCACGTTGTCTGATAACCTTATTTAACAACGCAATCTTTCGCTGCCTGGCAACAACCGCACTCTGTAATACGTTGTATTTATCCCGCAGCGAAAAAAATACATAATAGAATAGCAATAAACATACAATAATTATAGCAGAAATAATCAAAATATACAATTCTCTTTTAGACAGTTTCTTAAACATATGAATTATTCTTGCTTTCTGCTTCTATGCTTGAAGCCGGGCCATGCCCCGGATAAATAATCGTATCCCCTGATAAAGTTAAAAGTTTTTCTCTGATTGAGGTTAAAATTGCTTTTTCATCCCCGTATGGGAAATCCGTCCGGCCAATTCCCTGAAAAAAAAGCGTATCCCCGGTAAAAACAATTCCTTCCGATAACAGGCAAATACCGCCTGGTGTATGTCCTGGGGTATGTAATACCTTTAAACTAAGTGTTCCTACCGTAATTATTTCATTATCGTTTAACAAGGTGACCGGATTATTGACCACAACCGTCCGGCCAAAAAACTGCGAAAGATTCATCTGGGGACTTTTAAGAAAAGGACCATCGTTTTTATGAATAAACACGGGTAAATTAAATTCATTGTCCGCGCTAATATGATCTATGTGTCCATGGGTATTAATGATACATTTTATCTTAAGTTTCAGCGCAGCAATTCTTATTTTTATCTTATCCGACTCAAAACCCGGGTCAATGATTACTGCTTCTTGAGTACATAGGCAGCCGAATATGTAACAATTTGTTTCCGGCATGCCAACACTAATCTTTTCAATTATTGCCTTATCCATATATTTTACCTGCCAATCGTCTGCCTTTCTGCCAAAAATTCCGGCAGTTTATTACTTTTTATATTCTCCGGTACCTTTATTATATCATAATCAAGCCGTCTGATCGAAACAATTTCTTGTTCGGTAAAAAAATCCTATGAATCAAACTTTACTGTAAACCGTTTAAATTCTCCGGTTGCTGTTTCAAATTTTATTGTTTTACCTCTGATGTAATGTGCCATTTCTTCTTCCAGTTCATTCTGAAAACGGCCTAATATTTCTTCATTCTCTTCAGCCGCGATCTCAACCCGGCCATCATGAAGATTCCTTACCCATCCATAAACTCCCAGACTGTTGGCAATACTCTGGGCCGTAAAACGAAACCCGACCCCCTGCACACGTCCAGCATAAAAAATATGTACGCGCTTTTTCATTTAAATTATAAATTATTGCCTTTGGTATTAATTTAGTGGATACCCTATCTAAGAAAAAAGACTGAGCTTTTATTGCCCTTTTAGTATAAACTAAAAATATTCCTCGTAGAGCTGCACTAAACGCCGCTTAACCAAGCCGAACACTCCCCGGCCATGTTTCGTCAAACGTAAATTATCGTGCCTGATACATTCCAATCCATGGATTACTGCACCGATCGCCGCCGCATATGCGGGATTGGTTATTCTTAAATTGGTGGTTACTCCCCGGACAACACCCAGCCTAACCGGCAGACAAAATACTTTTTGTGCTGTTTCTAATAACCCGTCAGTTGAAGCAACACCACCGGTTATGACCACACCGCACTTAGCCCGTCGCTTATACTTATTTGTTTCGAATATGTCAACAATATCATTAAGCAGTTTCCTGATTTTTGATTCGATTACCGCGACCAGTTGTTTTCGAAGAATACTCTCATATCTCCCCCCGCGAATTAAAATTATCTTTTCTTCGTGATCAATCGAATTAAAATCTACGGAGCTATATTCTATCTTTATTCTCTCTGCCTCATCATTTGCAATTCTAAACTCACTGGCAATATCCGCGGTTATCGCGTTACCACCGTAAGGAATTACCTCAAATCCTCTGATCTTTTGGCCATGAATAAATAGTATCTGCGTTGTACCTGCCCCGATTTCAAGTAAAATTACCCCATTATCTTTTTCAAAATCAGTCAGCGCGGATTTTGAGCTAGCGATCGCAGAAACAACCATTTTCCGTACATCCAATCCAGCAAGGTTTACGGTTTTGGTCAGGTTTTTTATTTGAGCAGATAAAGCGGTAATCAGATATAAATTAACTGTCAACTTAGCCGCATGCATACCCAAAGGATCCCTGATCTCCCCTTTAGCATCAACCCCAAAATCTTGAACAACATCATAAACAACCTCCCGGTCAATATAAGTATGTAATGACCTCGTCGAATGAAGAAGATTTGCAATGTCTTCTTTGGTAATTTCCCGTGATGTTCCCGATAAGGTTAAAAAATTTCTAACTTTATCTCCGATCAGGTGGTCTCCGTTTATCGTCATAACTACGGAAGAACAGCTAAAGTTTTTATCGATTTTAATTTTGGAAAAAACCTCTTCGATACACTGCGCCGCTTCTTTTAAGTCAATAATTACTCCGTCTTTTACCCCTTGCGCCTTTGTTACTGCGGTGTCTAATATTTCCACTCCCCCATTTTCAAAATATTGTCCAACGCTCATACAAAACTTACTGCTGCCTAAGTCCAACCCCGCAACCAAGTTACTTAACTTCATCCATTAGCTCCTAACAATAATATCTTTACTAAAACGCAAATCAATCGATCTTACTTTTTTTCCATCCTTGGCTATATCTTTAAATATTTCAGTCAGCAGCTTGATTTTTTCCTCCTTGATATTCGAATCCGTAATAATTTCTAACTGATCAAAATAAAATTTTATTTCCTTTGACCGGCTTATGTCGTATTTTGCAACCTGATTATAAGGAGGAGGAAAGTCCATCGCTTTAATTATTTTAACTAAGGATAAAACATTTTGCATACGCCGATCATTCAACTGACGGCCAGTCTGCAGCAATACACCTTTTTTCTCAAGTCCGGTAATTACCGGCCACGCTTTGTCAGGGGAGTCTTTCCCCTTGGAAATAATAAAACCGCCAATATCGATCAAATAGTATTTGCCTTCTATATATACTTGCGCCGCTGGTAAACTGCGTGAAATTTCCACAACAAGTGTATCCGGCAAAACTCTTCTCACGGTAGCCTTATGGATATCAGAATAATTTCGTTCGATCGATGCGGCAAGTTGCTCAATATCAATTTTAAAAATATTTTGTGTAGGGGTTAACCGGCAGATGTGCCGGCTTTTTAATCTTGCTTCGCCTTCAACTAAACGTACATGTTTTACATTAAAAGATTTATCTTCCGTAAAAAAATCATATAATTTAAAATACCCCCCGGTAAATATCCCGATAATTAATATTGTAATAACTACCGGTAAAAAAACTGGATAAAGATAATTAAGGCTTAATCTGAGTTTTTTCTTCTTATTTCGATATCTTCTCCGCGGCACAAGTGCTCCTCCTTGAGCTTGCTTATTCCCTGTAGCAAGCTAGCGGGTAAAAGGTTTTTGTTTTTTGCAAAATTGTCGAAGATCCGCCAACGCTTTGTGGAGGATCGAAGACAATTTCGCTTGCATCCGCCCATGCGGATGGTCGGAAAATGCTTGCATTTTCCGTGTATTAAGATACCCTGCAGCTTGTTGCAGGGTATCTTAATTTTTTAATACCACGCTCTGAAAATAAAATCATCTCCAGACAAAGCTCAGCAAAATCTATCCCGGCAAATGCTGCGGCTTTTGGCAATAGGCTGGTCTTGGTAAGACCAGGGATTGTATTTACTTCTAAAACAAAAACTTTATCGGTCAGATCTTCAACAATCATATCCACACGCGAAAAAGCATCGCAGCCTAAAAGATCATGTGCCCGGCACGCGAGGTCTTGTGCCTGCTTATAAACTACCGGTGGCAGCGGCGCAGGTAAAAGATAACTTGTTTTACCATAGCTATATTTTGCCTCATAATCATAAACGCTGTTTTTGGGAATAATTTGAATTACTGGCAAAACTCTCCCGCCTAATATGCCAACGGTTATTTCACGTCCTTTTATATATTTTTCAATAATTATTCTTTCACTAAACCTGAATGCATGTTCTACGGCTCGTTCAATATTTTCTATTCCCCAGACAATTGACAACCCAATGCTTGAACCTTCGGTCGCCGGTTTTACCACCAACGGAAAAGCTAAATTGCGCATCGTCAATTTATTCTGCCACATTTCATTATTAAAATCATTCCCGGGTGGCGTAAGAATATCATGTTGCTCAAATATATGCCGGGAAGAAATCTTATCCATTGCCAGACTACTGGCTAAAGGTCCTGAGCCGGTATAAGGAATATTTAAGCCTTCTAGTATTTTTTGCATCGTACCATCTTCTCCAAAACAGCCATGCATGGCAATAAAGGCAATATCGATTGAAGCCTTTCTAATCAAAGAAATAAAATCTTCTTCGGTATTTATAAGAATCTCTACTGCTTCTACCCCCCGGCTGCGCAGCGCTGCCGCCACGGCCCGGCCGGAAGTTATGGATATATCACGTTCTCTGGATGGTCCTCCCATTAAAACGCCAACTCTTTTTGAGCCATCAAGCTTCATCAATCAACCCCCATAATCCTTATCTCTGTTTGTAATTTTATGTTAAATTTATTATTAATCTCATGTTTTATATGCCGAATTAATCTTAATATATCTTTAGCGGTTGCCCGGCCGCGGTTAACAATAAAATTTGCATGCCTTAAAGAAACAGCAGCATCTCCAAAAGATAAACCTTTCAATCCTGCCCGGTCAATCAAAATTCCCGCTGATACGCTTCGTAAATTTTTAAATACACACCCGGCCGAGGAATAATTCATATCTTGTGTTTTCTTTCTGGATAAAAAATTTTCTTTTATTTTCTGCCGGACATAATCGGTATTGGATTTTTTAAGTTTAAATTTACCCGCAATAACTATATAGTTTTTAAGCGAAGAACGGCGATAGCCAAATTTTATCCTGTCTCTTGGAAGTTCATAAATCTCGCCGTTTCTGCTAAGACATGTCACCGAACTAACAACATCGGCAATCTGTCCGGCAAACGCTCCGGCATTCATCACTAAAGCGCCACCAACTGTCGCCGGGATACCCGCAAGAAATTCAATTCCGGATAAACCTGAACTAAGACAATAATTTAATAACTGCGTAACCTCTACCCCGGCGCCCGCATAAATGAGGTCACCTTTAGGTCTAATTTGGCAAAATGCCTTATCTCTAAGACGCAATACAATCCCCCTTATCCCCCCATCTCTTATCAGAATATTACTGCCATTTCCTAAAACAAATATATCAATTTTATTTCTGGATAGAGATTTCAAAAACTCTTGTAGACTTATAATGTTCTTCGGCTGAATTAATATATCGGCCGGCCCACCGATCCCAAAAACCGTATGCCGGGCCAAAGGTTGATCAAACCATATCTGACCTGGCATAATCCGTTGTAATTTCTTTTTAAACACTACATTCATATTTTTCTTTTATCCGCTCAACAAGTTCATCACTCAAGCAATTAATATCACCCGCACCGGCAAAGATTATCATATCACCCGCTTTAAGCATCTTACCCAGGTAAGTACATATATCATTTTTAGCTAAATAAACCGCATTTGCAAAACCCGTAAGCCTAACTTCATCATAAATTGACATGGCACTTATCCCGGGGATTGGCTGCTCCTCGGCAGAATAAAGATCAGTAATTATTAAATAATCTGCTCCCTGAAAACAACTACCAAATTGTCCCTTTAATAATTTGGTTCTGCTATAGCGGTGCGGCTGAAAAACGACAATAATTCTTTTTGTTTCAAAATGTTTTGCGGCTCGGATTGTTGCCGCTATTTCCGTAGGATGGTGTGCATAATCATCAACAATTATAATATTGTGCGTCTCGTTTTTTATCTGAAATCGTCTTTTTGCGCCGGTAAAGGCGGCTAAAGTTTCACGCACCACCGAAAGCTCGATGCCTAATTCCATGCTTAAGGCAATTGCGGAAAGAGAATTTACAATATTATGTTTGCCAGGAATCTGCAGTTTAAATTCACCCAGACTCTTTCCTCGGTAAACGCCCTCAAAACTTGAATATTTTCCGTGCATCTCAATATTACCTGCCATAATATCACAATAAGAATTAAGTCCATAAGTAACGCAGCGGCGATTATAATTATACTCTTTAATCAGCGTCTTAATATATACATCATCAAAACAAAGAAAGGCACATCCATCTTTATGGGCATTGTTTAAAAAATTAGCGCAGGCAACGATTAATTCTTTCATGTTCTGGTAATGGTCGATATGTTCATAATCTATATTCGTCACGATCACATATTTGGGTTTAAAAAATAAAAATGAGCCATCGCTTTCATCCGCCTCAACAACGAAATATTTCCCCTTGCCCGAGGCCGCGCTGTTGCCAAGTAAATCAATCTCTGCCCCCACCATATAAGAAGGGTCAAGTCCCGCATGGGTTAACAGCGTGGTAATCATTGCCGTAGTAGTAGTTTTTCCATGTGCTCCTGTTACCGCGATGCCAATCTTTTCCTGCATCAGGCTATTCAGCATCTGAGCACGGGGCAAAATTGCCAGTCCCCTTGTTTGCGATATGATAAGTTCCGGATTATCACGTGATATCGATGATGAATAGACGACCGTATCTGTATCAAAACCAACGTTTTTTTCTGAATGACCAATATTGATTTTCGCCCCTTTATCTTTCAGTTTTTCAATTGACGAGTTTGTCTTAATATCCGAACCGCTAATCTTAAAATTTGCCCCTAACAAAAGATGGGCCAGTCCACTCATCCCTATTCCGCCAATACCGATCAAATGTATCTTTCTTTGCTTATTATTATTTTCCGGGATATGAACCATGTGTTTATACTTTTTTTAATTGGCCAAAAATATATTTTGATATTTGATTTATGTTTTCTTCATCAATCGTGATAAAACTGAGCCCAACTTCAAATTTTGTCGATGGCCGCGGCTCAGAGATGATCATAAACTCCTCTACCCAGACAACCTCTGCCTCTCCTTCAATCGGTGTTTCACTGCCAGGCAATTTTATTGCCAAATATACTTTTGTCCCAATATCAAGTTTTTCACCGGTAAAAATTCTGATCCCCCCGGCACTGATCTCTTTGGCCGTCGTAAGCAAAGGAACCGCATCTGAAGAAAAAACACTATATTTAACCTCAACACCAGCATCTAGCCGTACATACCTTCTACGTTCATCCATAATTCCCTCCTCTTTATTTTTCCGGTTCTGTCAAAAAATTTTCGTATATTTTTCTAAGTACCCATAGGGCACAGGAAACCACAGATTCATTCACCACAGATTTTCTCGGATTTACTTCCCCCTACAAATATTTATAACTATCTGAGTAATCTGTGGTTGCTTGTGCCCTATGGGTGCTTTCCGGTTTTTCATTTTATTTTTGACACTACCTTTTGTCCGTACTGTCGCCTGCGACACTTTCGTTTTGCTGGAATATTTTTTCTAGCAACAAAGGTAAAACTTTTCGGCCAACTGGTATTTTAATCCGGTAAAAATTTTTCTGCATTTCCGCTAATCTTTTGTTCTGCCAATGACTCAAGATACAATCTTTCAAAAGCTGTGCTGAAAGATTTTCCTGTTTGATAACCACGGCCGCATTAACCTTCCCTAAAATTTCTGCATTATGCACCTGATGTGCACCGGCATACGGATACGGAATGATTACCGCCGGCTTGTGCAGCGCAATTAATTCAGCAATTGTTGTTGCTCCGGCACGGCAGATGACTAAATCTGCTATTGCATATGCATGTTCTATATTTTTCAAATAACTAAACACTTTTGCTTTAAGATGTATCTTCTGGTATTCAAATCTTAACCACGGTTCATCTTTATCTCCAGAAATATGTACAAGTTGTAACATATTGCGCTCAAAAGATGAAAGCTGTTGTATTGCCTTTAAAAATGTTTTATTTATAATTTTCGACCCCTGGCTTCCGCCCAAAACAAGCAAGGTAAACGACTGTGGCGCAAACTTGAAAAAATCGTAAGTTTCAGGGCTATCGTGTTGGTGTATATTTTTACGCAAGACATTTCCCGTTACAACACATTTATTATTATTTTTAAAATATGCTTTTGTCTCTTCAAAACTTAAGGCAATAACCCTGGCAAAATAGGCGAGAAATCTATTTGCTTTTCCCGGACTTACATTCTGTTCATGTATAACCAACGGGATATGTTTTAATCTTGCCATTACCATCAGCGGCACCGCTACATAGCTGCCAAAACCCACGGCAACATCTGGTTTGAAATCAGTAATTATACGTAATGCCACCACCGCAGCCTTAACTAATTTTACCAAAAATGTCAAAGTATTGAAAGAAAAAAATCTGTCAATTTTTGCTGCGGGAATTTTCTTAATCTGATATGAAATATCCTGAACATTAAACGGTACCCTTTCACCGGCGCCAACAACCACTAACACGTTATGATTTCTACTAGTTAGGGTTTCTGCTAAAACGGCTCCGGGATAAAAATGCCCGCCACTGCCGCCACAAACAATCATTATCCGCATCGCTAATCCTTCCCTATATTTAACAATAAGCCAATTGCAACCATATTAAATATTAATGCTGAACCGCCATAACTGATAAATGGGAGCGGTAATCCCTTAGTCGGCAAAAAGCTTATAGAAACACCGATATTTATAATTGCTTCAAGGCCAATACATGAAATTATCCCCACGGCTAATAACTGCCCAAAAAGTTCTTTAGCTTTCAAAGCTATTTTTGTCGCCTGCCAAATTAATACGCCAAACAAAATTATAACTAAAGAGGTTCCGATAAATCCTAATTCTTCGCCAAGGATGGAAAAAATAAAATCTGTATGTGCGGCCGGCAAATAAAATAATTTTTGTTTGCTTTTTCCCAGTCCCAATCCAAAAAACTCTCCTGAACCCATGGCAACCAAAGACTGAATAATCTGATATCCTGCGCCTTTGGGGTCCTGCCATGGATTTAAAAAGGCAATAATTCTACTCCGGCGATACGGCACAGTAAATACAAGAAAATAGGCAAAGGGGATAATCATAAATATCGTACTTAGTAAATGCGTTACTTTCACCCCACCAACGAAACAGATTATTAAGGCAACCATCGTAAAAGTTACTGCCGTTCCCAAATCTGGCTGCCGTAAAACTAAAACAATATAAACTGCGAGCACAATCATCGGGGGCAAGAAACCATGCAAAAAACTTTTAATTTTATCTTGCTTCCGTGCCAAAACATCAGCAATATATAAAACCAGCGCAATTTTTGCAATTACTGACGGCTGTAAACTTATTATTCCCAGTCGCAGCCATCTTTTCGCACCGGCAATCTCGCGGCCGATCCCAGGTAAAAGCACCAAAATTAACAGAAAAACGGAAAATAAAAAAAGCGGCTTTGAAAATTTTTGAAATTTATGATAATCAACCGACATAACTAAGGTCGTCAAGATTAAACCATACAAAAGATATAATAGATGACGTTTTAGGAAATACAATTCATCACCATACTGTTCGAACGCATAAATAGAACTTGCGCTATAAATAATCACGACCCCGATGGCAATTAAAAGTGTTGTGATAATTAAAATTGAACGCCGAACATTTATCATAGGCCCTGTCACATAACCGCATAGCAATTCCAAAATCCCCACCACATGGCATTGGCGGGCAGGCAAATGGTAAAATCCATATAACTACGTTTATCGGTTACCATTACCGTATTACATATTGATTTGTCATTTTTTTATTAATTGATTCATTTGCCTGTCCGCTAATCTTTGTGGCGGGTCATTTGAAATTTGACATTTGTCATTCGATGTTTTAGCCAAGTTTCGCACAATCTTCTTAAAAACATCTCCTCTGTGCTCAAAATTTTTAAACATATCAAAACTTGAACACATTGGGGAAAAAAGCACGCAGTCTCCGGCTTGAGCATTTTGATAAGCAATTTTTACCGCCGTAAACAGCGTATTTGCTAATCTTATCGGGAGATGATGTTCAAGAAGATTTTTTATTTTATTTTTTGCTTCGCCTATCGCAATAATCATTTTTACCTTTTGCCTGGCCAGAGGAATAATATCTTTAAAGTCACTGCCTTTATCCCTGCCGCCGCTGATAAGAATTGTCGATTTATCGATACTCGCTAAAGCCTTGTTTGTTGCATCGGTGCTGGTTGATTTCGCATCATTGACAAAACTAACCGCATTTATTCTCCGTACAAACTCGCAGCGGTGCGGAAGTCCTCGAAAGTTAAGTATGGCCTTTTTTATACCGCAATTGTTTAAATTAAAAATTTTCCCGACTAGCACCGCGGCAAGAATATTTTCCCGGTTATGTTCTTGCTGCAGCGGCAAAGCGGTTATTTTGCAGATGTAAGATAATTTCCGTCTCAAACGCACACAAATCCATTCATCTTTTATAAATGCCCCGGGTTTATCCATCGGTTTTAAACTGATAAATAAGACATTTGCTTTTGCCGTTGCCGCCAGGGTCTTGGTTATGGGATCATCAAAATTTAAAATTAAATAATCTGTTTTTTTTTGATTTAAAAAAATTCTCGATTTTGCCGCGAGGTAGCTGTTAAAATTCTTATGGCGGTCCAAATGATTAGATGAAACATTTAAAATAATTCCAACTTTTGGACGGAATTTCATAATCCGTTCGAGCTGAAAAGAACTGACCTCCATTACGACAAGCTTATCTTTTTTCAGTTTTAGTACATGTTCGCTTAGAGGATTACCGATATTTCCGCAGACAAACACATCTCGCCCACAGGTTTTAAAAATTCTACCGATAAGCGTTGTTGTGGTAGTTTTACCGTTTGAGCCGGTTACGGCAACAATCGGCGCTGGACAAAAATGAAAGGAAAGCTCGACTTCACTAATCACCGCAGGTTTATGCTTATCCTTTTTCAATATTGGCAGGCATTTACTTATATCAATCCCCGGACTAACCACTATTAAATCCGCATCAGCAATAAGATGCACACGATGTTTTCCTAACTCCGTTTTAATATTGAAGCGGGATAATCTTTTTGCGACCGCGCGCAAATGCCTTGTATTTGCCCAGTCGCTGGCAAAGACAGACGCTCCCTGTTTACTCAATAAAACAGCACTGGCACTGCCGCTCTTCCCCAGCCCTAACACAACTACCTTTTTATTCTTTAAGTTCATAACCTTTACTTTGCAATTATAGTAAACGCACTATATACGATATACGATATACAATGGTCTTGATCAGCGATCATCTGTGTTCAGCGCAGCTTTAATGTTGCCAGGCTGCACATCGCCAATACCACGGCAACAATCCAGAAGCGGATAATAATCTTTGATTCTGGCCACCCTTTAAGTTGAAAATGATGATGCAGCGGTGCCATAAGAAATATTCTCTTTTTCATTAGTTTAAACGAAAATACCTGCAGGATCACTGACAATGCCTCCGCAACAAATATCCCGCCAACAATCAAGAGTAATAATTCTTTTTTTATCAGTATGGCAACCGTCCCAATCGCTCCCCCTAAAGACAATGCCCCTGTATCTCCCATAAATATTGTCGCGGGATGAGAATTATACCAAAGAAATCCTAACCCTGCGCCAACGATCGCCATAGAAAAAACTGCTAATTCTCCTGCCCCCGGGATAAAACAAATCATTAAGTAATCACTCAGGCGGGCATGACCGGTAAGATAAGCAAACCCCGCATAAGTTAAGGCAACCATGGCTACACAGCCAATTGCCAGCCCATCAAGCCCATCAGTCAAATTTACGGCATTTGAAGAACCAACGATAACGAGCACAACAAAAAAAACATAAAATACACCTAAATCTATAAACAAGGTTTTAAAAAAAGGCACATCTAACTGGGTATTAAGCTGTGGGTCAAAATAAATAATTACGCCTAAAATAACCCCAAAAATTACCTGGCCCAATATTTTTAATCTCCCGGCAAGACCACGATGATTTCTTTTCTGCATCTTTAAATAATCATCAATAAATCCGATGATGCCAAACCAAAGAGTTGTTAAAATTGCAATTGTAATATACCGGTTTTCTAGATTAGCCCAGCAAAGCGTTGATAAAACAATTACCGAGATAATCAACACCCCGCCCATGGTCGGGATATTTTCCTTAGATGCGTGAAAATCATAAAGCGGCGCACATTCATGTTTACGTACTGCTTGTTTCAACTGCAGGGTAATTAATTTTTTTATAAACCCCTGACCTAAAATCAGGCTTAAGATAAATGCCGTTATCGCCGCGGCCGCAGCCCTGAAGGTGATGTAACGAAATACATTAAATCCAAAAAATATTTCCCTTAGCGGGGATAAGAGGTAGTAAAACATTTAAACATCTTCTCCATTTCCATCCGGCGTGAGCCTTTAACTAAGACTAAGTCATTTTTGTGGATTAGTTCGGGTAGTTGGATTTTTAGCCGGGCAATATCAGGAAAGGCAAATATATCTTTTTTCATCCCATGATCCCGCGCCGCCTGCAGCAAAACTTGCCTAAAATTTCCCACCACAATTAAAACATCTACGTTGCTTTTTGCAATTTTTTTGCCTATTTTTTGATGATAGAAAACACTATCTTTGCCCAGCTCGAGCATATCGCCAATGATCACAACCCGCCGCTTAAATCCACAAATATCCGTAATCATCATAATCGCCGCTTCCACGGAGCTGGGGTTGGCATTGTAGCAATCAGCAATAATTTTCGCCCCCTGAAAATCAAGCACCTGCATCCGCAGTTTTGGTAATTTAATTTTAGATAAAACTGCTACTATTTCTCTTAATTTAATGCCAAAAACATGCCCCACGGCAATTGCGGCTAAGGCATTGTAAACATTTACCCGGCCAATAACCGGTAATTTTATCTTTGTTTTTCCATTCAAAGTAAAACTTATTCCTTCAATTGCCGGGGTAATTTTGGTCGCATAAAAATCGAATCTGCCGTTGGTGCCAAAGGTTATCATTTTTTTTCCTGAGCGGTTTATATATTTCCATAAAAGCTTATTTTCCCCATTCACCACTGCCGTCCCCGACGGAAGCAGTTCTTCTAAAATTTCGCATTTAGCACGGACAATTTCTTTAAGGTCATCAAAAAATTCAAGGTGTGCCTGGCCAATATTGGTAATTACGGCAATCTGTGGTTTTACTAAATTTGCCAGATATCTTATCTCACCGGCATGGTTCATTCCTAACTCAACTACCCCGGTAGAATATTTATTATTTAACTGAAATAAAGTTTTTGGCACGCCGATAAAATTATTTTCCGAGGCATGATTTTTTAGCACATTAAATCTCGCGGTCAAAACCGCGGCGACCATTTCTTTGGTTGTTGTCTTGCCATTTGATCCGGTTATGGCAATTATTGGGATTTTAAATTTATTACGATAGTAGGCAGCAATTTGTCCAAATGCCAAAATAGTATTTTTTACCGGTAAAAGCGGAAAATTTCCCAAATGCTCTCTCTTTTTAGCGCATTCGACAATCGCACAAATCGCCTTCCTTTTTTTTGCCACATCCAGAAATTCATGGCCGTTAAAATGTTCTCCTTTAATTGCCACAAAAACCTCATCAGATTTAATGCCGCGCGTATCTGTAGAAATACCGGCAATTGGTCTAAAAAATCTTTCATTTTGCTTCGGCTTATCCTTTAACGCTAAAATACCCGCGATTTCATTAACTGTCAAATCCATTATTTAATAAAATCTCCTTTGCCACCTGGTAGTCATCAAAATCTAAAATTTTATTTTGCATAATTTGGTTACGTTCATGTCCTTTGCCGGCAATTAAAACTATATCGCCACAACGGGCAAGAATGAATGCCCTTCTTATGGCCTGATAACGATCAAGTATGGATATACATTTTTTTCTTCGCTTAATTTTAATCCCTTGCAAAATATCATCAATTATGCCCTGGGGATCTTCGCTGCGGGGGTTATCACTCGTAATAACCGTAATATCCGCAAACTCCGCTGATATCTTACCCATTAACGGTCTTTTAGAACGGTCACGATCTCCGCCGCAGCCAAAGACCAGAATTATTCTCTTAGGCTGCATCGCTCTGATCGTAAGCAAAACATTTTTTAAAGCATCATCTGTATGCGCATAGTCCACAAAAACCTTAAATGGTTGGCCAAAATCTACCGGCTGAAGCCTTCCCTTGATAAACCTTACATCTTCCACTCCCTTTTTGATTACTTCAACGCTAAAACCAAGAACGATACCGCAACCCACCGCGGCAAGAATATTATAGATATTATACCTGCCAAAAAGCCGGGATTGAATAATTAGTCTTCCCCGCGGAGTGGCAATATATAACTCTGACGGCGATAAACCCGGTTTTTTTCCGATTACTCTTATATCGGCATTTTTCGAACATCCATAAGTCAATACATTTGCCGAAGTATCTCTGATAATCTTCCTGCCGTAGAAATCATCTGTATTTATTATCGCGGCAGCACGCGGGGTTAAATTTTCGAACAAAATCTTCTTTGCCTTATAATAATTTTTAAAATTTTTATGATAATCAAGGTGGTCGCGGGTTAAATTTGTAAAAACCGCAGCAGAAAAATCAATGCCATATGTTCGCTGCTGTTCCAAGGCATGTGAAGATACCTCAATAACGCAATAATTATTTTTCGCGCGGCGCATTTGTGAAAACAAATAATGTAATTTAAGTGCGTCAGGGGTCGTATGCGAGGCTTTATATGTTTTATTACCAATCTGATAAGCAATTGTGCCAATAAGTGCCGGTAAAAATCCCGCCGCGGAAATTATTTGATAAATAAGATAAGAAGTCGTTGTCTTGCCATTAGTCCCGGTGATGCCAATAAGCTTAAGTTTTTTTGAAGGATGCCGGTAAAAATTATCGGCTAATATTGCCAGTATCTTTCGACTTGAGCTTACCTTTATATATCTTGGGCAATCTGGCAAAGACCTTTCCCCAATTATAAAAGCCGCATTTTTGCTAAATGCTTCTTTGACAAAATTATGGCCATCGGTCCGGGTGCCTGATTGCGCAACGAACAAATATCCATTTTTCACCAGCCGCGAATCCGCGGCGATACCTTTAATCTTAATATTTTCAATCTGCCGGTATTTACATTCTGCATTTTTAAAAAGTTCTTTTATTCGCATAATTGAGACTTTATCCCAGCATTTGCTACCAGTTCTGCCAATAATTTTGCCTTGTTTTCGCGATAGATTTATATTTTTCTAAAGGGTGATCAACTTCTCGTAATTTCGGCCCGCTACATATGCTATTATAAAACGGTTTATGAGAAATTACCATAGAATACCATGTCTGAACAAACAGTTGATAAAATGTTTATATGCATAGGGAATACTCAAGTTTAATTGCCCGATGGGGATAACCGTACAGTGTCTTCCGCGACATTCAGATATTTAAGTGTTTTTTCGGCTACTTCACGAAACACCGGCGCCGCGACAACCCCGCCATAATAAACCGGTTTTGGTTCGTCAACAGAAACAACAATAACGATACGCGGATTATCATACGGGGCAAACCCGACAAAAGAGGCAACAAACCGCGAATGAGAATAACTGCCATTAGGTTCTATTTTCTGGGCGGTGCCGGTTTTCCCGCAAGCCGTGTAACTGTCCATAAAAGCCGCACGACCAGTCCCCTCTTCAACAACTTTTTTAAGAATATCTTTCATTTTAATTGCCGTATCAGTTGATAAAACGCGTTTTTTAATTTTCGTTTCAAATTTTTTAATCAATTCATTATTATCATCAACAATACATTCGACAATTCGGGGTTTAACCAATATTCCGCCGTTAGCAATAACCGCCACTGCCGCGGATAATTGCAGTGCCGTAACCGCTACTTCCTGTCCCATGGGAATTGCCGAGATCGATGTTTTTGACCAGGTAGTTGACGACCGCACAATACCGGGAACTTCCCCAGGCAGTTCAATCCCGGTAATTTCTCCAAATCCAAACAATTTAATATAATCATAAAGTTTTTTTTCACCCAAACGCTCGGCAACTTTAACCGTCCCAATATTACTTGATTTTTTAATCACATCAGTAAAAGTCAGCCATCCATGCGGCCGGTGGTCATGTAATATCCGGCCGCCAATAGAATACTCTCCTTTCTCACAATAGAACTTATCATCTAATGTAACCAGTTTTTCCTCAAGTGCGGCACTGGCGGTAACAATTTTAAAAACTGAACCTGGTTCAAAAATATCACATACCGTCCGATTACGGTAAAATTCACGGTTTGCTTCACTGAAATTATTTAAATCAAATGTGGGGAAATTTGCCATAGCTAAAATTGTTCCATTATACGGATCCATAACAATAATATTCGCCGCAGCTGCTTTATACTTTTCAAAACTACTCTTCAGCGCCTCTTCGGCAATATATTGTATGACTTGATCAATCGTGAGCACCAAATTATACCCGTTTTTCGGCATTCGATACTCATACTCATATGCCGGCAAAAAGCGGCGCCGGGCATCACCCAACACTGATCGTCGTCCTGGTTTGCCGCACAAATATTCATCGTAGTACAACTCTAACCCCTCCAGACCATTATTATCAATTCCGGAAAAACCGATAATATGTGCCGCCAAACTTTTATTTGGATAAAATCGTTTCCCTTCCTTTATTAATCCCAGGCCGGTCAAACACAATCTTTTTATCAATTCTGTCTTATCCCCGGACATCTTTCGCTCAAGCCAGACAAACATTTTATCACGGCTCAACTTCTCAAAATAGAAGGTTTGTTTTTTTTCAAAAACTTCAGAAAGTATTTGAGCTATTTTTTGTTTATCCGTGACCTGGCAGGCCGCAGCATATAAAGAATCAACATTCAAAGTCTCGGCAAGCTTATGAAACTTACAGTCATATATCGCGCCGCGGAAAGAAGGTAAAATTATAGAAATTTTCTGCTGGGAATCGGCAATACGCTGATAGGTGTGGCTTGAGATAACCTGGATAAAGTATAGCCGGCATAAAATCAAACTTAACAAAACGGTGAATAAAACAGATATCCCGATCAGGCGAATTTTATGACTCTTGTTATACACCGTACATGAGTTAAATGTCTAATTGTGCTAATTTCTAACCAATCCCCAAGCTCTCAAATTCTGATTTAACCTAAATTTTAAATATTAGTTTTTGAGCATCGTAATTTTATCAGGTCAACTAGAAATTACTCATTAGACATTAAGTTGAAATTTTTTAAACTTATGGAAGTAAAGTTATTCTACTGTATTTGCCTGGGCTTGTGACCTGACGATTAGGAAACTCCACCATTTTTTAGTTAACGCGCCCTGCTTATTTTTACTATTGCCAGCACCAACCTGAGCAACTTTTATCATCTTATGCGACGTGACAAAATCAAGGTCAATATCTTTTTCAACCAGCATCTTTTCGAGAAAACCGGGTGATTTTAACGCAATTGTATTATACTGCAGATATCTATTTTGGTCAAGAAGTAAGGATAACCTATGTTGCTTCTCAGATATTTCATAGCTTAATTTTATCGTCATAACCTCCGCATGAATATATCCTAATGCACAACCGGTTATGATAAAAATAGTTACAAAAAAAGGTAATAGCGCAGTTTTATTTTTATCTTTCATATTTTTCAATAACGCGCATTTTTGCGCTGCGGGCACGAATATTTCTCGCAAGCTCCCCGGTTTCTGGAATCATTGGTTTTTTAGTTATCAACTTACACATATGTTTTTGATTAAAACTACGAAACATATGCTTTGCAATACGGTCTTCCAAAGAATGAAAAGAAATCACAGATAATCGGCCATGTGGATTTAAAACATCTATTGCATCTTCTAAGGCATCTTTTAAAACTTCGAGTTCACGATTTACGGCAATACGCAATGCCTGAAAAGTTCTTGTTGCCGGATGGATACGCCAATGAGTAAATCTTTTCGGCACGCTACGGCTGATAATATCCACCAGCTCTAAAGTCGTAGAAATTATATGCACCTTACGTTGCTTGACAATTGAATGGGCAATTCTTTTGCTAAAACGCTCTTCGCCAAACATCTTTAAAATCTTTTCCAGTTCTTCTTCTGAGAGATTATTCACCAGGTCATATGCGGTAATCTGCCCGGATTTATCCATCCGCATATTAAGCGGTCCTTCTTTTTGAAAACTAAATCCCCGATCTCCCCTTTCAAGCTGCAGGGTAGAGACACCCAAATCAAATAAAATAGCATCAACGGTTTTTATATTATTCTCATTTAAAATTCGTTTAATGTTTCGAAAATTATCGTTTACGAGAATCAGGCTATTTGTAAAATCACGAAGATTTTCTCTTGAAATGGCAATCGCATCCGCATCCTGGTCAATCCCGATAAGTATTCCGCCTGGGGTAATTTTTTTTAGAATTTCCAATGCATGTCCCCCGGCACCAACAGTGGCATCAACGACCAGACTACCCGGCATGATGTTTAAACACTCAATAACTTCCCGGCACATCACCGGAATATGCGTTAGCGGCATATCACTAATATCACAATAATTGTTCTGCTGTTTCTTCAAAGGATGTGCGAGAGTTTTCATAAAATTCTTCCCATTTATCCTTACTCCATATTTCAATGCGGTCGGATACTCCGACAAATACTATATCTTTGTTAATTGCCGCGTAGGTTTTTAGATACTGGGGAAGCAATATTCTTCCCTGTTTATCACAAGTAAGCTCAACTGCACCGGAAAAATAGATCCGGTTAAAGTGCCGTGCTTCTTTTTTGGTAAAGGAGAGGGCCTTGAACTTCTGTTCTTGGTGCTTCCATTCATCCTCGGCAAACACAAACAAACAGCCGTCAAGGCCTCTGGTGAGATAGAATTTCTCTATATAATGCTCTTTAAACACCTCGCGGAATTTAGCCGGGATAATAATTCTACCCTTTCGATCCAGCGCATGGTGGTATTCCCCATAAAACAATTTTTATCTCCTCCACTTTACACCACTTTTCACCACCAAATGTAATTATATAAAACCAAAATGGGAATGTCAAGTAAATTATTATAAATTATTATAAAATAGGACTAAAGGCCCTATTTTATCCATACCTTTTCTTTAGAAAAGAAAAGGTAACAAAAAGAAAAAAGGACTACTACTTTTTATTGAAATTCAGGAAAGATTAAAAGAATAATTTTACGACAAGGGGAATTTTAAATCGCTGATAATGGAGGAACTACTCCTCGGTGCTGACACTATACTGGCACCTGCACCACCTTTATTACTTTTGGGTCATATTTGATTATCGCTAACAACCTGTAGAACTTGTAGGAAATTTTACAGTTTTTACACTTATCCTTTTTTAGTCTATTGTCTAATTTTTACATTCTGCCATCTGATTGTAATTTTGTCCGAATAGGACTGTTAATAACTTACTGGATCCAATCTGCCTTTATGCAAACTCTATCGGGTCTTCCTCTTGTGTGCAAGAAATATTCTGTAAATTTCATCATATCATCCTTTACCGAAATTTATCCTGCAATTCTTTAATCTGGGTTGCTATAATTGTAGTATACTTTTACTTTCAAAATAAAAAAATTCCTTCGGAATCTTTTTATCCATTTAAAAACCTCTCGTGTTCAAACCTTCCCTTAACAATGAATTAAATATACCAAACTATACCCCAATTCCCTTGTTATTCACAGATTGAAAATCTTATTGTTTCCTATACGTCAAGAAAAAACTAAAAATAGTAATGATTAAACAGTTAGTTTTCACAAACGTGTGTGGCAGGTCTTTAACTCTGACATTTATTAATAAGTACCGGAATTATTTTGTGGGCATTTAATACTAACTCTGCCTCAGTTTCATCAAAGAGACACGGCCGCAGATTTTCTGCTTGTTTTTTTAACTCATTTTTTGAAAATTCTTTCACCCGCTCCGTGATTACTTCTCTTGGGTCTTTTACTATCCCCAGCACTTTTAAAATATCCCGGTTAATCGGGTATTTATTTGTAATCATAAACATAATATCAAATAGGTGCCGGCCCCTGCTTTTTTTACACAAGGCATCAATCTTATCCGCAAACAAAGTTCCTCTTTCCGTACATATACACGGGTATAACTCACCAAAACCTGAGATAACCTCTGTTTCCGTTGTTATATTCCATTTTGGCTTATTCGTCTCAACTTTTATGATTATTCCCGCTTTTTTTGAATATTTTGATACTACGTTATAAGCCTTTTCAATGCCATGAAAAATAAGCTTTGATAGATAAATATTCTGCCAATGTGCAAACGTAACTTGCAATTCAAGTCCTACTCTTTTTAATTCGTTTTTTACTTTTTGCAGCAGCAATTCAAATTCTCTGTTTGTGATACTATTTGTATTAAAATCCAAATCTTCAGAAAATCTTTTAAGATTATGCACTAACCTTAAGTATGTCCCTCCGGTAAAATAAAGTTTTTTACCCAATTTAGTCCGGTAAATTTCCTTCAAAATGAGAATTTGCAGATATTCTCTTAATATCCCACGTGCCTTTGTCTGTGGTATGCCTTTAAGTTTTGCCTGGTCTATAAGCGCTTCATAAGTGAGCATACAATTCCTTTAGATCAATACGATATAATTTTGCATAGCGGCTGATTTTCTTTTTATTAAGACGGGAAATAACCTCCCGATCGAACCGTTCATCTTTAAAACTAAACTTTTTATTACGGTAGGTTTTAAAATACACGTAATCAATAAAGGCCTTTTCCGGTTCTGCAATAAGGATAGGGAACGTACTAAGTTGCTCTATATAGTAGCCGGTAAAAACATGCGGTTTAACTGTGCGGTAGTAAAAAAGACCGTGTTTATTCTTAAATGTTCGTGTTGGTTTTGTAGTCAGAGAAGTAACCGCAATGGACACTTCCGGAATAATGCTATAATTAGACAAAGCTGTTTCCATAGATACATACGAAGGCGAATAGAGTTTATTTGCCACATATAGATCAGGGATAATAAAATCCCGGGGATAGGTAAGTTCATACAATCCTCGTTTCAGAGAATAAATCCATCCTTTATTTTTCCAGCGGTAAATCATCTTCGTGAGATTGTATTTATTTTCATCAGGATAAAATGACAGCAAATCCTCGTATGAAAAGACCTCGTACTTATTTTTCTCCAAGGTCTTATATAAATCGTTAAAGTTCATTTCATTAAGTATCCATTTTTGTCCATTTACTGAAATAATACATGATATTTATTTTTTTGTCAAGAAAAATACACCGAAGAATTCTAACAACAAATCACACAAATAGTTACATACATAACCTTCTTCCGTATAATCCGTGGTTCTGCCTGTCTTCTGTCAGCACACTGTAAACCGTAAATAGTAAACTAACGCAAGCAGCTTGTTATATCGCACTCTCCACCATATAAAGCACATTTTCTAATTTTATACTGCCTATTTTTGGATCTTTCGGCATAGCAATCAAATTTTTCCCTTCTTTACCTGGCTCACCTTTTGCCAACTTATTAGAAAAATCTGCACCTGATTCAGAAGCAAGAGAATATTCCGCTGGCCTAATCACCTGTACATAACGGGCAGCAGGGCGATGATCAATATAACGCACAAAGATTCCTGGTTCCAATTCAATCATGTTATTGCTTGGAATACTGGCACACAGGGTTCCATTTTCTGCAAACACCTGAATTCGTGTAGTGTTTTTATCCAATATCAATAATTTTCCACGTAACACCATACCGCCTACAGGAAATTCTAGCTCGCCATTTTCTCCCCATATATTCAAAAATTTACCATTTTGATCAAATACCTGTAGACGGTTATTTCGAGAGTCTATGACGATTAATTGGTTGTTATAGGCAAGTAAATGTTTTGGATCATTTAATTCCCCTTCCCTAGTTCCATATTGACCAAAAGAAAAAAGAGAGTTTCCATCTAGGTCAAATACAAAAATCTTGTTATTATCAATATCAGAGACGTATACTCTGTTACTAATAATCGTAATGCCTGAAGGATTACTAAATCTCCTGTTTAAACTGCCAATGTTTTTTCCATTTTTATCTAGGATTTGCACCGTTTTGTTATATCTATTGATGATAAAAATTCTTTCCTGGGTAAAAGCAATACCGTCACCCCATGTATATTTAAACCGAGGTTCTTTCGTCAAAACATCGTAACCTTCGATATAATTTCTATCAGGAAAGCGGCGCTCCTTCGGCTCTACGATCATCTCCTGCCACAGGGCAACACCATCTTTATTCATTTGTGCTCCTTCACCTTGCGTAAAGGCATAATACTTGAATAATGCTGGTACATATTTCTGGAAAAAGTCTGTCTGTTTATAGCGGATTATTAATGAACGAACAGCAAAAAGAAGCGGTTTAAGATCATTCAAATAAAGTGTTGTGTCTTTCATTAAGCCATTCTCCATTCTTTTTCGCAGACAAGAGATAAAGGATACTAACACAGATTGAAACTCATCCAATATTTCCAGCGTACTGAAACTGCTACTAAAAGTATTAATCCCATCATGGAGTATACTCATAATTTCTTCATCTGAAAGCCCAATTTGAACCCCTGTATAGCCCACCAAAATAATCATTTCAATTAAATTCTGTCCTAAATGATGTTCGATATCTTCAATACCAAACGGTTTAACATGTTCAAAATCTGCTAAACCTCCGATTCGCAAATTAGGGAATTGCAGACCTGGTTCAAGATAGCTAATTATTCCTGTTGTTTCAAAATCTTCATCATAGTCCCATGACCAATATCCGCTATAATAATGGTGGGATAAGGCTACCAAAGAGGTATGGATATAACCATGAGAAAAAAGCCATCCAAGTTCCTTCATGTTTGCAACTGTCGCCTTGCGCAATTTAGCTTTATTAATCTCCTTAGAATTTCCGGCTGGATACTCATTAAGGTCATTAAGATATCTTAACCTTGCATTGTCTGTACGGTAACATAAAACACCATCATCACCCTCACCATTACGAGAAACGTATTCTCCTTGATCATTAGCGATAAGTTTAGGAATGTCCGGAAAACCTGCCTGTTGAAATTCAAACATTATACGGGCTTCATCCCGAATATCTTCCTCTGAACCATATTTTTCAACCAGAGAAAACCTGGGGTCGTTGGGATCTCTTTGAATAAAAGACCTGCCTTGCCAATAACCGTCTGTCCCACCAGTATGCCCCATTTGAACTCTTGGCTGCGTACCAGTTAACCTTCTTAAAATCGCTTTTGGAGAAGTGCGAAGATACGTAACAGCAGAAGCTGCTTTTTGCAATCTACCACTGGATGAGGTTTTTTGAAAACTAACGTTCGATAAAGTTTTTTCTGCTGTTGGTGTAATTAAAATCCCTATCCCTGCAGTTGCAAAAGATAGCTTATTGGGTGAAAACGATTTTATCATCTGGAATAAAAGTGCTATTATGGCCATGGTTGCTGCCATTGGAATATTATTAATAGCATAATAACATATACCTAATAAAAACGCAGATACTGAAACAAAATCATTTAATGTAGTCAAATCCTGTAATCCTGCAATTTTTATTCTCGGAAAAGCATAATACACTGTTGTTACCAAAGCCATTATTGGTGAAAACAGGAGTTGCAGGGGATAAATTAAAATATGAATTAACGGATTATGGCTTAAAAAATGCAAAGCTTCATGGAAAGTAAGTATTAATTTCTCAGCAGAAGAAAGCTCATTATAGATCGCTGGGTTCCACTGAAAATTGTACCATTCTTTATTTTTTGCTGCTGCACGTGCTAACCATCCAGAAAGTCCAAGATATTTAACACCTTTTCTACCAAGATTCATATTCAAAACCCCGGCAAGAACAACATAACCACCAATTGCAACAAGATCAATTCTACCACTAAATATCCCCCAAATCACTGCCGCAGCCCCAAGTATAAAACCTGCAATACCGATAATACCTGTCCCCATCACCCCCGCGGCTGGGGTATCTGTATCTTCTGTTTGCAAATTGTCCACCTTTTCTTCTCCCCACCGTCCCGCAAGAAAGGCTCTCCTGCTAATAGGATGTTGTGTTGATATTACTGATGTAACCGCTGCTAATAAGGTCATCGGCCATAATTTGGCCTGGTTATATCTTTCGGGCCATGCTGAATTTAATTTATTAAGAAAATATTTTGCCTTTTCAGATATTTTTGGGTCAGTATCGTTTATAAGTTCTTTAAGAGACCTTATTGCCGCATCCTGTAAATAGGTATCTGTACCCCTTGCAATTTCATACAAATATTCTACTTTTTCCGGTGTTGTAACTCCAACAATAATCCCGGGTATTTCATCAAACACACCTGATTCCAAGGCAATAATATGGAAAAGAGGGAAATCAGCATTTCTTAAGTCATCGGTTAATAGATTATTAGTAAAATCTTGAATCGTAGGTGAAAAAGGGAAATCACTTATGATCAACCAAAGTAAAAGGTCTGGGCCAAACTGTCTAGCCGCATAATTGTCATATTTGGGATAAATCCAATTATCTTTTAATTCCTCAAAATTAGGTGCTAAAGGCGTATTGGCTCTCCTCCCCTGATGTTGAAATTCAATCTGTTTATCAAGTTCCTGCCGTAAAGCAGCAACTCCTGCTTCTATATCAAGTCGCGGATTTGTTAATAACATCCAATTTATTTGAGTGTTTGATAATCCTGAAGTATCTATTTCTAATCGTTTCAATAGATCATGGGTTTTCACGTTTCTCTCTTCTGGAAAATTTTCAACCGGACCTGAACGAACCTGCATATTTCCTATAGTTACAGAGGTACCTGCAAGCCATCCTAATATATCAGCGGCCCTATCTTGCAATTTTATATCTGTCGGTATAAGGTTTAATAGATAGTCTACTAAAACATTACCCGTTCGTCCATCTCTCACTGAATCTATCCCCATGTCTTTATTAACAATGCCATGATGCCATAACAACATTCCTGCACCTTCACGCAAATCGTATGTAGGAAAGTAAGATTTGATCATGCTATTATATAGAATAAAGGTTGCCACGATATCCGGTGGTATACTGTGCGCCTCTGCACTATCAGTGGCAAAAGTATTCTTCTTGCCTCTTTCAGCGCTTCAAGATGTTCGATAGACAATGGCCTTACAGGACCGCGTTGCAGACGTTCATAATAAGTTAATGTTTCTCTAAATAAAACTCCAGAATAAACAGTTTCAAATTCTTGCTCTGCGTATGCAACATCATCTAAATCTCTACGAATAGTCCCTTTTAATTCTATGGCTTTTATCTCATTTTCTATTTTCTTTTCAATTTTTTCCAGTTTTTCTAATACAAATTCATCATAATCCTTTTGTTTAATATCCTGAAAAATATCATAAAAACTTCCTCGGTAAAATATGCTAAGTAGCCTAAAACGATACGTATCTGATAGCGATAGAAATTGGTTTGACAATCCTAAATTAGGATCTGGTTGAGATGTAAAAAGATAAGGGATATCTATGAAGCTTTCTATATACTCAAGAAACTCTATAATATTAGGATCCACGATATGCTTTCCGCTTTCATCTATTCTCCTATAATACTTTCTATAATACCTATATAGCCCATACAATTCTAACAGCACTAATCTTAAACCCGCAGCTGCCCATTGTGACCTCCAATCAGAAAATCTCTCTGGATTCAATACTGGAATAAGTGAAACTATCTCTTCTATTTCTACATACCCAACCTCACCAACTGTTACCCCATGTAATCTGTTAGCTGCGTTATTAAAGGCCTCTCTATAACTTATATATTTAGGTCTAATTGCATTCACAATTCCAATTAATTCACGGGCTTTTTCTTCAGTAATCTCAGCCCTTAAATTTAAATCTCTTAGGCGGTTTACGAAGAACCCAATATGTACAGCATCAATCTTTCTCACTCTCAGTCCACAACTTACAACAGGCATAAACTTTCTAAGCTTATCAGAATCCGGCAGAGATATTGAAGACAGCTGTTCTGTTCCCACTGGTCTTAATCTTGCGATTTCTTCAATCTTAGGGTAACCATATTTCCACGCTTGAAAACTTTTATCCTTTGAAAAAATATACAACAAATTAACTGCACCTAAGTTCGTGAAAAATATTGACATTAGACCAAATAATCCAGCTATTATTGTCCTTCGTCGCGACAATGAATATTCTGTTGCTGTACTGTGTTCTTTTTTTATAACAAATTCATAAAGAATTAACATGCCCATTATCACAACTGCTGGTGCTAAATAAGGCAGAAAGGGCGTTATTGCTGTGTTATCTCTATAAAAAATAAATATCATTGCGGTTAAAGCAAAAGATAAAGCAGAAATAATGCTTAGTTTTTTACTCAATAATTTTGTAAAAATATTACTATTGTTTTGCTCTATGTTAAGACAAAAAGAATGAACATTTTGTACTTCTTCAACAACCACCTCACCATCTTCACCATAATACGTAAGTAAATAATGCGATTCACCATCATCAAGCTCAAGCTCAATTAAAACTCCTGGTTCTGCTCTCTGGGCTCCTACAAATTTTGGATTTTTGCATTGCTGTGATATTACAGATATTGCCTTAACAGTAAGTGCAACATTTTGATCAGCTACTTTTAACGCAGGCGCAAGATGAGCAGTTAGTCCCCTTAAATTACCGCCCGCAGCCCAGGAAAGGTCTAAACACAAAAAGGCATGGATTAATACTATTACTATTAGTTTAAATAATATGTTATGTTTGAGATTACACATATCGCACCAATTACATTTTTAAATGTCTAATTGCTCTAATACTTCTCGTATCGTGTATTGAGGATTGAGTATTGAGTTTTTTATTGTAGTTTTTTTTATTTTTTATGCTCAATACGCAATACATATTTAATAAACGTTTTTCTTCGCGTCCTTCGTGGGCTTCGTGGTGAAATTTTTATTTTTCTGTCCTCTGACTTCTGTATTCTGTTTTCTTATACTCAATACTGAATACCCAATACGCAATACCTATTTATAATACCTAACCCCAAATAATCACAATGATTAAGTTAATTTAAAATATATTTAAAAATAGGATATTAAAGTATACCATATATTTCAGATATTGTCAATGGTAAGGTTGGATTTTTTAAATGACCTGTTAACGTATCTGTAGTGGACATGGCGGAAAATTTAATCCCTGCCTACCGGTAGGCAGGCCTGTCCGCCAATTCCGTCACAAAGCGCTGGCGGATTTTCAACTTTGTGGGGGATGTCAGTACGCCACAATACCGGCACATTTTCGATTTGCTATGCGGATATTTGTCCATCTCATTGATATAAAAGGAGCTATGTAATATGTTAAAACTATATAACCTTAAAACACATCCTATTTTTATCCGTGTTCAATCAGTGAAAATCTGTGGCTCTATTTTATCACTATTTTTATAAGGCTAACTATAATTTTATATGGGCTCTACTTTAGCTTTTTAATTTCTTTTTCTATTTCCTTGAATTCCTTCAAGATTGTATTTACCTTTTCGTCTTTAGGCCATTTGTTTTTTGGAATTCCTGCCAATAACTTACCTAATTTATAAGATAATTTTTCCTTCCGTAAATTTAAAGATATCTCATGTGTCTTATTAATGCTTTTTTCTGAAACAACTTTGAGATATTCTTCCCCCTTGTTTAACATTTTTTTTGTATTATCAATCACTTTTTCTAATTCCGCTTTTGTTTTCGGCCATACCTTCTCAACCACCTCTTTGATAAACTTATCCTTATCCATTACCTCCACCTCCCTCATATAATTAGGTTTCTCTATATATTTATTATAGATATTAATACCAACGCAATCTTTTGCGTGTTTACACCAATCTAAACAGCCTGCTCCTTGTTCACGGATTATTGTCTTTTTACATTTCGGACAGGTTGTCTTTGCTTCATCCGTCCAAATCTCAACCTCGGCTTTACAATGCGGACAAAGTAAAATCTCAGGCTCCGGCTGGCGAAATTTTTGCGAACCCGGACATTTATAAAACATTATTTCACTCCATTAAAAAACACAGTCTTTCTGTTATTATTATCTTTTTAGCCATGGATTTACACAGATATTGCACGGATTTTTAATTGTATTTGATTTTATCCTGCTTATTCAGTTAATCTTGTCTGATATATTAAAACATATATACCAGCGAGGACATAAATAACATGTCGTTCTTTTTTACCCCAGCCTGCGGGCTGGAATTAAAATCATCGATCAAGCTAAGGCGTAAAGCTAAATTCTGACTTAATAAATTTGTCAATGCAGTCTCAGAGTGTAATCTGTATTCCCCGGTATCAAGCACCGGATACAATACAATATCCTGCATTAATTTTGTCTGATTAAACAAGGTCTTTTCTAAATGGCCCCGGGGTATTAGGACGGCTTCATTAGTGTCTTTTTTACCGCTTTTATACTGGGTATGTTCCCAGCCTGCGGCAACCTCAGCTAATAGTTTAAAGTCTTCCTCGTCAAAAAACCAATAACCAACCCCGGCAGAAGGAACCGCCCGCAGATCGATATCCGCAAATCGGTCCTGCTCCGCCTCGACCTTATAAAAACTATACCACTGGCTTAAAGCAATGGTTAACGCATAACGCGCGGAAGCATTGTATTTCTTTGCATCCATTTTGTTATTGGTCGAGCTATAGAAACTGCCGGCTTTTAATGTTAATTGGTCATCTACTGTCTTTTTGTCACTTAACGCATTAAACGTTAAGGCACTGCTTCGGGTATTCCCCGTGGCTTTGTTATACCCCAAAACAATCTCTCTTTTTAGCTCATCGGCAAAACTACCTACGGCAATTGCCAAAAATACCACCCCTGCTGCAAAAATAAAACTTAATCTTACCTTCATTTATACCCCCCGCCCATAAATTAAATCATAGGTTCTATCAAATACTTAATCACAGATGATCGCGGATTGAAAAATACACCTGTCTGCCTGTCTGGCCGCTCACAGATCCAGAAAAAAAGTCTTGTTGTTTATTTATATCCAGTTAATTCTGTCTATTTTTTATGTTTTCTCTGTGAACTTTGTGTTCTCTGTGGTTAAAATTCTTTTATTTCTAAACTAAAATCAAATGCCGCCGCAGAATGCGTTAATGCCCCGAGAGAAATTCTATCAATACCCGGGATAAGAACCCGGTTAATATTATCTAAATCAATACCGCCGGAAAGCTCTAATTTGACGTGGGGATTTATTGCGCCTCTTAGCCTAATTGCTTCCTTGATCTGTGATCGGTGCATATTATCCAGCATAATTATATCCGGCGCATAAGGCAATATGTTTTTAAATTCCGATAATGTTTTAACTTCTACCTCTATTATTTTTGTGGATGATTTTCTTATCTTTTCTATCTTTTCTTTTAGCTGTTTTAAGCTGATAAGTTTTAAGTGATTATCTTTAATTAAATAAAAACCGGAAAGGGAGCTGCGGTGATTTTGACCACCGCCAACCGTGACCGCATATTTTTGTAATTTACGTAATCCCGGCAGGGTCTTACGCGTATCTAAAATATCGATCTGTCGAGATGATGCCTTCTGGACAAACTTATATGTTGCCGTAGCAATTCCTGAAAGATGTGAGAGAAAGTTTAAAGCCGTTCTTTCCGCTTTTAGTATTGTCTCTGCCCGGCCGGTGATTTTTACAATATGCGCTCCGGGAGAAATATTATCCCCGTCTCGAAACTGTGCCTTAAATTTAATTGTCCTGTCTATTATATCAAAAACAAGCTGCGCAATGCTAATTCCACAAAGAACACCTTTGCCTTTTGCCAAAATTACCGCACCAATCTTTTTGTTTTGGATAAAATCCCGGGTCGTAATATCCGTACAATAATCATCTTCAATTAATGTGCTTTTAACCAGCCGTCTGAGACCGGGGTCAATTTTTAATTGAGGTCTTTCAAGTTTTGCTTGCATTTTGATATATATACCGCTAAGTTTCTTTCTCTTTCTTTTTCTTTTTCCAGAACATCCTGCGGAGCCTTTTGCATAAAATCTTTATTTTCGAGCCTGTTACTTAATGAAAAATAAACCTGCTCTGTTTTCGCTAAAACCTGTTTGATTCTTCTTTTCTCGGCTTCAAGGTCAATCACATCCTTTAAGTTTACCTTAAATTCCATGTCCTCAATAATCACTGTCGCTCCACGAAGTTTTGAGAATTCATTGGCCGCTAAAGGAATAATCGCCGGATCAATCTTTGCCAAGAGTTTAATATCGTCTAAATTATTTTTAACCACCCGCGGGATCTCGTCTTTTGTAAAAACCTTAAGTACCTTTTGCGGCCCGATATTAAATTCGGCGCGAATGTTCCTGATACCGGAAATTATATCAATGACCAACTGCATTTCTTTAATTGCCTCTTCATCAATCGACTTGTGTTCAGATTCCGGCCAGGGAGAAACCATAATACTTAGATCTTGGATTTCTAAAACCACACTCTTTAACTTTTGGTATATGTCCTCGGTCAAAAAAGGCATAATCGGGTGCAATAGCTTTAATACTTTGGATAACACGTATAATAAAACCGCGGCAACCGCATCAAAACGTGACGATTCCTTATTCAATAAATCCTGTTTCACCAGTTCAATATACCAGTCACAATACCGGTGCCAAAAAAAATCATAAAGCAGTGCCGCGGTCTCATTAAAACGGTAATTCATCAATGAAAAATTAATTTTCTCAATTGTCTGATTCAATAAACTGATAATCCATTTATCCTTCAGTTGCAATTTCTTTTTTTTGATATTTAAATCGATTTTTTTATCAGTTTCGATATTCATCAATACAAAACGGGCGGCATTCCAGATTTTATTTGCAAAATTTCTGCCGATTTCAAATTTCTTTCTGGATAAAAACACATCCTGCCCGCTTGCGGTTATTGAAATAATACTAAATCGTAAGGCATCCGCACCGACCAAATCAATAATTTCTAAAGGGTCAATTGTGTTGCCTAAGGACTTGCTCATCTTAACCCCGCGATCATCACGTACGGTGCCATGAATATAAATATGGGAAAAAGGAATGTTACCCATAAACTCAATTCCTGCCATAATCATGCGCGCTACCCAGAAAAAGATAATCTCCGGCGCGGTCACCAGCGTGCTGGTCGGATAAAAATAATCAATGTCCTTCGAAGGCTTTGGCCAGCCGAGGGTAGAAAAAGGCCATAGCCACGAAGAAAACCATGTATCTAAAACATCTGCGTCCTGCTCAATGTTAACCGAACCGCATTCCGGGCAGCGCTTGGGCAAAGAACGGGAAACAATAATACCCTTATTGGTCAGATTGAGTTCTTCATCGTCTGCGGTTGTCAGGCAATTTTTACAATAGTATACCGGAAGTCTATGCCCCCACCAGATTTGACGGGAAATACACCAGTCACGAATATTCTCCATCCAATCTAAATACACCTTCGTCCAACGCTCAGGAATGAATTTAATTTGATCTTCTCTTACCGCCGCGATTGCCCTTTTTGCCAACGGCCTCATTTTTACAAACCATTGCTTTGAAAGATATGGCTCAATAACCGTATTGCAGCGATAACAATGTCCCACCGCATGACGATGGGGTACTGTTTTTTGCAGTAATTTTTTTTCTTTTAAAAGTTCCAGCAGCACCTCGCGGAATTCAAATCTGTCCATCCCTTCAAAATCATCCGCATGCTTGTTCATGGTTGCATCAGGATTTAGAATATTTATAAATTCTAAATTATGTTTTTGTCCCATAAAAAAGTCATTGGGGTCATGGGCCGGAGTTACTTTTACCACCCCTGTGCCAAACTCCATATCAACAATCTCATCGAATATCACGCTAAGTCTCCGGCCGACAACCGGCAGAATTATTTCTTTATCTTTTAAATGCGCGTAGCGTGCATCTTTTGGGTTTATCGCTACCGCGGTATCACCCAGCATGGTTTCCGGCCGGGTGGTGGCAACAATAACATAATCACTGGTGTTGGCAACCGGATATTTGATGTAATATAAAAATCCGTCCAAGTCTTTATGTTTTGCCTCTTCGTCAGAAAGCGCGGTCTGGCAGCGCGGGCACCAGTTAATTATGTATTTACCGCGGTAAATCAATCCTTTCTCATAAAGCCGGATAAAAACTTCAACTACGGCATTGGAAAGCCCTTCATCCATGGTAAACCGGCTGCGTTCCCAGTCACAGGAACAGCCTAATTTTTTTAATTGATTAATAATTGTTGAACCATGTTCTTCTTTCCACTGCCAGACAGATTCTAAAAACTTATCCCGGCCCAGTTCCGTGCGTGTCTTATGCTCTGCAGAAAGTTTCCGTTCAACTACATTTTGAGTAGCAATACCAGCATGATCTGTCCCCGGCACCCAGAGTGTGGACTTCCCGCACATCCTCATCCAGCGAATTAATATGTCCTGAATAGTATTATTTAAGGCATGTCCCATGTGGAGAATTCCGGTAACATTAGGCGGCGGAATAACAATTACATAAGGGTGCTCTTGCGGAACAATTTTACCCCGGAAATATTTCTTCTCCTCCCAAAACTTATACCATTTTTCTTCAGTTATCTTGGGATCGTATCTGGTAGGAATGTCCATCATTATAATATCTTTTCTTTCAAAAGCTTATATTCAATCGAGTCCACTAGCGCCTGGTAACTGGCTTCAATGATATTCTCGGAAACACCAACTGTCCACCATGAACCCTTTTCATCCTGAGACTCGATTAAAACTCTTACTTTAGCCGCAGTGCCGTCTTTAGAATCCAAGACTCTCACTTTAAAATCTGAAAGATGCATCGCAGACAATGTCGGATAAAAATCAACCAGGGCCTTGCGTAAGGCATTATCCAAGGCATTAACCGGTCCTTCTCCTTCTGCGGCGGTGTGTTCCTCAATGTTGCCAACTTTAATCTTAATTGTTGCCTCAGATACTACTTTATTATCCCGTTTTTCAATAATTACCCGGAATCCCTTGAGTTCAAAAAATTTTCTGTATTGTTTCAATGCCTTATTTAGCAGTAACTCAAATGAACCTTCCGCGGCCTCAAACTGATAGCCCTGATGTTCAAGATTCTGCAGAAGCTTATGAATTTTTTTAGTACGTAAATCCGCCTTACCCAAATCTAAATCGATGCCTTTTGCCTTTACCAGGATACTTGTTTTACCAGATAACTCTGAGACGAGCAAGCGCCGGTGATTGCCAACTTCTTCTGGAGAAATATGCTCATAACTCTTTGGATTTTTAACTACGGCATTTATATGCACCCCGCCTTTATGAGCAAAGGCACTGTTACCGACATAAGGCTGATTGTCCAATTGCTTCATATTACTCACTTCACTTACATAACGTGAGATCTCCGTAAGTTCTTTTATCTGTTTATTTGACACACACCTAATATTTAATTTAAAAAAAAGGGTGGCGATTATTGCACAAAGGTCGGCATTACCGCAACGCTCGCCATAGCCGTTGATCGTACCTTGTACGTGCGTACATCCTTCCTCAACCGCAGCAATTGTATTTGCCACGGCCATACCGGAATCATTATGCGTATGAATGCCGAGTGGCGTAGAAATTTGCCCTTTGACAATACGGGTAATCTTCGTAATCTCTGAGGTAATCGTTCCGCCATTTGTATCGCAAAAAATCAGTGTATCTGCCCCGGCATCACAAGCAGCAATTATTGTCTTTAACGCATACTGCGGGTTATTTTTATATCCATCGAAAAAATGCTCCGCATCAAAAAATACCTCTTTGCCTTTTGCTTTTAGATACTTAATCGACTCGTAAATCATACGGCAATTTTCATCTAAAGAGGTTTTTAATACTTCATGCACATGCAGATCCCAGCTTTTACCAAAAATGGTTACTGTCTTAGTTCCCGCCTTAAGTAAAGCCGCAATATTCGGGTCAGTACTAGTCTTTGTATCACAGCGCCGGGTGCTGCCAAAAGCGGTAAGTTTTGCCTTTTTTATTCTTAAATGCTGTATTTGTTTAAAAAACTCCATGTCTTTTGGATTAGACCCCGGCCATCCCCCTTCAATATAGTGCACCCCAAGCACGTCAAGTTTTTCGGCAATTCTTAATTTATCACCAACGGTAAAAGAAATACCTTCGGTCTGCGAGCCATCTCTTAAGGTCGTATCGTATAATTTAACTTGTGCCATGCTTCTTGCTTCCTTTAATTCCTGCTACGCTCTAAATCCGAATATCTAAATCCTAAACAAATTCAAATGTTCTAATTCCAAATTCCAGATTCGAAAATTCCCCACCACAAAGCATCGGCGGGCAGGCAGATTCCCAATCTTCTGCCCACCAACCGGCAAACAAAATTTTTTGAATCTTTGAATATTCGCATTTCGATATTCGTGCTTAGAATTTTATTTCTTTTGCCTTTTTCCGCCTAAAAGATTTATTTTTACTTCGTGTTCTTCGTGACCTTTGTGGTAAAATGGTTTTTATATTATTTTTGCAAAGCTGAATGATTGAGTTTTTGCAAACTTTTGCCCATTTGACAAATTCCGTACTATTTGGACGCTTTCTGCGTAGAACGATTTTAATAGCTTATACATATTATATAGCGTCAACATTTTATTTGCAATAGTAGTTAAAAAACGGTAAATTTACGCATTATTCAGGATAATCTGTGTATCATTTATTACTGGCTACTTTTTTCCCCAGACCAAATGCCTTATGTATTGTCTTTACCGCATCAATGGCAAATTTTTTTCTGATCACACAGGAGATACTTATTTCTGATGTTGAGATCATTTCAATGTTGATTTTATGTTCCGCCAAAGCAGAAAACATTTTTGCGGCAACCCCGGGATAACTTTTCATCCCAACACCAACAATAGAAATTTTTGCAATCTCCAGATCATGTGCCACCCCTTCGGCATTAATCTTACCTGCCACGGCCCGTGAAATCCTCAGCGCTTTCTTTAAGTCATCACTGGATACGGTAAATGACACGTCTGTATACCCGGTACGGCTGATATTCTGAACAATCATATCGACATTAATTCCGGCACGGGATATATCTTTAAATATTTTTGCAGCAATACCCGGTTTATCCGGCACATCACATATTGTAACCTTAGCTTCATTTTTATTATAAGTTACTCCCGAGACCACTGCCTCTTCCATCATCTTTGCCTCCCCGGAAATTATTGTTCCCTTTTTCTGACTAAAACTAGAGCGGACATGGACTTTTACCCCATATTTTTTCGCAAACTCAACCGAACGTGCCTGAAGCACCTGCGCACCTAAAGAGGCAAGTTCGAGCATTTCATCATAGCTGATAAAATTCAATTTTCTCGCATCCGGGACAACCCGCGGATCAGCAGTATAGACCCCTTCAACATCAGTATACATTTCACAAACACGTGCCCCTAATGCACTGGCCAAGGCCACGGCAGTTAAATTCGAACCTCCCCGGCCCAGGGTGGTAATATCATGCTCCGGGGTTACCCCCTGAAATCCGGCAACAATAATGATTTTATTTTTTTTTAATTGCTCTTCAATCTTTTTTGTATGAATCTGCACAATTTTTGCTTTAGTATGTGAGTTATCGGTAATTATCCCCACCTGGCCTGCAGTAAACGAGATCGCCTCTTGTTTTAATTTATGGACCGCCATAGCCAGCAGGGCCACGGAAATCTGCTCGCCAGTCGAAACAAGCATATCTAGTTCCCGGGTTGAAGGATTCTTAGTTATTTGTCCGGCCAGTTTTAAAAGCTCATCAGTTGTATCTCCCAATGCCGAAACCACCACCACCACGAGAAACCCTTTTTTCTTAGTTTCGACAATCCGCCGGGCAACATATTTTATCCGCTCCGGTGTTGCCACCGAAGTCCCGCCATATTTTTGAACAATTAATTTATGCATTCTGTCTTTTATGACTTCCTGTTTTTTTTGCCACAGATTTACACTGATAAACACGAATTTTTAATAAATCGTTTGACATATTTTTTCTGAGTAAATCTGTGTTAATCCATGGCGTTAGCTTTTTTTATGAGATAACCCTGCAAATTTTAGTGCGATTGCTCCAAACTCTAACGCATATTGTATGGTATCATTAAAAATGCAGAATTGCAAGCGAAAAACCACAGAAAAAACCCCGCGTCTCGATAACTTTGACACGGGGTTCTCTCACTCTGATTTGCCTTTTTAAAATTAATTCATCAGTAACCGCAGGTTGTGTTAATAATGGGTATAAACTGCTTACCTTATCCAGATGTTGTTCAAGAATAGGTCAAGCACAGCCTGATCAACTTCTCTACTCAGACGCATGAATCCAAACTGGTCATATATGCTCACACTATTCATGCCGGTCTGATTATCAACTCCAACCTGATGTCCAGCACGGTCATAGTAAACAGTACTCTGCAGCTTGTTGTTATCTCCAAAATTCTGCTGTGTACTCAAGAATCCAGTATTATTGTCATACTTAAACCTTGATGTTATTCTATTAGTATTGTCCTTGTAGTCTACCGGTGGCACCGCATACGCCGTTGAATTATCAAAACTTATCAACCCCCTGCCATATGCATCATAATAAGTAATTGAAGGCGCAGTTTGTGTCCATTCACCGCTGTTATTTTTGTAATAACTGGACACTGATGCATACATAAATCCGTTTGTATAAAAATAGTTTTGTAATACAACTTCTTTACCATCGACAAGCAGGATATTTCCATCATCGTCAGTCTTAAGAACCTGATCCGGTCTGCCCCATTCATTATAGACCGTAGCACTCGTTGCCTTCCAGCCAATGATATTAAATGTGCCGTCATCATTTTGTTTCGGAAAATCTGCTGCGTCTTTTTCAACTTCCGCAACCCAGGAAATTGTCTTATTCAAAAAGCCATTGCCGTCATAGAGATAAGTTTGTACCGGCTGGGCACTAAGAATAATCTGCCCCACTACCGGACTAAACACTGTAGTCTTAAGCGTCTCATTTACTTCAACATCCTTGTATTGATACACCTGGTAAGTTTCTTTCTGTCTGCCGGAGGCATCATAAACTGTCTTGCTGGTGACAATATCAACCATACCTATACCATCTACTTCCATTTGTCCCTGCAATGAATACGTCGCTGATAAGAAGCCATTTCCACTGTATTCAAATTTTTGAACAGTAATCCCCTTTGAATTATATGCACCTTCTGGCCTGCCCAAATCATTATAAAGGGTATAACCTGTTTTTGTGCCATCTACGCCAAAAGATTCAGCCCTGTACATAAATCCTGAGCTGTTGTATTGATATTTCTGGGTCGTTTGTCCATATTCATTATATGAAGCGGTTTGCCGTGACAAATTATCATATTCCGTCATCCCCATATAGGCTGCGTCCTTACCAAAACTGAGTGTCTTATCCAGATAGCCATCAACAGTATAAACATTCATCTGGGTTAATGTTTTTGAATACCATGATGTCCAATCCGGGTTTTGCATTACACTATAGGTCTCTGTTGCCTGTCCCTTGGCATTATAAAGCGTGTAACTGGTAATCCTCTGCTGACTAGGGGCATCACTATTAAAATAGTCTGGGTCAAAATCACCATAGGTAAGTGTACAATCCAAGAATCCATCATCAATTTTTGCATTATTGCCGAAATCCACGGTAAATGAGTCTCCATCACGCACTAACCCGGAGGAAAAAGAAATCTGAATTCCATCAGCAACATTGATTAATTTTGACTCCTGAAGATATGCAGTCGTCAGTCCACTGCCAATATCAATATCTTTAATTAAAGCACCACTTTTATCTGTTACTCGAAGGGTTATATTTCCCGCACCAACCTCACCACTGCCAATTATAGTAAATGTCCACTCTTCACCTGCCGGTCCGGTGTATAAACCAATCACATTAACTAATGAAGTTGTGTTGTTATTCCAAAGAAATTCCTTAGTAACAATTTCATTTTTTGCCGAAACATTAATATTTACGGAAAATTCATCTCCGGTCAATACCTTACCGTCATTAAACATAACTTCTATGCCATCCGCCACAGTAAGATTTGTTCCAGGAACATAACCGCTGTTTAAACTTACAGTGGTAACCAGACTGCCATCCTGTTTATAAACCTCAATTACAATATTATCACTGCCAACTGTGCCACCGGCTGAAACCTTAAACGTCCAGGTAACATCATCTGGTCCAGTATAGGTACCGGTAAGTTTTGGACTGCTGGCCATGGGTGTTTTATTAAGCGGGCTAACAGTCATATTCATATCATAAGTCAATTGAGCTTTAAATTGACTATTTTGTTCGACCATCCCGCTATCCAACGCAACCTGCACACCATCGGCTATGTCAATTATCGAACCTGCGGTATAACCTGCACCAATATTAATATTCGCAGCAACTACTGCCCCTGAACTGTCATATACCGTAAGTGTAAGCCCCGCGGTCACACCAACCTGGCCATCTTGATTCACTACAAAAGACCACATATCATTATCCGCACCGCTATATTCGCCGCCTAAAGTTATTTTTGAAAGCACGGCATTCTGCCAGCTTGTATTGGTAATACCTGCGCCTTGTGTATTAACCGCTATTGCTGCATCGAATGAATGTCCGGCCTTAAGATCTCCAGCAGTAAATGCAATCTGCAGACCGGTATTTCCAATATTGAGCTTAGTTCCGCTGTTATAACCATTACCAACCTGAAGGGTATCTAAAAGGTTTCCGGCATGATCGCGTACCTCTACCCGTACGTCACCTAAACCTACTGTGCCGGCACTAATAACATTAAATGTTAAAACATCATCTCCAGTACCGGTGTAACCCGATGTAATCTGTGATAAGCTAAACTCTGCCGTGGAATTATCTGTCCAGACAACTGATTTTACTGAATCACGTCTTTCAAGCGTAATCATAAAACAGTCACCTAACTCTAACGTGCCTCCAGAAAAACTTACACTAACACCATCAGCAATATTCAAGGCAGTTCCATCCGTATAGTCTTCAAGGGCAAAATAACCAATAACATTATCTACACTGTCGGTTACTCTGAGTTTTGCCATACCATCCATCGCAATAACCCGGCATGTCCAAACGTCATTATCAGAACCGCTATATGTTCCACTAACAGCAATCGCCGTGGTTGATGCCCCGCTCCAATTTGACGCCATGGTCTTACTGGATTGAAAATCTTTTAGGTCAACAGTCACTTTATCAGCAGCATGTAATGTACCTCTGTTTAAGCTAATGGCAACCTCTTCGTTTTCACCAGTGCCCTTATAAATTGTCACATTATCTCCGGCAATATACCCCGCGCCAATGTTTATATACTGCTCACTGCTATCAGTTAGGTTCTTAACTTTAAGTCTTAACCCGTTGGTTGCTCCTATGACTAAGTTATTCAAATCAGCCGCAGCAACATTATCTGTATTCACCGTAATCTCATATTGCAAAGAAACATCACCTAAATACCGTCCGCTGATCTGCGGTATTGCCGTAGAATTTTGCTGCCAAGTACCGGCAGCAGAAACGGTTGTTGATTGCTTATAGTCAAGATCAGCGGTAAAGCTGTCATTTACCAGCACATCACCGCTGGAAAAAGCAATGCTTACCCCTTCAGCAATAACCATGTCACTACCCGCAACATATCCTGCCCCAACATCAAGATTAATAGTACCAATAAGGTTTCCTAAGGTATCCCGGCGCTCAGCGGTTATCATTAACCCAGCTGTTTGCCCAATTGTCCCGGCCATATTTGTCTTAAACGTCCATACTTCGTCTGCAGTTCCGGTAAATTTACCGGTAAATGTTGGGGTAACTATTGGAGTTTTGTCCCAATTACTCTGGGTAATCTGACCTGTTTTATCAAAACTGGCAGTAAAATATGCCCCAGCAACAACTGCACCGTTACTAAAACTTATTTGCATACCACTCCCAAGATCAATCGCACTGCCATCGTATCCCGCACCAATGTCGTAAGATCTTGGCAGCCCACCACTGGCCCTGGTAACAGTAATTTTTAAACCAGCGGTTACTCCAATAACCCCATCCATATTTATCCTAAATGACCACGTAACTCCATTTGGACCAAGATAAGTACCGGTTAATTTTGGATCAGCTGCCTGCATCAACGTCCAAGAAGTAGGCGTACCGATTTTGCTTTCCGTAATCCCAGCAGCAACGTCAACATCAAAAGAATTACCGGCCACGAGATCTCCTGCTTCCATGGATAATTTGACACCATAGCCAACATTAATACTTGAACCTGCATTATATTCACTGCCTAAATCTATTGTGATATCATTACCGTAAATATCCGTTACTGCGTTACCAGTATTTTTATCAAATACCCCAATTGTTACTGTTCCTTCACCAACTGTTCCTCCCTGCAGCACCTTAAATTCCCATGTCGCACTCACATTTCCCGTATATCCACCGCTGATATTAGGAGTTGCGGTACAGAAATTTGCCCAGTTACTCGGAAGAATAAAAGTGTTATCTCCATCATAAATATATTGCATGGTCAAAACACCTTCAGCATTATAAACCTTATCCGGGCGGCCATGTATATCAAAGTAAGTCTCCCCAGTAATGGTATTATTATCACCATAGGAAACTGTTCTCCAGACAAATCCTTGATCATCATATTGATATTCCTGAATCAGTCCGCGTTGCGTTGTTATATTGCCGTTATAGTTATAGACCCCATCCGGACGACCAAGATCATCATACATCGTAAACCCGCTAAATGTGCCTTCTTTGCTGTAGTTATTAGTACGTGAAAGAAATCCCTCTTTATTGTATTGATATGTCTGAGATATCCCGCCATTAGCATTATAAGAACCTATCTGCCGTCCATAATTATCATAAACTGTTTTACCGGTAATATTCTCCAGTCCGCCGGCACCATAAGAAAGGGTTTCCTTAAGAAATCCGCCTTCATAATTAAACGTCTGCACGACGTTTCCGGCAAAATTCGTAACTTCAAACGGCCGGCCGAAATCATTATAAAATGTTCTATTTTCTACTCCACTGTCTTTATTTAAAGATTGGGTTTCTGATAAAAAGCCGCCTTCATATACATAATCCTGCACCTGAACACCTTCAGCATTAAAAGCAGCATCCGGCCGGTTATACTCATCATAACGCGTTGTTCCGGTAACCGTCTTATTTGTCCCATAGGAAGTTGCCTGTTGTAAAAATCCTGACTCCGTAGTATCTGATTTGGTATAATCATATGTTTGTACCAGTCCGGCGCCGGTTTTTACATTACCGCGGTCATTATATGAAGCACTCTGCCGGCCATATTTATCAAACGCCGTAGTGCCGGTAACCACCCCGTTGTTTCCCATAGAAGTTGTAAATTGCAAAAACCCCTGATTTGAATATTTATAGACCTGCACCTTATTTCCATCTTCATTAACTGAATACTCTTGACGGCCAAACCCATCATAGTAAGTTTTCCCGGTCTCTACTTCTCCTTTACCAAACGTTGTTGTATAATCTAAAAACCCATCTTTATAGGTAAAGGCTTGAACTTTATTAAGTTCTGCTGAACTATCACTATCCTTTGACATGCTCCAGGACTCAGTTGGACGACCCGCACCATTATAAACCGTGTAACCAGTTTGCAGCCCGGTAGCACCATAACTATACGTCCTAGTTAAAAACCCATCATCAATTCCCGCGTCATTCATATAATCATAAGACTGCACAAGTTCATCAAAGGCATTGTATGCTTCCTTGGGCCTTTGATAAATATCATATATCGTTTTACCAGTGTTCGTTGGAGTATAAATCGTATCAATCAATTTCCCTGCTGCATCGTAATTATTTGTTACCTCAGCCTCACCCCATGACTCGGTCATCACCAGAAATCCGTCAAGATAAGTATATGTTTGCACTAGACCTTTATTGGAATCTTCATTCAAATAACTTTGATTAAAAGATTTTTCCTGCTGCCCGTAATCATTAAAAGTTGTACGTCCGCTCAACTGACCGTCACGGTTATAAGAAATAGTTTCCTTAATAAAACCATTTTGCGAATAGCGATACTCCTGAATACGCACGCCAATGCTATCATCATCTTTAACATTAAATGTCTCATCCTGCATGCCTCTTTTATCATAAAAAGTAACATTTGTTCTATTCCCATCACGGTCTAACGATTCTGTCTGTGTCAAGAACCCTTTTTTATAAATAAATCTTTGTACAACCGGGGCACTATCAATTGACACATCTTTGGATGCCTGCACCGCATAATCCGGACGGCCAAAAGCATTATAATATGTTGCGCCAATCTGGGTGCCATCTTGCGCAAGGGTAATTGTTCTATGCATAAACCCGTCATTTATTCCGGCTCCATTTACATAATCATATTCCTGAATCTTATACCCCCATGCATTATATGCTGCATCCGGACGGCCAAAGGCATTGTATAATGTATAGCCGGTTTCTGTGTTATTCTCGCCATAAGATATTGTCTTTTGCAAAAATCCCGTATCAATGCTTTCTGCATTAGTATAAACATATCGCTGGGTCAATCCATCTGTTGACGTTAAATCTCCTGTGTAGTTATAGGATTCTTTCTGCCGTCCATAATTATCAAATATCGTCAGACCCGAATAAGTCATATCTTGTCCATATGAGTAAATACGGGATAAAAATCCCTGATCTGAATAAACATATGTTTGCACCATTTCCCCAAAGTCATTATAAGATTTTCCCTGTTTTCCATACTCATTATAAGTGGTAAATCCGGTAACCACCTGCTCCCCACTGTCTGGATCAACTGCACCATATGACCATGTTCGCTGTAAAAATCCCGCATCAACTGCCTTGCCCGTACCATCTAAAACCACATTGCCTTTTTCATCATACAGTTTATAATCAAATTTTTGGGAAAGTATCGCCACCCCGGTTGCAGATACCTGATATGCTTCATTGGGACGTCCATTGCTATCATACTTGGTATACCCAGTCAACACCGGATTCACTGCGCCCATGGCATTTAATTGCACTAATGAACCAGTTGCTACCTGCCAATGCAAACCACCTGTTGGATCCCAGCACTGACTATATTTAAGTTCTGCAGAAACAACGCCATAGGAAATCTTTGCCAGGTCATCCTGCCCATTTTGCCGTAATGCCTCACCTAAAATATAATAAGCGGTTCCAACATCGTTTAACGCCCACTGGGCAAATGCCTCTGGAGATCCGCTTGCTGGAAGTTCTGATAATGCCGCCTGCTCAGTAAGCGCTTCATCTCGATACAATTCAATGCATTTAATTGTATATGCAATAACTTCATCCAGATTACCCGCTGCCAATGCATTCCAGGCCGCACTTACTAACGTTGCTGAACTAAAATCGCCAAAATTATAAGTACCTAACGCTTCCAATTGATGGAGCAGATTTTTCATGTCTTCTGTCACTACCGCATCTACACCACTCATTAAATATCCAAAACTATTGGTCTGATCTAAAAACCCCCGTTCATTATAAACATACTGCTGCACAACAGTATCGGAAAACACATTATAAACATCAGTCGGACGGCTATAAGCGTCATATTTTGTATATCCAGTTATTGTATTATCCTGGCCGTAACTGACTGTCTCTGATAAAAACCCGTCTGCTCCGTAGAGATAAACCTGACTTAATCCCATTAATGTGTCAAGATTGCCTGTTTCATTATAAACCTCACTCGGCCGGGAAAGTTGATTATATATGGTTTTACCGGTTATCGCACCATCTAAACCTAAAGAAACCGTATAATCCAAAAATCCTTCCGTATTATAGTAATATTTTTGCACCAAATCACCCTGGAAATTATATGCTTCAAGCGCCCGGCCAACATCATCGTATATTGTCCAGCCGGTTAATGCCTGCTGACCTGTTACCTGATCAACATCCCCATAAGATTTAGTAATATCAAGCATTCCCCGGGCATCATATTGATATGTCTGCACCAAAAATCCCGCGGCATTATAGACGTCACTTGGCCGGCCAAACTCATCAAAAGTTGTCCTGCCGGTTATCATTGGTTTATCGGTCAAAGGATCAATCTTACCATAAGAAACTGTTGCTTGAATAAAACCAGAATCATTATATTCATATGTCTGAACAAGGCTGCCTTCAGCATTATATACCGCTGCCGGACGGCCATAATCATCATAAATCGTCCAGCCGCCAATAATTCCATCCGTAGAATATTTTGTCGTTGAACTTAAATACCCGCTGTCAGCATAGCTGTAAGACATCACCAATGCACCTTCCTCACTTACTACAGAGGTACTATAACCTTCTAATACACTAGTAGTTTCACCGGTTAGTTTATTAACAATAACCTCAAGATTACCTAATCCATTATACTGATATACTTGAGTAATTGTCCCCTGAGCATTTTTCGTATAAATCGGCCTTATGCCATCTTCACCGAAATGGGTAGTATTGCCAAACTGATCAGTATAAGTTGATAACAGATTACCATTATATAGATAAGTGCCAATAATCTCGCCACTGCTATCGGTAATATTAATTGGCCGGGCATTTTCGTAGTTAGTTGTATTGCCAAACGGGTCAGTGGCACCAATAAGCTGATTATCTTCATCATAAATATAGGTAACTTTGCCGGTTTCTCCGTCGGAAAATAGACGGAATCCATCACGATAGGCCTCTGTGCCAACTACCGCGCCAATACTGTTCGTCAAAGTAACGTTTTGACCATAATCTGAATAATTATAAAACGTAATTTTTCCAAACTCATCCTTTATATACACCGGAGCGCCATTGGCATAGAATGTTGTACTATCTGTTCCTTTCTGGTCAATGGTCATCTTGGCACGCATCTGTCCTGATTGATAAAGATAAATATCACCGCTGGAGGTTGTAATAACTACCGGAGGCGGGGCAATACTAAGATCACCAAGTTCTGTAGCATCCGGGGAAATTTTTTCCGTTAATATTGAATTACTAAGAGTTGAGGGTGAAAAAAACGAATAGGGGTTAAGCGTTAAATCTGATACATCGGTAAAAGAATACCCATAAACCGGCACTATGGATGTTGTAATTAAAAATGCATAAACAGAAACTACTGCTATTGTTTTGTGAAATATTTTATTACACATGACAATCCCTCCTTTTTTACTTGGTTGTGTTTTTGTTTTTTTATTATTTATTATTACCTTACTCCCATCCATCCTTTCCTCCTTTTTTATATTATTATGCCTATTAAAAAAGCCGATCTACCATTTCTTTGGCAGCTCGGCTATCTAAAGTTTCCTTAAACTTACGTTTTCGGTACGCTCGGCGGTCATAGCCTAACGCTTTAGACCCGTTGCTTTGCCCCGGCTCAACGTTTTGTGTTTTGCCAGGTCCTGTACAATTGAACATGAACTGTTTCCTTGCACACGGAGTCCCCGCCTTTCAGCGGGTTTGCCTTTTCGGATAAAAGGTAATTATTCCGACTATATTCTCTTTTATAATTATTTAACAAACTAATGTAACAAAAAATATAATTAATTTGTTAAGTCTTAATTAAGTATATCATATAAAACAGCATCTGTCAAGATTAACCGCTAAAATATTGTTTACCTTAACAAATACTGCCCTTTTTCCTATAACTATATATCGTTATACTGCAGATGATGAAAATAATAATTGCCAGCACAATCAAAACCCCGGCAATTAAAACTAATAAATAATCCTGTGTTCTTAAATTTTTGAAAAATAAAAATCCGAGTGCCACGAGCGTTGTCAAACTCATAAAAATTGCCGGTATTAAGGAAACCTTAATATTCTGACCATTCTTGGCTATCCAGATAGTAATTATCAACAATGATAATGCCGCAATTAATTGATTGGCGGCGCCAAACGCCGGCCAGAGTTTTGTCCATTTTCCACTAAGCGCAAGCATGCCGCTAAAAACAATAATTATCATTGATGCGATATGCTTGTTTTTTATACCGGTTAATTCCTCAGTAATATAGCGGCCGATACGCGTTGCCGTATCTAATGTGGTTAAGATAAATGCATTTAATATTACCGTGGCAATGAATCTGCCATAACTGCCAAAAACCTTTTCCGTTAAGGTGCCAAAACCTAAGGCAAATGCCTGGATTGGTCCACTGGCTTTTGTGTTAATACAGGTAAGTAAAGCCTGATGCGAGCCTAATCCCGCGGAAACACAAACTACCGCAAGTAATGCCAGTACCCCTTCAAAAATCATGCCCCCATAACCAATTTTTCGCGCATCCCGCTCAGAAGATAATTGCTTTGACGTTGTCCCGGCAGCAATTAAGGAATGAAATCCGGATACTGCCCCGCAAGCAACCACCACAAAAAGCATCGGCCATAAATTACCTAATGTTGTGTTAAATTTAATAAAAACAGGGGTATTAATTTGTGGATTGGTTAATAGTATTCCCAAAAATCCAAAGATTATGCCAAAGATCAGCAGAAAACTTGAAATATAATCACGCGGCTGAAGTAATATATTAACCGGGGTAATCGAGGCAATATAACTATAAATAAATAAAATAATCACCCAGATTAAAAATCCATGGCGGGATAGTTGTATTGGGAAAAAATTACCGGCAAATATTAAAATCCCCAGCAAACCCACGCCAATAAGTGTTGTGATAATTTGATTAACTCTAAAGCGATAAAGCATAATTCCCACCAGCACAGCAACCGGAATTAGCCCAAGCGAAGGTAATACAATCTTTGGTTCGGAAATAAACGTTTGTGCACAAAGATAAACAAATACTGCGATAACCAGCAAAAGCGCCAGCCAAATAAAGATTGAAAATATAAGTTTCATCCGCTTATTTATCAGACTGCCAGAAATATCCGCTAATGAATTGCCTTTGTTTTTTACTGATATAACTAACGCCCCGAAATCATGCACCCCGCCAATAAAAATTGTCCCAATAATTATCCATAATAACCCCGCACCCCAACCCCACATCGCGGTTGCAATTACCGGACCAATTATCGGCCCGGCACCGGCAATACTGGCAAAATGATGTCCGAACAAAATGCTCCAGTGCTTTGCCGGCACATAATCTACGCCATCATAATATTCCTCTGCCGGCGTCCGGCATCTGGCATCAATACGAAAAATTCTTTCTAAAAATTTACCGTAGCCGTTATACCCAACGATAAATATTAATATTGTAATAACACTAATCAGTATTGCGCTCATTATAAATTACTGCCTTCGGCATTAATTTATTCACTACCTTTTCTTAAAAAGAAAAGGTAGTCCAAAAGAAAATAATGAAGTTCCTATGCTTTTAAGTTTTTATTGTAAAACCGCGCCAGAACACCCTACAGCTTGGTACAAAAAAAACTTATTTTTGCTACGCAAAAATAAGATAATCCAGCAGTTTGTATCCCTCTTTAAATCTCAATTCCGAACCTTGTGCCACCGCCTCGTTCAATTGCTTAATCTTTTCTTTTTCTATCCCGGTGCCGCAACAGGCAAAACAAATAGGTTCCGCGGTATGGGTTCTGACGGCAATTGGGGTGGGATGATCTGCCAACACCAGGATTCGATAACTCTTATATTTATTTAATGCCGCTAATATCCCGCCAACAATCTCCCGGTCAAAATTCTGTATCGCGGAAATTTTTGCCCGGATATCTCCGTTATGTCCCGCCTCATCCGGCGCTTCTACATGCACAAAAACAAAATCATTCTTTTTTAAACAATTCACCGCATACCTGGCCTTTGCCGCATAATCGGTATCATAATATCCGGTTGCCCCGGGAACATTAACCGGATCCAAACCAATTACCTTGCCAATTCCTTTAATTAAATCCACCGCGGAAATCACATTGCCTGTTAGTTTATATTTATCATAAAACAGCGGTAATGCCTTCAGCCTCCCCTGTCCCCATGGCCAGATCATATTCGCCGGATTTTCTTTTAAATCTATCCGCACCTGATTTATCTCATGTTTTGCCAAAAGTGTCTTTGACCGGTCAATTAAACGCTGCAGCACCTCTGATCCATTACCCTTGGGGAGATTACGCGAAATCCGTTTTCCGATTATGTCATGCGGCGGGATACAAATTATCTTCTCAAATGTATAGGTGGCATCTTTAATTACTAAAAGATGACGATAACTTACGCCGGAATAAAATTTTATGTTTTTACTATTTAATTTTTGCGCAAGAAACCTTACTAAAACCTCCGCCTCTCTGGTCGATATATGTCCCGCGCTATAATCCTCAAGCAGATCATCTTTTGCCGTGATCAGATTAAAGCGAAATGCCACCTCATCCGTTAAAAGCTTAATCCCCATATTTGCGGCCTCTAACGGCCCCCGGCCGGAATAATAATCAATGGGATTATAACCAAATATCGAAAGATTCGCAACGTCACTTCCCGCCGGCATCCCTGGCGGCACCATTGTTGCCATTCCGACCTTACCATATTCGGCAATCCAATCCATATTCGGGGTAAAAGCAGCCTCAAGCGGGGTTTTACCTCCTAATTCTTCCAGTGGATAATCAACCATTCCATCCGCGACTAACACCGCATATTTCATCTCAATATCCTATTTCTTTTAAAACCGCATTTACCCTCACGGGTAATACTCTTGGGGTCTTGATTAATTTTATTGCCCGGTCAGGATCTTTAAGCCCATGTCCGGTCAAAACACAAACAATAATTTTATTTTTACCAAAAAATCCGCGTTTTGAAAGTTTTAATACTCCGGCAACAGATGCCGCAGATGCCGGTTCGACAAAAACCCCTTCTTGCCCGGCTAAAATTCTATATGCGGAAATTATCTCTTTATCTGTTACCGCTAAAATCTGCCCCCCGGATTCATCGCGTGCCTTAACCGCGTTTTGCCAATTAGCAGGATTGCCAATTTTTATTGCCGTAGCAATGGTCTGGGGATTTTTTATAATTTTGTTATGGATAATCGGTGCCGCGCCCGCGGCCTGAAAACCTAACATTTTCGGTAATTTTTTTACTTTGCCGCTGTTTTTGTATTCCTTAAATCCTTTCCAATAAGCGGTAATATTACCGGCATTACCTACCGGGATCGCCAAAAAGTCCGGCGCTTGGCCTAAAACGTCGCAGACCTCAAAAGCCGCGGTCTTTTGTCCTTCAAGGCGGTATGGATTTATGGAATTAACCAGTTTTATCGGATAACGTGAGGTAATCTTCCGCACAATCATCAAGGCATCGTCGAAATTCCCGCGAACCGCCAGCACCACTGCCTGATGGATCAATGCCTGAGAAAGTTTTCCTAAGGCAATTGCCCCTTGGGGGATTAATACCACGCATTTCATCTTTGCCCGTGCAGCAAATGCTGCGGCGGAAGCAGAGGTATTTCCCGTTGAAGCACACATCACCGCCACCGCCCCTTCTTCACGGGCTTTAGATATTGCTAAAGTCATCCCCCTGTCCTTAAATGAAGCAGTAGGATTTAGCCCCTCATATTTTAAAAATAACTTAACATTTTGTCCGACTATTTTACTAATACCGGGGGCGTAAATCAACGGGGTATTCCCTTCATTAAGGGTGATAATCGGGGTCTTTTTGGTTACCGGTAAATAATTAAAATATTGATTAATTACTCCTGTCCATTTCATTGGTTTTTATCCCTTCTCAATACGAATAAGCACGGCCTTTTTTTTCACCACTTCCAGTTTATTCACAACCGTAATTGCCTTTTGCATATTCCTTTCCTTTGCTTCATGCGTCATCATCACAATCGGCACAATTTTTGCACGCGGTTTACCTCCCTTTTGAATTACACTATGAATACTAATATTATGTCGGCCCAAGACATTTGAAATTTTTGCCAATACCCCGGGTTGATCAACCGTCATCACCCTTAAATAATAACCTGAGTTTATTTCCTTAATATCACGAATACGCTTGATCTTTGTATCCGTTTGTTCGGCGATTGATTTAGCGGGATTGTTAAGCAGGGCAACCGCATCATTTAGATCACCAATCACCGCACTTGCCGTGGGTAATTGTCCTGCCCCTTTGCCATAAAAAAGCATATCCCCCACCAAGTCTCCCCCCAAATGCACGGCATTAAATACCCCGTTAACACTGGCTAACATATGCTTACGCGGCAGTAGGGTCGGATGCACTCTGATATCTAATTCCCGTGCTTCCCTTTTGGCAATAGAAAGAAGTTTTATGCAATATCCCAACTCTTCTGCATATAAAATATCACTTAAGGAAATAAATTGTATGCCTTCAACATATATATCTTTCATTTTAACAAACTGGCCAAAACATAACTTTGATAGTATCGCAATCTTATGCGCCGAATCAATGCCGTCAATATCAAGCGTAGGATCTTTTTCGGCAAAGCCTTTTTTTTGCGCATCCGTTAGCGCACTTTTAAAATCGCGGTTTAATTCGGACATCTGGGTTAAAATATAGTTTGCTGTTCCATTAATAATCGCATAAATATATTTTATCTCATTCGCGACCAGGCTGTTGCGGATTGAGCGAATAATCGGGATTCCCCCGCCCACCGCCGCCTCAAAATAAATCCGTACATTATTGCGTCTGGCAATATTGAACAACTCCTCACCATGCTCAGCTAATAATGCCTTATTTGCCGTAATAACATGTTTTTTATTGCGCAGCGCCCGCAGCAGGATTTCTTTGGCATCCTCAGTTCCGCCGATTAATTCAATTACAATCTGTATTCCCGGATCATCCAATACACGGCCAATATCGGTCGTAAAGATATTACGTTCAACCGGCATCCTGCCTAAGCTGCGTATATCTTTATCGCAGACGCATTGTAAATTAATTTTTGCACCGATCCTTTTTGATAACAGGATACTTTTGGTTTTTAAAATTTTCACGACCCCGCGGCCAATCGTTCCAAACCCAATTAATCCAATCGTAATTTTATCCATTTTTTAATCCCGATTATTTGCGTCGATCCAGATTGAATCTTTTCTCAAATTTCGCAGTAATCTTATGCTGCTGCCAAAGAAAATCTATTATCTTTTTAAAAGTTCCCAGATCTGACTCTTTAACCTTTACAAATTTTAACCTTATATTATAATGATTTTTTGTCTCTTTAATCTTCTCACTTTCCAACACCGTACCGATAATCTTAAGTACTCCGGAAAAATCAGGCAGATGCAGCTCAATTTCTAAAAAGACTCCTTCGGGAAATTCCTTGTCACTGTTAAAATGCATCCCCCCCATACCTAAATCTTCGGTATAGGCAACATCTTCTTCGGATAACCGATCTTGAATAATTTTATAAGAAAAAATATATTTACTGTGTACACGGATAAACTGCCGGCGCTGATACTTTCGACGTTCTCGATTAATCTCGCCCATTAATAATTATACCTCCTGTCTAACCATGGCGATTTTAAAGATCCTAAACCCATTCTCCGCATTTTTTATCCTTACGTCCATTATACTCAAATCGTTTAAAAAAGGGCAATCTATATAGATTCTATTATATTGTTCTAATCTTAGCATTTACTAATCCCCTTCTTCAAATAATTCTCTGGTTTTATCGGTAATACTGTTTTCAAACGCAGTCTCAATATTTTCGTGGGCCTCAATAATATATTTATCTACAGAAGCCGAAACTGAACGCTCGGGCGGGCAAAAAGGAAGGAGGTTGGGGGAAAGGAATTTTTGCCCGCTATCGCTTTCCGATTCCGATTTTTCCGCCGCCGAATTTCGTGCCAGTGAAACTGGCGCGCCGCCTTTGTTATTTTTTCGTTTCAGGCTTCTTCATTATAAACAAATACTTGAAACCTCTCAAATAAAAATTAAATTGTCTTGCTCGGTTATGCCAAATCGGGGTATTTGAAGTTTGATTTTTCCTCGCCAAACAAACAAGATCAACTGTATGCTTGCATGCCATATTTTTTCTTTTTCGTCTCGTAAATTTTGATGAGGTCTTTTATTGTCATATTTTTTATTTTTCCATTACTAAAATATATTCTATTGGATAAGCAGAAACTTTGTTTTTATCATTTATACCGGCAAACCTGCCTGTTTTTTCATCTCTAACAGACGGCAAATTTTTTGATGGTATTTCTCTTTTAATAATATCGGCTATCTTTAATCCCATGTTTTGCAATTGCTCAACAAAAACTTCCGCATTAAGTATCTCAACGCCTTTCAAATTTGTATCGCCTATAACAATACAAGTTTTGCCGCCTTTTTTTAGTATTCTTTTTTCTTCCGGGTTAAACCAATAATCAATCCTTTCATGTTCGGGGGCTTTCACCCTCGTTTTTTCACTGTATGTTTCCAATCTATTTTTGATTGCCGTAAATTTCTTTTCAATTTTAACTGGCTCAATCGGCGTGATTTTTGCCTTTGTAATCAAAACAGCAACGGGGTTAATATCAATAGCAATTGATGGTCGTCCCATTACTTTTGATTCAACAAGCGTCGTCCCACAACCACCAAACGGATCAACAATAAAATCACCCTTTCGTGTATATTTCTCTGCTAAACGAGAAACTATTTGAGGAATAAACTTTGCAGGATAGCGATGATAGCCGTGCGTAATATACGCCGTGTCCTTCCTTGTTTTATCGGAAAAAGACCAAGAGGGATCAATTTTTGTTTTATTCAATAATGAAGTGATAGTTTGGCTCATATTTATTTCTTGATTAAGTCGTCCACTTTTACATCTAATGCTTGGGCAATTTTAGTTAGTGTTTCAATAGTTGGATTAAGATTTAAGCCCGATTCTACTGTAACGACGGTATTTAGCGACAAATCCGCTAACTTGGACAAGCGATCTTGCGAAATACCTTTTTCTTGTCTAATTTTTTTAAGGTTTTTACCTATAGTTGATTTAGAATTATTGTTTGACATATTTTTCATTAAGATATACCATTATATTATATTGGTTATAAAGTATCCTTTAACCTTCATCAATTATAATGATACCAAATTTTATAAAAACAATCAAGCAATTTTCTTGGCGTATTTCGTAAAGCGAAATACGAAATTCGGCGGCGGCGGAAAAATCGGAATCGGAAAGCAAGGGCGGGCAAAAACTTCTTTTTGCCCGCCCTTGCGAAACAGAACGAGCAAACAAACTCGTCAAAATTTTCAAAATATCTAAATTGGTCGGGGCGGACAGACTCGAACTGTCGGCCTCCCGCCTCAGGCGGACGCGCTAGCCCTTCCACTTTGTTTTTACGGTTCTCTATTTACTATTTGCTATTTGCCAAATTGGTCGGGGCGGACAGACTCGAACTGTCGGCCTCTTGAACCCCATTCAAGCGCGCTAGCCAAACTGCGCCACGCCCCGTATTGCTTAACTTATCCTTAATATACTCGCGGCCTTTTCCCGTTTTGAGAAACCTTTCATGGTTCATTGCTTCAGATCTTGTATTAAATTTCTCTGAATAGACTAATACCCAATGGCCATTAACACAAGTGTAATTCTTTTTATCCTTACCACAAGTATGTTGTAAAAACCGTCTTTCTAAGTTCACAGTATGTCCGGTATAAAACCTACCATTTTTATTACTTTTTAACACATAAACATAATACATTCAAACTG
>JBDRCZ010000020.1:0-24008 GCA_043821285.1 Candidatus Omnitrophota bacterium | reverse complement strand
ACGGCGACAGCGGATCCTTCCAATGCGGGTTTTGAAATTAAACCTATAAGCAGTTCGGTGGTTTCGTTAACTATGGGATTGTTTGAGGACGGTATTAGGAAAGTTCTTAAAGGATGTCGTGGGACTGTGAAGTTTAATTTTAAGATCGGCGAACCGGCGACTTTGGATTTTAGTTTTAAAGGCGTTGAGTCTGGCGTTGCGGACGTGCCGATGCTTACGGGTGTCAGTTTCGACAATACCGTGCCGCCGGTGCTTTTGAACGCCGTGATGTCTTGCGACGGAGTGTCGCTTAATATCGGCGAGATGGAAATTGATGTCGCCAACACGCTCGCCTCAAAGGACAAAATTGACGACGCAAAAGGGATACTTTCTTTCATGATCACCGGCCGTGACATGCAGGGGTCGTTTAATCCTGAGATGGTTCCGGTCGCCACGCACGACTTCTTCTCGAAGTGGTTTGGCAACACGCCGATGGCGGTCGATCTGGCGTATGGGGAAATGGATGGCAACAAGTTCAGGTTCTACGCACCCGGGATTACTTATAACAAGGTCGATGATGGAGACCGTGACGGCATTCAACTGGCGCAGACGTCATTTGATTTAACCGGCTCAATGGAGCCCGGCGATGACGAACTGGCGATATTACTTTTATAAAACAGGAGGTGTTTCATGTTAACAGGTATTGATATTAACGCTACACGAGAACATGTGTCCAAGCTGGATACGGACAAAGAAAATCCCACGGTGTTTCATATCGGGATATTGGATCCGGTATTGAGGGCGGAGGTCGATGATGAAAGCAGTACCTATGAGATGAGCTCAACGAATCCCAATGATAAAGCGAAGGTGCGGCTTAATTGGAATAAGCGGCAGATTACGGCGATTAAGTTCGGGCTCAAGGGTATGGACAATTATCTCGATCCGCAGACCAATAAGCCGGTCGAGCTTAAATTCGACACGATTCACTACGCAGGCAAGATGAGAAATGTCGTTCCGGACAGGATTATCGCCATGTTTCCGAACGAACTCAGGCAGGAACTTGCGGAAGTGATTTTAAATGAATCAAAACTCACGGAGGGCGAGCAAAAAAACTGATCGTGGCGGTTCATCTGGGCGACCTCACCATGAACTGCCGCAGTTGTTTAAGCGGGAGAAAGATTAAATGCGAGTATGAAATTCCCGGACAGGAAGTCTGGGAATTATACGGCGAACGGTACCGGGGATGCCCTTTTAGAATTGTCACGAGACAGTCGGCAAATTTTTTAAGGGCGTTTCAGTTTTATAAAGAAGGATATTTTCCTAATGCCGGGAGCTGGCTGGAACAGTCGGCAAAAATGTTAGATGCGTTTGAGGTAATCGACAAAGAGCTTCAGGCGATAGAGCTTGAGCGGGAAAAAAGAAGGAATCAATTTAAGCGATGACGAATAAAGAGCTGTCAATCATATTGCGTTTGCGGGACGAGGCGACGAAACGGCTTGAAGGTGTTCGTGGCAGTCTGCAGAGGTTTTCTAATTCATGGAAGCAAAACTGGCTTGCGATAACCGCCGCTATTACTGCGAGCATCATGGCGCTTCGACAGGCATGGAATCTTATGGAGATGGGAGCGAAAGCCCAGCAGATTGAGGAAAGTTTTAAACGCATGGCGGAGAGTGTCGGCATTAATTCTCAAGAAATGAAAAAGGCTTTGATGGAAGCATCGCAGGAAACCGTCAATTTTTCTAATGTAGCGGATAAAGCGTCAGCGCTTATGGCGCAGGGATTAAATATGGATCAGGTTACGGCTCTTATGCGGCAGGCTCGGGTTGAGGCACGGATATTCGGCACGACCACAGAAGAAGCGTTTCAAAATATTTCAAGCGCAGTTACCGGCGGGCTTGTTACCACCTTAAGACGATCTTACGGGCTTCAGTTATCTCTTAAAGATGCGGCAGAAGAATATGCCAAAGCTACGGGAAAGACTACGCAGGAAGTACAAAAGTATTACATGGCGCAGGCGTTAGCCAATCACATTTTAGAAAGAAGTAAATCTCATCTTGAGGCAGTGAATATCGAGATGATGACCAACTACGAAAAAGTGCAAATGCTCAAATCAAAATGGAATGAATTTCTGGAATCATCCGGCCAGATGTTATGGCAGGTGCTCGGGTTTTTGCAAGGGTTTGCTAATCAGCTTGTTTCCGGAGTTTTTACAGTTCTTGAATACGGTTCTGGTGCGGTGAAAGCGTTTATTCAGGGGATTACTGATGCGCTTAACGGTCTTTTGCGGTTTGCGACAGATTTCTTTCAATCGCTTATGGCGTCGTTGATTAAGTTTTACGATCTTCTTGGAAAACTTCCCGGCACGGTCGGCGAGACATACCGGCAGGCGGCGTCTGAGGTTGAGAGGTTCTCAGCGTCATTAGATGACAAGACGATTCAGTTTAATATTGATGGATTGACGCAGGGGCTTGAGGAAGCGAGGCAGGCGTTTAATCTTGCGGCTGATGAAAGCGCACGGGAAGCCATGGCGCAGTACGATCTTGTTTTTGCCAAAGTAAAAGATACAGGGGATAAAACAGCAGAGATTTTAAAAAATGTCGCCAAAAATATCGGCAAAAGCGCAGAGGAAGTAGGCATGCAGTTTAATGTTATGGAGGAGTTCGCCAAACAATCAGCGCATAACATGCAGAACGCTTTTTCGCAGTTTTTCTTTAAGGCGTTTACCGGAGAGCTTCGCAGTATCAAAGAAGTGTTTGCAGATTTTGGCAAAGCGATTTTGCAGATGATATCAAACATTTTGGCGAAGCTGTTACTCATTAAGATGTTTACGGCGCTGGCCGGAGTTGGCGGTACGATATTCGGCGTGCCTGTGGCGAACTTGTTTCATCAGGGAGGTACGGTTCAGAGGCGCAACCGGGCGTTTATCCGTGCGCATTCCGGGCTTGCACCTGATGAGGTGCCGATTATAGCTCAGACCGGCGAAGGGGTTCTTTCCCGCAGGGGAATGCGATCGTTGGGAGGATCGAATAATCTGCGGGCGCTTAATCGTGGAGAGTCGGTGCAAGATGGCGGCATAACGATTAACGTTAATCAGGTTATTCAGGCATGGGACGCTCAGGACGTTTGGCGTAACCGCAAGATGTTATCTAACGCTATTGCTGAGGATATTTACAACAACGGAAAGATTCGATCAGTAATCAGGAGTTACGCATGAGCGATTTTGCATATTTGCCGGATTTTGTTTTTGAGGAAACGCTGGAATATAAGACTCTGGTTTCAGAGTTTGAAAACGGCGCAGAACAGCGCAGGCGCAAATGGGCGGCTCCGCTACGCAAGTGGAGATTGAGATTTAACAGCCGGATAAAAGCGGATATGCAGGCGGTGCGGGATTTTTTCAAAAGTAAATACGGATCGTTCACGGCGTTTACATGGACTAATCCGAATGATTCAGCGGAGTATTCAGTGCGGTTTGTTGAGGACAGTTTTAAGTACACGATGAAAGCGTATGAGATATATGATTTTGAATTTGATTTTTTAGAGGTGAAGTAATGCCCCGGAATATGAACCAGACATTTAAACAGGAAAAAGCTAAGCGGGAAAATACGCCGGTATTTCTTTATACGCTTGAATCTTATGACGGAGTTAATGATTTGCATCTTGCCGGGTTTGATCAGGATGTTACTTATGACGGCGTTCTTTATTCAAAGTTTCCTATAACGCATGAGTTCATATCGGAGAATAACCAAGGGCAAATCGATCAGGTAAAAGTGCGGCTTGGCAATGTGTCGAGGTTAATTCAGCTCTATTTGGAGCAACTTGATTTTCGGGGAAAGAAAGTTGTTATCCGCATGGTCTGGCAGGATCAGCTTCTGGATCCGGACGCATATATTGATGATGTGTTTTATATCGATAGTTACTCTGCTGATCAGAAGAACGTGGAGTTTGCGTTAACAAGCAAGTTTGACGTTTTGGGAGTTGATTTGCCCGCACGCAGGTATTCCCGAAATTCCTGCGCTTGGAAATTTAAGTCCGCTGAATGCGGGTATCCGGGAGGAGAAACGGTATGCAACAAGACAAAACAGCGGTGCAAACAAATGGGAAATTACGAGAGGTTCGGAGCGTTTCCGTCAGTGCCGACAAGACGGATTTACGTGATGTAGAAAAGCGTTTAGTGGATACCTATCTCGGTATTCCTTATGCGCACCGTGGCCGCACCATGACAGGACTTGATTGCTGGGGCTTTTTGAAACTGGCGTATGCGGGTATGGGGATCAGGCTTTTTGATGTTGAAGATTTGCAATACAGCAAAGTATGGGGATTGAAAGGAAAAGATTATTTTAAAGAAAATTATTATCACGACTGGCAACAAGTCAGTGAGCCGCAGATTTTTGACGCTGTACTGTTTTTAAATTCCTGCGGTGTTGCTAATCATGCGGGAATGATTTTAAGTAACCGGCGGTTTATTCACTGTTGCCGTCAGGGCGTTATTATATCCCGCCTTGATGGTAGGGAATGGCGGGAAAAAGTGGAAGGGTTTTACAGGTTAAAAGCATGGTTATAATCCGTAATATTTTAAATCCGTTTAAAACTGAAGATGCGCAAGTCCGGGAGTTTTCGTATTCTCGGAGTAAATGTATCCGGGAGTATCTTGATGATACGGGTTTTGATTATCAGGACAGGAGGGTGATTGTTACTGGTAAACGCAGTGAGGATTTATCCGTGCGGGTTGAGGACGGAGACGAAATTATTGTTATTCCGGAAGTAAAAGCTCCGGTTGTGGCAGTTGTTTCTGCGGTAATTTCAGCCGTGTGGGCGGCGGCTGTGGCGCATCCTTTTTTGACAGCATTTTTTATGCTGTCGATGGGGTATTCGGTTTACCAGTATATGAATCAGCCGAAAATGCCGGATTTTAATTTAGGCTCTAACGGATTAGACGAGGGATCGCCAACGTATGGTTGGGATGGCGTGCAGACGATTCAAGAAGTCGGCGTGCCGGTAGCGGTTGTTTATGGCGAACACCGTGTCGGCGGAAATATAATCAATCAGTTTTTATGGGATGACGGCGACAAACATTATTTAAATGTTCTCCTTGCGGTTTGTGAAGGGGAAATTGAGTCGATTGAAGATATTGAATTGAATAATAATTCGATTGCTAATTTTGACGGGATGTCGGTTATTAAACGGTTCGGGACAAATTATCAGAATCGGATTTATAATTTTGAGGATTTGCATAATATTTATCCGGTCAACGTTAACCTTGCGCAAAATAATCCTTATGTTTACACCACAATCGATTCAGATGTAGAGGCGTTTGAAATTCACCTGCGGCTGAATAACGGATTGTTTCAACAGAATTCAAGTTCAGGAGATATCCAAAGCTGGATGGTGACTTACCGTGTTGAATACAAAGAGCATTCAGAAAGCGTTTATGCGGATCTCGGTGAAACAATAATCGCCGGACAGTCACGATCTTCGGTCAGGCGGGTGTTTCGCAAGGATGGTTTAGCGCCGGGGCAGTATGATATTCGGATTACCCGCACCAGCGAGGATAGTTCACTTCAGCCGTTAAAACAGGGCGACCTTACGCTGTTTCAGATAGACGAAATTAAAACTGATGATTTGAGTTATCCGAATACCGCTCTTTTAGGATTACGGCTTCTGGCGACTGATCAGATATCCGGCGCTATGCCGAATATCACGGCAGTTGTTAAAGGCAAAAAGGTTTTGATCCCAGATGTGCGTAATGCCGGAGTTCCGGTGGATTGGGAAGATTATTACTGGGACGGAAGTGATTACCGTTTGCTTTCTGATGATACGTTGCTTGCGTGGGACGGGACGGCCTATGTTGAAAAATATTCAGCGAATCCGGTGTGGTGTCTGCGGGATTTAATTACAAGCAATCGGTTTGGATTAGGCGAATTTATAGTAAGCGAGAATTTAGATATGGCATCACTTCTTGAAATGTCTCAGTACTGCGAGGAAAAAGTTCCGGACGGAAAAGGTGGTTATGAGAAACGGTTCAGGATGGATGTGGTTATTGACAGCAATAACAAAGCGCTGGATCTTATGATTCAACTATGCGCTACGTTTAACGCTATGCCGTTATACAGCGCAGGCGGGATCACGTTCAAGATTGATAAAGAAGCGGTTCCGACGCAATTATTCGGTATGGGCAATATTATTAAAGACAGTTTTGCACAGAGCTGGAAAACCATGAAAGAAGTGCCGAATGTGATTGAGGTGCAGTTTACCGATAAAGAGAAAAACTACCGGCAGGAGACAATCGCTTATATTGATGAGGTGGCGATTGCTTCCGGAGAACCGATGCGCAAAAGCCAGATCAGATTATTTACCACACGAACAAGTTATGCTCTGCGTGCGGCACGTTATGCTTTAAAAGTCGCTCGTTACATTAATCGTTCGGTTATGTTCAGGGCTGGCATTGACGCTGTGGCCTGTCAGGCAGGGGATATTATTTCGATTTCGCATGACGTTCCTCAGTGGGGTTTCTCAGGCAGGGTGCAGGCGGGAAGCACAACCACGCTGGTTAAACTTGATCGGGAAATGGTTATTGAGGACGGCAAATCGTATAAGATACAGGTTCGTTTTGCGGATGATTCGATTGAAGAAAAGCTGATTGTTTCTTCGACCGGCACTTATACCGAGGTGGAATGTGAGACGTTTACATACACGCCGCAGATGTTTGATGTTTACGCAATCGGTGAAACTAACAAAATAAAAAAAGATTTTAGGGTAGTCGCTATTCAGCGTGAGGGAAAAAACGAAGTTCAGGTATCGGCTTTGGAATATAACGAGGCGGTATATGACGATTCGGAGATAACAATTCCGCAAAATAATTATTCATCACTTTCCGGAGATATTCCGGTTGTGGCGAATCTTGAGTTAACCGAATCACTCGTTAAAAAAACAGACGGTACTATTGAAAACGCTATTGATGTCTGGTTTGACCGGCCGTCATACGTGGAAAATTACGTGAAATCTTTTTCCAAGGCAAAAATCTATTTGAGTGATAACGGTGGCGTTAGTTGGCAGGCAAGAGGAGAAACAACAGGTTTTCATTTCAGGATTACCGGGGATATTGTTGACGCTACGACTTATCAGGTCAAGGTTACTTCAGTTGCAGACTTAGGGCAGGAAAGCGGGCTTGCGTCTGCGCCTTCCGGCGAGATTACTGTGGTCGGCAAATCCGCCCCGCCCAGTGACGTTTCGACTTTTTTGGTTAATCAGGACAAGGATAGGCTTTATTTTGGATGGTCTGAAATTTCGGACGTTGATGTTTGGGGGTATGAAATCCGCTGGGGTGTGGATTGGAACGGTGGGCAGGTGGTTACTTTTCAGCAGGGAACGCATTATCTGACGACAAATTTCAGAACAGGCGTCCTGCAAAGTTACTGGATTAAAGCGATAGATACTTCGGGGAATTATTCGGAGAACGCTAAGGAAGCGGTGATCACCATAACCGATATTCCGTTTAAAAATATCATTGCTGAATTTGTTGAGCATCCATATTGGCCGGGGGCAAAGGAAAATCTTGTTATAAACGGCAGTAGTTTAATTATAGAGGATGGTTACTTAAGCGGTAAATACACAACGGAAATCCGGGACTTTGGATATGTGGCAACCGTACGTATCGGGATTGACGTTATCACCACTCTTGATACAGGCAGACGTTTTGATGATGATAGTGTTACCCGGTTTAATTCAAACAATAAACTGAGATTTTCAGGAGTAGAAAACTTTGGGGTTGCCGCTTTTGAAATACGTACGTCTGAAGATAATGCTGTATGGTCAGAATGGTTGCCGTATCAAGCTGGAGATTATTTCTGTCGCTATTTTCAAATTCGCATGACGTTAACAAGAGAGAACATCAGCGACAATGTCACTTGCACTACGTTGGGTTATCACGGTGATTTGCCGGATATTGACGAATATGGGGCGGATGCGGTTTTAGTTGCCGCTGACGGCAAGCAAGTTTATTTTACAAAAACATTTCATGAAGAATCGATTGTGCATATCGAGATTACAAGTGGCGATGGTATCTATGCAAAGTTTGTGAATAAGAGTGAAACCGGATTTACGGTCAAGTTCTATGACAGTGAGGGAGTGGAAAAGACCGGTAATTTCGATTGGCACGCACACGGGATTTAGGAGGACGAATAATGAAAAAAAATATAATACCGCAGAAAGTAGTTATTGAGTTTAACGATGGAAGTTTTTATAACGGCGTGATTATGTACAGGATAAATGACAACGGCGTCATCAGCAAGACGAGAAGTATTGGAATAAAAGACGCCGGATTCAGTAAGCCGGTTTTAAATGGAATATTGCAGAAGGTGATTAGTCACGCACGCAAAGCGGAGGCGATAGATGAATAATTTAATTTGTCACAGATGCAAGCGTCCGATTGCGGATGATATGGCATACGTGCTTGTTCACGGGGATATTGTTTTACGTATGTCGGGTAAGAAACCTATGGTTTTTTCATGCATGGAGCAGGCGCACAACTATGCGCAGAAGCTGATTGTTCATGATGTTTGCTGGATTGAAATGCTTAAGGAATATGGCGTTCAGCTTTACGACATGGATAAAGTTGCGGAGGCGTACAGAAATAAGGAGGCGGGAAATGGCGTGGGACAAAACTAAACCAGAAAACGATATGCTTTTGATTAACTTCCCCGCCGCCTGCCGTGCGAACTGGGATGCGATTGAGCTTGGCACGGATCCGGTTTTGCAGATTACTAATGATAAGGTTGCCCCGAACGCCGGGATTGTAGATACAAAGCTGGCGCAGATTACTTCACCTAATAAAGTTTCTGGATCAGCTTTGGTGGGGTTATCAAGTGTTCCGCAAGCGGCGGGTGTTTTACCGGCGGATAATTCGCCAAATAAACTTAAGGCAGACGCAAGCGACACGACACCGGAATATCTGGATGCGTTAATTGATGCGGCGGTTTTTCAGGTTTCAGCAAGTGATCAACTGCAGTTAAAAGACGGTGGGGTACAGACCCAGAAACTTGAAGGCGGTTCGCAGTCGCCGGGAAATACAAAGTATTACGGCACGAATGCGATCGGGACAAAAGGATTTTTTGATATGGAGGGCAGTAAAGTTAAAGCTACCGCCGGTGATCCTACACCCGGATACTTAGACGCAAAGGTTGATAATTCATCTATTGAAGTCAGCGGAGTTCAATTGCGGGTAAAAAGCGCAACGCCGTTTGTGGGGAGCGGCTACGGCACAACAACATACGGAGGTGTTATTCCGTTGCCCGCTGGATTTTCAGAAGGGCAGTGCGCTTGGACAGCGGGGATTAATTACGCATTGTGCCATCCTGATCCGTTTGATGGTTTTAAATGTCAGCTTTCAGGGAGAACGGTATTGTGCCAACTGTATGACTATCACTTAGGCTGGCAATCGGGCGGAGTAATAGCTAATTACATGATTATGGGGGTGAGATGATGGATTGGTTTGTGGTTAATAAAGAAGGCAAGGTTACTGTGAAATGCAATTATGAGCCGGATGAGAACGACTTAAAATCAAGAGGCGAAATTGCGATCCAGTCAGATATTAGGTTGGAATTGTGGGAAGTGGAATATAAAGACGGAAAGGTACAGGCGAAAAATGAAGAACCGGTTAGTTGAGGTTTGGAAACAAAGAAGAAGTGTGATTTTATTTGGTGCAATAGCGTTGTTTTACAGCCTGGGCGGAGGTGGATGGTTATTATTGCGCAGATACGCAATGCCTTTTGTAATTGCTTCCGCTTTAGGACGGAACTGGCTGTTGTTTTTTTGTTTATCCGTGCCCTTGCATTTTGGATATACAGAAATTGTTGATGCGAATAACTGGGCGATGATTGCGTTGCTGGGGTGTTTGTACGGAGTAAGCTGGTATCCGGTTTTAAAAAAGAAAACCTTGGTTATTATGCCGCTGTTTGCGGCTGTCTGGTGCTTTGCGGTATGGCTCTGTCATTATCAGGGCATGAATTGGCAGTGGGTTGAGTTAATGATCGGAGGTTGTTTCGGGGCGGGATTTTTAATAGCGGACAAGGAGAGAAGCGATGGGTGATATTAGCGGGGCAATAAAAGAAGTCTTTGGATTCCTGCGTGAATGGAACAACGCTGATCAGAAACAAAAGCGGTATGCTCTTAAACGAATACAGCGTATCAAAAAAGCGACAGATGTTGCGGAAGATATATTCTTCGTTGTCGACGACATGATTAAGATAGCGCATGCGCAAGGCTTGGGTGATCAGCAGGACTTTTCACGTTTAGAGAGAAGGTATAAAAAACTGGTTCAGAAGTTTAACGATTTAGATTAAGGAGGTATGTCATGGATATAGTAATGAGTTATCTGTCGGGAAACATCCCGCAAATCTTAACCGCTGTTGTGGGGATCGGTGCGGTTTGGCTGGTGCTTTCAAAGGCTTTGAATGTGCTTCAGGAAATCAGTGAGTTGCTTACCGCTATAGTGGTTGCTTTTGCGGATAAAAAACTCACGAAGGATGAGATTGAAACCATCGTGAAAGAGGCAAAAGACATTCCGTTGGCGGTTAAGGCTATAATCAGTAAATCCTAAAGAAACGCCTTGCCAACTATTAAACTCTATGGCCTACTCCCATAAAAAGGAGGATGTTATGGAGCGTGAAAAAAAGAGTCGCAATGAGCTTATGCTGATTGCCAAGGATCGGGGCGTTAAAAACTTCCGGATATTAAACAAGGAAGAACTTATGCATATTCTTGCCGAGGGCATTACTCAACAGGAGATAGACGCTCTTGTTGCAGGTGCCGTTGATAGATGGAAGTCCGGTTGGGGTTCGAGGAAGGTGAAAAAATGAAAGTTAAAATGGAACTGGACTTAGAGGTTCAGATGGGTGTCGGATCACCTGAGGGCACAGGGTGTCAGGGTTATATGCCTGAGGGGACGACATACGATGATTTGGTTGAGGTGTTCGATGAGCCTCAGATCACTTCGTCGCTGGACGGAAAAATTCAAGCTGAATGGTTTGGCAGAATTAACGGTTTACAGTTTACCATTTATGATTACAAGTCCCGGGTCACACCAGAGCGCAACACAGATTGGCATATTGGGGGAAAGCATAAGTTTGTCGCAGAGCTGGTGAATTTTTATTTCAAGGATTAGTAAATCAGTATAAAAATTTAGATTATGGATTTCGCTGACCATGATGGCGGCTGGCGAAGGTTCTTTTGTTGCTAAAGCATTATTAAAGAGCATAAAGCGATTGACTTTCTGGAAGCTGTGAAATATAATGGAACAAATGGAATGTCAGTCAAAATCGATCAACAAGAGGTAGTCCATATGGATAATCTTCTTAAACAATTAGAACTTTACCGGCTTGAAAATAAGATCACGCAGGAGACGCTCGCAAAGGAACTGTGCGTCGCTTTTTCGACCATCAGCCGGTGGCTTAACGGCAAGGTCAAGCCGAATAAAATTCAGGCTTTCCATATTGAGAAGTTTCTCAGGAAAAAGGGGTTATGATATGCAAAATGTAATGGATGATTTGCTGAAATTATTAAAAAAAGACGAGCGTCTTGTTTCGCAAGACGGCGTACTTTTGAAAAATCAAACACAGGAATTAGCGCGCAAGAACGATCCCGAGCTTATAAGACTCTTGCTTTCCGACAAAGCCATAAAACAACACTTCTTTTTTGAGATTGAAAAGGCGCTGATTTTTGATAAAGAAAAATTCGTTCGCTTCGTATCAAATAAACAATTTTTGCCAGATTCATATACAGCCTTCAAAAATAAGATCGGTCTAACTTCCGGTGATGAGTATTTGAGCGAGGGCAAAGAAGTCGTTTTGGCTTGGCCCTACAAGGATTGTGTCTTGGAAGGCGGAATGACCAAAGAAGACCAAAAACGAGATGAGATTTTTTATAATGAGACCTTAGCGCCGGATGATATTAACCGATTGCTTGATCCAAAAGTATTTATCAATTTTAAGAGGATAGATAAAAAAGGTGAACATAAACTGGATGGCTTTAAACGAAACAAAAAAGGAGTTATTGAAGATAATCTAATTATCAAGGGGAATAATTTACTTGTACTTTCGTCATTAAAAAAAGAATTCGCTGGAGAAGTAAAATTGATTTACATTGATCCGCCGTATAATACTGGTGGCGATGCAAATATTTTCACTTACAATAATACCTTTAATCATTCTTCTTGGCTAACATTTATTAGAAATAGGCTTAAAATAGCAAGGGAGCTTTTAAGAGAAGATGGCTTTATTGCTATAGCTATTGACCATTTTGAGCTTGGTTATTTGTTGGTTTTATCTGATGAAATATTTGGCAGAGAAAATAGGCTTGGAATAATATCCATCGTAAATAATCCGATGGGGAGAAATCAGGCAAAATATTTTTCAACAATTAACGATTATATGCTTGTATATGCGAAAGACCAGTCGAAAGCAAATTTTAATAACGTTATTTTAAATGCTGAATTTTATAAAACATTTAATGAAGAAGATTCAAAGGGAAAATATAAGTTAAATAATTTTATCAGAATTGGCGGCGGTGATGCAAATCTAAGGATAAATAAAGAATCATTTTGGTACCCAATTTATGTAAAGGCAGATTTATCTAGTATTTCATTGGAAGAAAAATCTGGCCATGTAAAAATTTTCCCAATAACTGCTGGGAAGCAAGAAAGGACTTGGAAATTATCTAAAAAATCTACAGAAAATATTTTGGATGATTTAGTGGCTAAAAAAGAAAATGGACGAGTTATTATTTATGAAAAATATAGGATAGAGAAAGGGCAAAAAGTTCCAACTGTTTGGGCCGAAAAAAAATATAATGCTAACCATCAAGGAATAAGATTATTAAAGAACGTTTTGGGCAATAACAATTTTAGTTATCCGAAATCCCTTTACACGGTATTAGATGCTTTAAAAATTATGACTTCTGGTGATGATATTATTCTAGATTTCTTTGCTGGAAGCGGAACGGCTGGACATGCAACATTAGAATTAAATAAAGAAGATGGTAGTAAAAGACAATTTATTCTAGTTGAGCAGTTAGACGAGCATTTTAAAATTTGCTGTGAAAGGATTAAAAGGGTTATAGCAAAAAACAACACAGAGGATTCATTCGTAGAATTTGAACTTGCAAAATGGAACGAGGAATGGATAGGGAAAATTAAAAAAGCAAAAACAAGAAAAGAACTTATCAGAATTTACGAAGAAATGGAAGAAGTCGCTTTTCTGAGCTACAAAGTAGACCCTAAAACAATTAATGTAAAGGAAAAAGACTTTGCGGATGGGAGTGTTGATGATCAAAAAATGTTTTTGATCGAATGTTTGGATAAGAATCATCTATATGTCAATTTGAGCGAGATTGAGGATAGAGAGTACGGAATAAAAAAAGATGATAGGGAGCTAAATAGCGACTTTTATTTAAAAAGGAAATAATATGAAAGAAGTCAAGAAAGAAATATTCGGCTCAAGGAATTCAGTTATTATTAAGTATTTTGTAGAAAATAAAATAGAGTTTATAAAAAATATTTGGTTTGTAACTTGTAGGCGTGCAATAAACTCTGAGAAGAAAACAAGATACCTCGTTTTGTTAGAAAATGACGATAAAGTTAATCTGGAAATATTTGACGAATACGTTCCAGTTTATAGAGTCCGCTTTAAAGAAAACGTTGTTGATATCATAGACGTAAGGCTCAACAAAAAAGACTCATTTTCTTCCAAGGAAGAATTCAGAGATTGGATAATAGGCAAAACGCGTTGTCGGTTTATTCAAAGTTTCGCCTCCGGAAGTCCGAGTTCAACCAATCTAAGTATTTTTTTCAGAGAAAACATGGGCAAAGGATTTTCATTTTCAGATGTTGATTTTTTTATTACTAAAAAAGCAGTATTTTTAGAGGAAAAAAATTTTATACATAATGGCATGGGTTACCTTGGCGAGGGGCAGTTATATACGTTTAGTGAAATCCAGAGTGACATTTGTAGAAATATTGATTTTGTTATTGTGGTAAATGATAAAGATGATTTTTACTTAGTCAACCTTTTGAGCATTAAACCCACCCGGTATAAAATATTGCCACATTGGGGGAAGATGATTGAGTTTGATTTGGGCGAAAAGCTAACAATCGACGATATCATAAAAAAATATTCATGATGATGCTATACAACGAATTTAATACATATAAAAATTTTGCCGGTAAGGATGTTTTTAATAATAAAACACTTGAAAAGACGGAGATTTTGAGAAATCTCAATCCGGCTTTTTCGGTGCGCGAATATCAGAAAGAAGCACTCGGGAGATTTTATTATTATTGCGAAGAATATCACCAAAAACAAAAACCGATTCATTTGATGTTTAATATGGCGACTGGTTCCGGCAAGACGCTTATTATGGCGGCCAATATTCTATATTTATATCAAAAGGGCTACCGTAACTTTATTTTTTTCACCCGCCTTGGCAATATTATCCAAAAGACCAAAGCCAATTTTCTTGATCCGAATTCCCAAAAATATCTTTTTGCCGATAAAATAGTTATTGGTGGAAAAGAGGTAAAAATTAATGAGGTGAATAATTTCGAAGGCGTCAATAATGAGGACATAAACATTATTTTTTCTACTACTTCGCTTTTGCACTCTCGCTTTAATTGCGCTCGTGAAAACGTTTTGACATACGAAGACTTTGCGGACAAAAAAATTGTATTGATAGCCGATGAAGCGCATAACCTGTCAGCGGAAACAAATGGCAAGATTAGCAAAACTGATGAAGAAGACCGCCGAAATTGGGAAAACACAGTAATGCGGATTTTGAACGCCAACAGCCAAAAAGAAAATGTGCTTTTGGAATTTACGGCTACTGCACGGCTTGAACAAGAATACCCGGAAATCATTGAAAAATATAAAGACAAAGCAATTTATCGGTACGATCTTAAAGAATATCGCTTGGACGGATTTTCAAAAGATGTGCGGACGTTGCAAATTGATGCGCCGATTATGGAGCGTGTGCTTTCGGCGGTGATTATATCACAGTACCGTCTAAAAATAGCAGGAAAGCACAAAATCGCATTAAAACCGGTAGTTATGTTTAAGGCCAACAGGGTAAGCATTCCCAAGGAAGGAATATCTAAAGAGCATAATCCGCAAATTGTCGTTTCAAGTATTTTTAAGGATTCCTTTCATGGATTCATTGCCGGGCTCAATGAAAAAGCAATTCAACAGCAAACCAAAATCAAAGATGACACATTGCAAAAGGCTTTTCGATTTTTCAAGGAGCAGAAAATCTCCCTATCTAATTTGGTGGCAGAAATCAAAAATGATTTTGCGCCAGAGAAATGCTTAACGGTTGATGATGATAAAGAGTTGGAGCAAAAACAACTTCTGCTGAATTCACTGGAGGATCGAAATAATGAAATTCGTGCGGTTTTTGCTACTGAAAAATTAAACGAAGGGTGGGATGTTCTCAATCTATTTGACATTGTCCGCCTTTATAATAGCCGTGATGCAAAAAGCAATAAACCGGGGAAAACGACGGTTCAGGAAGCACAGCTCATCGGACGAGGAGCAAGATATTATCCTTTTACGATTGCGGATTTTATCGATCCATACCGCCGGAAATATGATGCTGATACACAAAACGAGCTTCGGATTTTAGAACAGCTTTATTATCATAGTGTTACCAATCCCCGCTATATTCAAGAGTTAGAAAGTGTTCTGGTTCGTGAAGGTATCATGCCCTCTCGAACAGTGCAAAAAGAAATAAGAATTAAAGATGATTTCAAGCATAGCGACTTTTGGAAGAAAGGATACATTTTTTTAAATTCACGCAAGCAAAATTTGGGTAAGGATATTTTTGCGCTTTCAGACGTAAACGCGGTATTTGATCACAACGCCGAAATAAATATTTTTCAACTACCAACAAGAGAAGCAATTGAAAAGGATTTGTTTGTTGCTGGCACCGGCGTTGGGGAAAAGGCGAAGACTGAAATCAGAGAATTTAAGCTCTCTGACTTAGGAAGGCATGTTATTCGTACTGCGTTGATGAAAACACCTTCGGGGCAATTCAGCGAGTTAATCAAGACATTCGGCAATGTAGAATCTGCAAAAGATTTTATTTCAAATGAAAAATATCTTGGTGGAATTAAAATAAAGGTCAAGGGCACAAGTGAACAGGTAGAGAATCTCCTGCAGGCTGAAAAATTAAGTATTGCCGGATTTGTGGTTGATAAAGTGCTGGAAATAGCAAGCAAAGAGAAAAAAGAATACTATGGGACAAAAGAATTCAAGGCTCATTTGATCCAGAAAATATTTGAAAACAATAAAGTGCTTCAATTGGACAGTGAGAATCCAAGAGCACAAAATATGAGAAATTTTGATTTTGGAAGCAAGGAGTGGTTTGCGCAAAACGAAATATGGGGAACGAGTGAAGAAGAAGCGTTTTTGCGCTTTATTGACGAGGTAATAGCAAAATTAAAGAAAAAGTATCAAGACATTGCCTTACTTCGCAATGATCAGTTTTTCAAGATTTACAACTTTGAGAATGGAGAGCCATTTTATCCTGATTTTGTTTTGTTTTTGACCGAGCAGAAGACGAAGCAAGAAGTTATGTATCAAATATTTGTCGAGCCCAAAGGCGACCAATTCTTAGATGCGCAACACACCTTTGAACAATCAAAAGAAGGTTGGAAGCAGAAGCTGTTGATTGATATTGAAAAGAGTCATACGGTTGACTTGAAATTAGAAAACAAAGATTTTCGTTTGGTTGGACTTCCTTTCTTTAATAAAGGTCAAGTTAGCAAAGCCGTGCGAGAAAAATTTGAAGAAGCATTCAATACTCAATTGTTGAAATAAAGATAGGAAGCGCCACCAGTTAATGGGATGTAGTATAAATACGTTTTGTCCTGTCGGATCAATACGGCTTAACAATGCGTTAAAAGTGGTCTATGCAAACCCGACCACCATAATATACTGGTATGCACGGACTCATGAAGCGCCGATTTGTCGGGCAAGGTTGCATTCTTGACCTGGTTCAAGAATGAGCCAAGCCCGATTTTGCTTGACTTTTGGGTAGTTTTTTAATATAAGTAGTATAAGAGATTATGTAAGTCGTCCCGAGTTGGAAGGGATAAATCCCGGACGTTAAAAAAGAAAAACCTTCGTTTGGTGGTGTTATGTCCGCCAGACGAAGGTTTTTTTATTTTGAGTTAAAAAAAAGGAGGTATTATTATGGCTAAGAAGAATCAGCATGTTGTTAAAACAGATGATGGGTGGGCTGTAAAAGGAGCTGGTAATTTACGGGCGACATCGTTGCATAATACTCAGAAGGATGCAATTAATGCCGCAAGGGATATTGCAATTAACCAGAAATCAGAAGTTGTCATTCATGGTGTTGATGGCAAAATTAGGGATAAGGATAGTTATGGAAATGATCCATGTCCGCCAAGAGATACAAAAAATTAATGAGGCATTATGGCAAAACACAGATCATTTAAACTGGAAAAGTTTATCAAGGGAGTAAGTAACGACTTACTCAAAGCGTATTTTACTCGGCAGAATGTTCCGGTTGCCGAAGGGTTTGTGTTTAGTATCGATAATATACACGACTTTTTGGATGGTATTGATGATGATGGCAAACAATCTTATGTTGAAGAAGAATTGCACTGCATTAATGATATCGCAGATCGTGCAAGAAACTATCTTGAACATGCTGTACGTGACTATGGTATAGCGGTTCAGGAAGATGAGCCGTCCGAAACAACCGCTATGCGGGTTTTTCTTCATGGTGAAGACGCCTTTTCCATTGCATATGATTATTATCTGTTTGTTGTATATTCTGAAAAACTAAGCCATCACAAGTTTGAACATAATAATTATAACTTTGCTGAGGAGCGAGTTGCCTTGCTGAAGAATACTATTGAACAGCATTTCAAAGATACCGGCAAAAGTCAACATTGTGATGTGAGATGGCGACAGCAAGGTGATAAACACGTTGTACTTGTTGCTCATGGTGATTTCATGAAGACACACCTCATATTTGAGGAAGGCAAAGTTGAGATCAAATCTTTTCGTCCTGCTAAAGAAGATATGCTTGTGTTTGATTCAAACAATTGTGTGTTAAGTATTAATACCAGCGGTTATGGAGATGCTGATAAAAAAAAGTATATTGAAATATTTGGTAACACTATTCTTGGGATGGATCAGATTGATGAATCAACATTTAATAACACGCTGGTTGTTCTTGAGCCTATCAAGAATGGGACTTTTGATTATTCAGGCAATGATGACGTTGAGTCTGTTCGTTTAACTGAAGCAAGAGTTAAGTGTCGAGGATCGAGAGAATATAAAGTAACTATTAACAGCGGTGATGTTAGGCAGGCTTTTTCAGAGTTGAACCTTTCAATGCAGGATGTTGAGTTTGTTTCGGCAAAATTAAGGTTCTTTATTAAACGAAGCGGTAAAAAAGCAAAGCCAATAACAGTTGAGATCAAACCGCCTGAGAATACAAAGTTACCTGAGAAGGCAGAAAAAGGAATTATTGAATCCTACCTGCGTGATAATGGAGTGCTATTAACTTGATGTTGAATTTTATATTAAAAAATATTGAATCTTTCCCCACTGCATCGTTTACCGAAAATGAATTGGTTGGCATATCAAAATCATCATTTAACACCCTGACAAAGCAGAAGTGTTTAAGCCGGTTAAAATACGACGTTTTAAAAGAGCCTTACTACTCATCGACTTTGGGTCACAACGGTGACGAAAAGTTTATCAAGAAGCGAAATGGTCGTTATTACGCCTACTCAACCGAGTCGCCAGAGATTGCCCCCGTAGAGGTTAAGGAGTCCGATCTTAAGAGGTATCAGCTTTCCATGTCCGCCTTCTTTGAGAAGGTTCGTTTAGCGAACAATATTGAAGGTAAGTTTCAGGAGATAAAAGATGGCTACTTCTATGTCGGGTATAAGATCTTCGATAGTTTTCGTGTGGGTTTTGTGTTTGCGCCAAAAATAAAGGATGGCAAGCTGGTTGAGTTCACAGGATTAAAAGAACTCTGCAAGGATGATAAAGTTCTTGTTGTTTTCACCCCATTCACTAAGATTGAGAATATCGAATTAAATTATACCTTGAGTAAATGTATGATCGCTACGCCATCACTGGCTTCATCTCTTAATCCGAAAACTTTCAAATTGCCAGTTGATGAACTAATTAAGGAATTTACCGAGAATCAGGTTACGGAGCTTACTGCAAAGCAGAAAAAGGATTATGAGACACACGGTTATAAGTGTTACGACAAAATGCATATTCCCGGTACATTTCCAAGAAGCAAAAGCAATGATATTGTTATTAATGGTCATGCGACAACACTACCGGATGAGGCGTTTCTGTTGTTTCTTGAGCTTTTGGTTGGGCTTAAGAAGAATAAAGGTGGATGGATAACAAAGTATATTGAAGCCGGTAAATATCAGCCAATCAGCAGACTACGTACTCCCATAAAGGGTAGCTTGTTGAAAAAAGATGCCAAGGCTTTCATAGAGAGTGGTGGTTCAAAGCAGTATCGTATTTCCACTCATCCGGATTTTGTGACCTATGATAAGAAGGCTCTTTTTAAGCATCCCGATACTTCGATCAAAGAGCTGGCAAAACAATTATCTGCTATTAGCAGAAAAAAGGTTTAATGCTATGAGAAAGATTATTTTGCTTATTACTATGCTTTGTTGTGTGACTACATTTGCCCATGCGGATTCACTTTCCATAAAAGACGGGAATGTTTTTTATGGTCAGAAACAATTAACTAATTCTGGCAGAGATAGCGGTGCTGTGCTTCATCCAAATGGGAAATGGGTTTATTTTGTCAGGACTTTTGAAGGGCATTTCCTTGGAGAGCAATATTCTCCCGCTGAGGGCAAGGAGCCTGAAGACGGCATTTTAAAAGAAGATCTGTGGCGCATTAATGTAGATGGCTCTGATGAAAAAATGCTTTATCAAAATTCAAAAGCCGCCATTGATCACCCTTCTGGATATGCTTTTGCTTCATTAGGAAATATCCAGTTATCTCCCAATGGCGACAAAGTTTATTTTGAAACAGCCCAGTGGGTTACATCGGATGCTTTAAATGTAATGGATCAAGATGGATCTAATGTGGAGATGTTGGGCCCCGGCAACGATACAAAAATAGTTTTGTCAGCTAGGACTTTTGATGATAGAGAAAAGAATTATGAAGGATACATCGTAACCGCCCAGCATAGGTATTGGTTTTACGGTGGTTCTTATGATTGGTATTACTTGTTTACACCTGATTTGAAGAGAGAAATCGCCCCTTTGGGTTATGACCCTGCATATTTTACAGATATGGGAGATATCAAATACACGGATGGTAGTGAAAAATTTTATGTGGACAATAATATTTTGAGTGTCGATTAAAGGAGTTAGTATGACTTGGGAAGAAGCATTTAGTTCATGGGCGCAAGCGCCAGCAAAGACCGAACAAGAACGATGTGCGAATGCTGAGAAAGCTGTTAGAAACGCGATATCGGCCAGTAGTAAATTAAAATACAAAGACATAAAAATATTTACTCAAGGATCGTATCGCAACAATACAAATGTAAAGAAAGAGAGCGATGTAGATATCGGCATTCTTTGCCGCGATACTTTTTTCTTTGATCTGCCGGAAGGTTCTACACGCGGTCAATTTGGCATTAATACTGCAACCTATTCTTACGAAGACTTTAAGAACGACGTTCAGAATACATTGGTTTCTTATTTCGGAGCAAGTGCTGTTAAGCGAGGCAACAAGGCGTTTGACATCCACGAAAACTCATACCATGTTGATTCGGATGTCGCTCCGTTCTTTGAACATCGCAGATATAATGTTAATGGACAACATTCATCCGGCGTTGAGCTTAGACCCGACAACGGCGGAAGAGTGATAAACTGGCCTGAACAACATTACGATAACGGCGTATCTAAAAACACGGCAACAAGCAGGCGTTTCAAATCGTTAGTTCGCATTGTTAAATCGCTATGCAATTATATGTCTGATCAAGGCGTTGCGATTGCAGGATCCACTCCCAGCTTTCTTTTGGAATGCCTTGTTTGGAATGTTTCCAATGATAATTTCGGGCACTACAGTTATTCGGATGATGTCAGAGCTTGTTTGACGTTTCTCTATAACAACACGAGTTCAGATGACAAATGCAACGATTGGGGCGAAGTAAGCGAACTTAAATACCTTTTTAGGGGAGGCCAAAAGTGGACTCGTGAGCAGGCTCATAATTTTATTTCATCAGCATGGAATTACATAGGGTTTAAATAAAATCATGAAGAACTTAAATTACAAGAATTTTATCTGGATACTATTGGTGATATCGGCTTTTGTTTGGTGGATTATCGCTTGGGTGAAAGGTATAAATTTATCCGACTTGTGGATCTTATTGAAGCAAATTCCGAACGTTGCTTTTGTGAATGGTCTTATTTTTGCCGTGTTTGCAAAATGGGGCTGGAAGATTAGGATATTTCAAGGCTGGCTGGTGCCCTTTCCTGATTTAAATGGAACGTGGGAAGGCACAATACAAAGCACATGGGTTGATCTAGAAACAAATAAAATACCAGATCCAATTCCTGTTCTATTGACAATAAAACAGAGTTTTCTCAAATTAAGCTGTGTAATGCGAACAGCTGAGATGGTAAGTCATAGTTTTACAGAAGATTTTAAAATTGACCATGAAAAACAGATTAAACAAATGGTTTATTCATACATGAGTAAGCCTACCGTAAATTTGTCAGAGAGAAGCTCTATACACGAAGGCACCATTATATTCGATATAATTGGTAAGCCAGTTAATAAATTATCTGGGCAGTATTGGACGTCACGGAAAACAACAGGATCAATTAAGCTTACGTTTAGAGAAAAAGCATTATTGGATCAATTACCCTCGGATTTTCCCGGCCACCCAATGGCAGATAAATAACTATGATTGCATAACGAAAGATATGAAAAATTACCGTTTAATAATCTTATTGCTAATTTTAGTTCTGTCTGGATGTAGCAAAGGTTATAATCATTACTTGGAACAAGCTGAGCACGCCTATGCATCTGGCGATAAAGAACTGGCAAAAGATTTTTATTCAAAAGCCGCAGATAAAGGAAGTCCTGAAGCTCACTTTGCCCTTGCTTATAAATATCATGTTACCCCTGAGGAAAGTGTGTATCATTTTACGGAAGCCGCAAAAAAAGGACATGAAAAAGCGTTGGATTATGCGCTTGACGCCCTGCTCTTTCGAGCAAACAGCCTAAAAATTGCGGATCCTCAAAGGGCGCTTCAAGTCTATAAACAAGCAAAAAAAGCAAATCCGTCATTGAAATTATATGATGAAGAAATTAAATTGAAAACTATTCAAATGTGCGTTGAGCCTGGCAAGTTTGACGCAGAAGCCTTTTGCAAGAAGTACAATCTTCAGCCAGAAAACGATCAAACGATGTATCACGTATGGCAGATAGCTGAAGAAGTTTCAAGAGGTGGTCGTTTTGGCAAACCCGATTCTAAGTTGATATTGCATTTAGTGGCTCGTGGCGGATGGGCGCCTGCTGAGTTAGAGTATGCTGTTGAAGAAGCTTATAAGAATTGGAAGAATGGTGAAGCAAAAGAGTTTAACATTTGCGATCATATTACCAGTGGTGGTGGCATGGGCTTCTGTGCTTCAAGAATGAATGATGAAGATAAAAAAGATCGAGAAGCAAAACTGATCGCCTTGGAAGAAAAACTGGGCGAAAAAAGCAGACCATTATTGAGGAATGCCTACGATTTAGCGGTTAAATTTATTGAGGCAAAGGCGTCTAACGAGGAAGGTCATGGCGGATCTGGCATAACAGCATGGATACTCGGTTCAAAGATTGATCAGAAAAATGAGTATTTGAAGTTAATGGCGGATATTCAAGAAGGGTTTAACCCGTCACCTGAGAATGGTTTTGATAAGGCAGATCAACTGCTGAACGAAACGTATAAGAAGGTTATTCAGGATATCAAGGCAAGATCTAAGGATAATTATTATTTGCCAAGCGTTGATGAGTTGCGTGAGATTCAGCGTCTTTGGATTCCTTACAGGGATGCTTCGGTCAAACTATTTGTTACCCTTAACCCATCTATAGATGAAGCTGTGTGGAAAAGTTGGCTGACTGAGGTTAGGAAAGAACAGCTAAAAGTTATTTTATCGCTGTAGTTCTTTTGGCATAAGGGCTTCGATAGCACCTTCCATGTGCTTTTGGGTTTGGAAGGAAGCCAGTTTTAGGAGTCGTTTCCCAGAAAATCTTTTGAGCAAAATTGGGTCTTCCGTTTCTTCGATTTTTCTGATAAAATATGCAGGTAAGTTATCAATGATCTTTAATAATTGTGAAATACGTGCCCGGGATACTTTGAAGTTTTCAGCCACAAGGCTGTATGAATGCCCGGGATTGATTGTCGTATAAGCTTTCACATCGAGGGCTATCCTGACGATGTTTTTCGGCATTTTGACCGGTTGTGGGGTTGGTGTCGGGAATGGTCGGTCAATTGATAGCTCAAATCGCTTAGTCCGGCGTTTATAGACCTTCACAAGTAGTTTAATACATTGGAGTTGTGGAGTTCGACTCGTGTCTCGTTTGGGGAGCCAAAATAATTAAACCACTATAAAAATAGTGGTTTTTTATTTTGCATCTCCCCGGGCTAGGACTCGAAGAGAGGGAGCGCCGACCTAATGGGAGGAAAAGGCCGTAAGTCGAAGACCGGCTGTCAGCGGACAAGTGGCCGACCGGAGCCGGAGCTTCTGCGAAGGCGTAGGCGCCGAGTCCTCGCGGGGGAGCCAATAATTTTAACCCATTGCAATAACACAATTTGCAATGGGTTTTTCTATGTGCGCCCAGCATGGGCGCTTACTAGTCGGTGAGAGACCGATACGGGGGTTGATAGTGCCAACCGTTAGCTTAAGACAAGGGTGTCCACCGTGAGGTGGAATCTGAAGGAAGTCGGCGGCAAAGCTCTGGTCTGAGGA
>JBDRCZ010000019.1:0-68982 GCA_043821285.1 Candidatus Omnitrophota bacterium | reverse complement strand
TATTGTGTTACCAATGGCAGTATTATTTTTTATTTTTTCTTCTCACATAATTCAAATTTTTAATAACTATCCTGATGTTATCAGAATAGGGGGCAGCTTCTTGAGATTTATCGCGGTTACCCTTCCATTTTTAGCGATTGCGCTTATCCTTGGCAGGGGCATAACCGGAGCTGGCGATACAATCGCTCCGGCAGTAATGACCGGCATTGCTCAGATAGGATTACGTATTCCGGTTGCGTATGTGTTGGCGCTTGTTGTTGGCTTAGGTACGAATGGTATCTGGCTCGGTATAAATGCTTCAGATATTTGCCAGGGATTAGCGATGCTATGGTATTTCAAACGCGGCTATTGGCAAAAAAGATATTATAAATACCGTAGTATTTTAGAAGAAGAACAGTTATTTCGCATATCCTGACCTCACTGATTTTAAACTGACACCAATTTATAAAAAAGCTGCATGTTTGTCCCAGGAAAAGTTGTTTTCTAACGAAGACATAATTTTCTCTCACTTTTTGGGCAATTTTGTCTTTTTACCATGTATATTTTTCCGTCAAAGGTGGACCCGCCTCTGGCGGGGATTTTGGGATTAGGTTATTGAATGATTCATTTGGATTTTGTAATTTGCCTGCCCGCCAATGCCTTATGGCGGGACATTTGTCATTCTATTTTGCCCTGGGCAGAATAGGCAGGTTTTTAAAAATTGCCCCTTTTAGTTTATCTTCAATTTTGTTTTTAATTGTTTTCTCAATAACATTTTCAAGGTGTTGTTTGTCAATTGTAAGCCCAACCGCGGGGTTTGTTATTAGTCCGGTTATCTTTACCTTAGTGAATAGATTACCATTGACATCGGTTAGATATATATCAAGAAGGTTTTTTGGTATAATCGAGGCGATGCCTGGTGGTGCCTTAATACTCGCGAGCATGTCTACTTGTTGATTAAACCCGATCGTTCCTATCGCAGAAAACCCTAACTCCTCACCTGAAATAACCAAATCATTAGTCTCGGCTACACTATTTGCAATTTTAAAAGTTGCCTGGCCGCGGGTTACATCAAAACGGTCAAGTGATTGTACCCCAATTAGTGCCCCAATAATTTTAAATAAATCTATGTTGTATAGCTGGGCATCGGCTAAATTAATCGCTACGTTTCCCTGAATATTATTTTGATCTGGTCCGCGGCCGGTTAAATTAGCGGTAGCGTTTATTATACCGGAGAGTTGCTTGGTAGCGGGGTTTACTTGCTGGATTAGCTGGTTTAAGTCGAGATTTTCTAGTTTTACGTTAAGTGTGTAGGGGAAACTGTCTGCGGTAAAACTTGCAGAAAATGCCGCGTTGGTTTTTCCTTTGGCAATGACAAAATCAAGCGGAGCGATTTTGAGGAGTTTTTCCTGCATGTGGATATCAGTGGATAGATTGGATAGTAAGATTTGATTTATGGTGATTTGCGGTGATAAAAGGTGTGCGTTAAGACTGATCATCAGCGGGTCACCTATTGGTAAACTAATATCAGCTGTGCCGTTGATTGTCCCGTTAAGGGTAAGGGGGGATTGTCCGGCTGGTGCCGGTAAAAATTGTGCCAATAGTTCAAGAGGGAGTGTCAGTCTTGTTGAGATTTCTGCGTTTGGATTTAAAATATCCGGGATTTGTCCCTGGGCGTCTATTATTAAATCATCAGATTTTACGGTTAAGGTTTCTATGCGCAAGAGGTTATTTTTCAGCTCAAGCCGGGTATCAATATTAACCGCGGGGATTGAGGTGTTTTTATAAGCGAGGTCAGGTGCATTTATTGCACATTGTAATGTTAAGTCTTGTTTGGGAAGAACGGTGCCTTTAAATATCAGCTCTGCGCTTAAATCACCGGAGAGCTCTGACTGCGGAGGACTATTTTGCTCGCGATATGATTTAATATTTATACCTTTGAGGGAAAGCGTCCCTTCCAGAGGTAAGGCTTTATTATTTAGGTCAATACTTAGACGCGTAACCAGATCCCCGTCATAGAATGCCGCAGAACATTTAGTGACGTTTAATATGAAATTTTTTAACTCCGTATCCAGCGCGAAGTTGTTTAACTCATGCTGCATGATTTTAATCTGCGCCGAGGTTGTTTTTGCATTAATGATTAATAATTTTGGATTTTTCAAGAAACCTAAGATCTCAAGATCGGAATTGATTTTGCCGGCAAGTTGTAATGGACGAATTGACTTGTTAAAATCTTCCGGTAAATTATCAAGGTCATTTAAAGGCAGATTAATATTTGCCGCAAGGCGGGCGTTACAGCTTTGGGTTAAATTTTTAATTTCGCCTTTTAACGCAATCTTTGTTTCGCTCTGCTGGGCGGTAAAATTTTTGATCTCCAATTCATCCCCCTTTAATATAACATCGGCATTAACTAAAAGTTCAGGCAGGGGGTGAGCGTTATAGTAAATTTTATCAAGCAGGAAATTTGAAATAATATTAATTTTATCTAGTTGTGATATATTTCCCGTAATTTTTAGATCGGCATTTAATTTGCCAGTCAAATCATTTGTGTTTGCGTTGGTTTTTGGGGTGAAGTTTGAAATTTCGAATGATGCGATGCTTAAATTTACCGCATAGGGCAGGAGTTTAGCGGTGAGGTCAATGCCGGCGGTGCCGCTTAATTTGCCGTTAAATATATTAGCACTAACTTCATCAATAGTTAGTTTTTTGTCCTTTATCAAGGCAGAGATTTTTATATCTTCCAGTAAAAACTTATCAATGGTAATGTTTGAAGACGAAAATAAGAGAGAAAGTTTTAACTGGTCAAGGTTACTTAGGGGGCCGGAGAGCGTTCCCTCGGCTTTGACTTGGCCGCTTAAGTTTATATTTTGTAAGTAATCTTGCCCCAGGGGCAGGGCGCTGAGCGTATTTAAATTTGCGTCTAAATTAGCGGTGAGATAAACCTCTGGCGAAGTGATGTTTTTAATTGTGCCATGGATAGTTAACATGCTCGCACCTAAACGGGCGGTTAATTTATTGAGCAGGATATTGTTTTGGGTTTTTAATAGGTTGCAGGCTATGTTCAGGTCTAAGGTGTTTAATTGCAGGGTTATGTTCGGATCTTTTAAATAGTCTTCTACGGAAATATCTAAGGTCAGCGGAATAATACCGGCAATAAATCCGCGGAGGTCTTCAGATAAAATCTTATTTTTATTAAAACTAATTTTGCCGCCAATATTTTTAAGCGAATTTATTTTCGGAATATTTTTAATCGCAAATTCACTTAAAGTCAGTATTCCTTCATAATCTGAAGAAGTCCAATCAGCAAAGTTAGGAGAAATTTTAGCGGTGAGATTGAGTTCTCCGCTAACTTCTAAATCCTCGGCATTAATTCTTAGCCCGGATAGACCGGCATTAAGCAAAATAGCCGGGTGTTTGCGGGTAATTACTAATAATAGTCTTTTGTAATCCGTTTTTAGCAAAAGCTGCCCAAATAAAAATATTTGTTTATCAGAGTCAAGCGCAGAGAGCCTAAAATTTTTAAAAATTATATTACCGGCAGGAGTTAGAAACATTTCATCGATTGTGGCATTAGCATCGGTTGTTTCGCGGATGATTTTTATTAATTGCGGTTTTATTCTTTTAGGCAGCAGGATTTTGTTGATGTACAAATATCCCAAAAAGGGGGCTAAAATTAGAATGATTAGAATTATTATGAGCAGGGTTAAAATGGTTTTTTTCATAATGCTTTGATTATAAATCTAATATAATCAGAAATCAACTATAAAATTATTGTAACTATAATGTTGACAAAAGAAAAAATATTTGTATAATTAAAATTAGGGATATTGCTGCTAAAAACGGATAAAATGCCGCGCAACATGTTGTCGAGGCATTTATTTAGCTAAACTTACGGATTGAATTTTGATATCAAGAAAATGGGAGGCTAAAAATGAGTAAGGTAGAAAGATATCGAATAACCGGTCTTTTTTTCTTGGGGTTAGTCCTTTTAACCAGGGGAGTTTTTGCGCAAGAAATAGAAATTGCCGAATTAGAAAAGATCTATGGCGGAGAAGTGCTCGTATTTTCCTCGGCAAAGAGAGAACAACCAATTAGTGAGGCTGCATCCAGTATCGCGGTAATTACCGCGGATGAAATAATCGCTTCCGGGGCAGTAGGTATTGCCGATGTTTTACGACAGGTAAGTGGCATCGAGGTGAGAGAGCTTAGAGCAGGGGACCATTTTGTGGGTATTCGTGGTTTTCCTGATAGCCAACACGTCTTAGTTACCTTAGATGGCAGTAACATCTTTATTTACCATGCGAATGTAATTTTCTGGGATGCCGTGCCGATTGGGTTGGAAGAGATAGAACGCATTGAAATTATTAAAGGACCTGGCGCGATATTCTATGGCGGAAATGCCTTTAGCGGGGTTATTAATATTGTTACGAAAACACCTAACCAGATAAATGGAACGGAAACAAAAATAACTATGGGTGAATATGATACGAAAACCGGTAATTTTCTGCACGGCGGTAGTCATGAGAACTGGGATTATAGTATTTCTGTTGGTCATCGTGAGGCAAAACGCTGGCAGCCAGGCATAGATGACCGGGATGCTAATACTGATTACTATGGCTTGAAAACGATTTATCATATTGATGAGGAAACAGCGATATCTTTAAGCGGACGTTATGGTGATACCGATAGAGTAGTTGGCGGTATTTGTGATCCGGAAAACACATATCTTAGCGCGCATTATGAAACCGCTGATTTGTGGGCGCGGTTTTTCTATAACAGTCATTGTAAAGATTGTTACTTAAGTTCACAGACGATTAATTACGATGATAATAATTATGAGTTTGAAGTCTTGAAAATCGTAAGATGGGATAATAATATTACGACTTTTGGCGGTTATCTGAAGCATGTTTATCTGACGACAATAAACAATGATACAAATGTTAAGGAGAAATGTGATTTAAAGGATTTCGCGGTTAACGCGGAAAATGAATATCGCTTCAATGACCAGCTCATGTTTACGTTAGGCGGTCGGTTAGAATATGTTTCGGAGTTGGATTTTATTGGTTTAGGCCGGGGAAGTATTATCTATGGTCTGAGCAGTGACCAGACCATGCGTTTCACGATTGCTAATGGTTATTATATACCTTCTTTACTGCAGTTTTATAGTGAAGGGGCAATTATGCCGGGCGCTATTTCCCTGGGGAATATTTCTTTAACAAAAGAAAAGATTACCACGTATGAGTTAGCTTATGATACTTATTTGTTCCAGAGAGTCAAACTAAACGCAACGCTTTTTTATAATGATTATCAAGATATAATTAAACCCGCCGGATTAAGTTATGCCAATGCGGCTAGTGCCTATCAACAGGGCGCAGAATTAGGGGTTGATATTTTACTTATTCATTGGCTGACGGGCTTTGTTAGTTATACCTATCAAAATATTCATAGAGAAGACTATGATGATTTGGATGTTTCTCCAGCGCATATGCTTAATTTTGGTTTTAACGCCAGGTTTGATCGGTGGTCAGCAAATATGGGTATCCATTACGCAGATAAATTTTATGACGTCGGTTCATCGATTTTTCCGGTAACCGTGCCCGTGAGGATTGATGCTTATACCACGGTAGATACCCGCGTGGCCTACCTGTTCAAAGATAACCTGGAGTTTGCTATTGCCGTCTATAATCTATTTGAGGAGCGACACCGTGAGGGTGCAAACCTTGGACTGGTCTCAGCCGATGAAATCGGCCGGCGAGTAACAGTAAGTGCAAGCTATAAATTTTGAGCTTCAGATAATTTTACCGGCAAATATGACAATGCGGTTATATTTGCCAGGAGACAAGAATGACTAAAGTAGCGTCTTATCAGATAGTTTTTTCTCTGGTGATGATTTTGTCTTTTTTTTCTTTAAGAATCGCTGCCCAAGAAATAGAAATTGAGGAGTTGGAGCTCATTTACGGAGAAGACATAATTGTTACTGCCGCAAAAAGGGAACAGAAGATCGTCGAGGCTCCTTCAGCAATATCAGTTATAACCAGTGAAGACATTAAGCAATTAGGGGCAACACAACTTGGTGAAGCATTTATTATGACCCCAGGCGTGCATATAGGCTACACCGCAGCTAATTATATGATTGCCGGCGGCATAAGAGGTTTTGAAAAATTACCAGGAAATAAAACATTACTTTTAATTGACGGAGTACTTTGGCAATGGGATATGTATAATCGCCCGGCGTACTATCCGTTACCAATAGCCTTAGAAGAAATTGAAAGGATAGAGGTATTACGAGGACCTGGTTCTTCTCTTTATGGCGCTAATGCGATGCTCGGATTAGTGAATATAATTACCAAAAAACTTAAGGATATACCGGGGACGTTAGTTTCTTTAACAGTCGGAGAAGATAATACAATTGTCGGCAATTACCTGCATGGAAGCTCAATAGAGAATAAAATAGATTACCGGCTTTCTTTGGGGTTAGATTATCGGGATAATTTTTCCGGTTCTATTGCTTACTTAGATAACCCGGTAGGCAAATATCCCCGAACAAATGCCAGTGTTGATTATATTATTGATGATAACTCTAAGGTTAATCTTGTGGGAAGCTATATGGATCTACGAGAGTGTTATGGGTTTTCTGAAAGCACCGGTGCGATAGACTATGCAGATTCTGACTATTACTTTACCGCAGTATCATATACCTCTCGTGACCCTAATATAATTTCTCGTGTTTTTTGGTCTTTTAAGGACCATTGGGATAGTGGTAACTCTAAAGGAGTGGCGAGGAACGCTGCGTCGCAAATGAAATTGCAGGGTGCAGAATTCCAGCATTCTTTTGAGCCTTTTGGGAACGATATCTTTGTGTGGGGAGCTAATGTTAGCCAGGTTAAAGTTCTTAGCGTTCTTTGCGGTAAACGCAGACACGACATGAGTGGCGTATATGCGGATAATGTTTATAAACTTACTGATAATTTTAGTATTGATACCGGACTGCGGTTTGATTTCCACCCCAATACTGGAGATACCAATTCTCACCGCTTAGCCTTTCTTTATTCTCCTAATGAGAAGCATCATTTTCGTTTTACCAGTTCAAGTGCCTTTCGCAATCCTGATTTTGTTGAGAGCTATGTAAGTTATGTGATCCCTGGCACCTATATTCTCACAGGATATGAAACCCTTGAACCTGAAAAAGCAGAGACCTTGGAAATTGGTTACCGAGGATGGGTTGAAAAATTGAGTATAGAGACTAATCTATTCTATACTAAGGTCGCTGATTATATTGCCAAAAGAACTATATTTTTAGGTCCGCCGCAAATAATAGACTATGTAAATGCAGAAAACCTGATGCAGTATGGGGCAGAAATAGAGTTAAAGTATCCGGTTACTGACTGGTTGAGTGGTGTATTTAATTATACCTATTATAAGATGTGGGAGGATGATGTTAGTGATCGCGACTTTTTGTTGATGACTCCAGAACATATGTTTAATGCTCAACTAAGAGCGCAGTTTGCAAATAGAATTTCAGCAAATGTTTCTCTCCATTATCGAGGTTCTACAAACTGGTTAGAATATGCCTGGTACAATTCTGCAAATCCTCCCCTTCAAGGCAGAACAATCGGCGGAGGGAAAGCAGACGATTATCTTATTGTTAATGTGCGCCTGGGTTATAAACTTAGACTGTTAAATAATAATGCGGAAGTAGCATTGTCCGTTTGGAATCTTTTTGATAATAAGTATGATGATTATCCGATAGATACTGCTGATATAACAAGAAGGATTACGGCTAATTTTACTTATACCTTTTAGAAAACATCCCGGATACAGAACATGTTTTGTGCGTGGATAAACTTGAGTATTCCCGGTAGCAAGCTAGAGGGTAAAAGGTTTTTGTTTTTTGCGAAATTGTCGAAGATCCGCCGTGGCGGAAGCGAAGACAATTTCGCTTGCATCCGCCTAGGCGGATGACCGGAAAATGATTGCATTTTCCATGTATGAAGATACCCCTTCTCTTGCTGAGCGGGAGATTCATTATCGTTTTGATGAGAAGCAAAGGTTTTTCGACGATGATGGAATATCGGAATGGTGCAAAGGAGTGAAGATGAGAAAAGAAAAGCGGGCAGTAATTGTCGGTTTATTTTTAGTATGGGTATTAATGGGGGTATGGTGTATTAAAGCCGATGCCGCGGATGTTGCGGTTATTGTTGGTGAGGATTATAGTATTTATCCGTTGGTGCTTAAAGGATTTAATGATGCTTATGAGGGGCGGACGACCGAATATTGGCTGCACGGAGATTTAAATAAAGGAAAAAATATCATCGAGCGAATCCGGTTTCAGTCTCCCCGCCTAATTTTTGCCCTTGGCAGCAAAGCCGCCCAGCTGGCTAAACTGAATATCTCAAATATCCCGATTGTTTTTAGCATGGTCGTGAATCCTGTCCGGTATGGTTTAGTTGGCGACAATATCTGTGGGGTGAGGTTAGACGTAGCACCTAAATATCAACTGATACATTTAAAAAACATCGCCCCGCAGGTTAAAAGAGTAGGGGTGATATACGATCCGCAAAGAACTACCGAGATAATTAAGGAAGCTAAAAAAGAAGCGCTGGCTTTAGATCTAACTATTGTTGATGTAAAGATGGAGTCGAAATCAGAGATTTCTAAAACGATTAAATATTTGCAAGACAAGATCGATGCCTTTTGGGTAATTCCCGACCCGGTTGTTGTAAATAGCACGGTATTTCAAGGATTGCTGTTTTTTAGTTTAAGTAATGAGATACCGTTACTATGTCCGGCTAAAACCTTTGTAAAAAAAGGGGGATTATTCAGTTTGGATGTTGATTGTCAAGATTTAGGCAGACAGGCCGCAGATATTGCTAATAAAATTTTAAGCGGGGAAAAGACACCGGCTGATATTGGCATCCAGTCTCCACAAACGGTTAATTTAGTTTTAAATTTAAAGGTTGCGGAGAAAATAAATTTATTGATACCTCAGGCAATTATCGATAAGGCGGAAATTGTCGAGTAAAGTGCAGCGCCGCGGGTTTACACAATGACTTTTTCGTGTGCGGGTAAAACAGTGTTTTTACAAATAAAAGAGAAAAACAGGAGAAGAAAAAGTGGGAAACTCGATTGTGCTTAATATATTTGGCAGTAATTATCTAATAAGCGGCAATTATTTAAAAACCGAGCCAGCAAACGGAGACGATGTACAGCACAAAGGTTTTTCTGACATCCAAGGGCTATGTCTGCGGATTTTAAAGCGGCAGGTAATTATATCGCATGAGGTTACCATGGTTTTATTGAAGATAAATAACCTGAGAAAAAAAAGTGTACGGTTATTTATATTTTCCCTCTGTTTTTTACTATCCATGATAAATCCGCTTGCCGCGGCGGAAGTGGACATACCTGTTTTTATCGATCGGGAACTTAATGCTTATCAGAGTATTGTGGAAGGGATTGGCGAGATATTGAAAAAAAATAGATACACGCCTAATTTTACCTATTATAATTTCGAAGATAGTACGCCGCAGGGACAGGCGATGGCCCGAAAAATTAAAGATAAAAAAAGCGATTTAATATTAACCCTTGGCTCAAAGGCAAGTATTATCGTTAAAAATGAAATCTCTGATATCCCGGTAGTATTTTCCCTGGTGATTAATCCGCTTGAGGAAGGTTTAGTTAATAGCATGACACGTCCAGGTAACAATGTAACCGGGGTTAGTATTAATATTTCCGTTGAGACACAGTTTACGGTGATAAAATCAATTATTCCCACGGCACGAAGAATTGGAGTTGTCTATGACCGGGATAAAACCGCAGGAGTGGTTAAGGAAGCAAAAGAAGCTGCAGAAAAACTTGGATTAGAATTGGTTGCGCTGCCGGTTTCTTCCAAAGCTGATGTGCCTAAAACCATAGAATCGCTTAATGGAAAGATTGATGTTCTCTGGGGAACGGTAGATACAACGGTCTTTACTTCTCAGTCTATCCAGTTTATCCTGCTATTTAGTTTACGCAATAAGATCCCATTTATCGGATTTTCTCCGAGTTTTGTAAAAGCCGGGGCATTAATGGGCGTGTACTGTAATTATAAAAATATCGGCCGAAAAACCGGGGAGATGATTATACGGGTGTTAAAAGGAGAGGCGCCCGGGGATATTCCGGTAGATTTACCAACGGACCCGGACCTGGCTATAAATGTACGAGTTGCTGATATTATGGGGATAAAAATCCCGGCGAAAGTATTATCAAAAGCAGATGAAATTTTTAAGTAGCTATAATAATTAAACGTATTGATGCAGGAGGTTATATATGGATATTTCTCATAAAACATTTAGGATCGGATTACAGCTTAAGGCCGTAATTTCAATTGCCTTACTAATTATTATTGTTGCCAGCAGCTTGAGTTTTTATTTTATAAGATATGTAAATCAACAGGCATATGAGGATCTGCGAAAACGCGGGCTTTCTTTAGCGAAAAATTTAGCCTATAACAGTGAATATGGCGTATTGATTGCCAACCGCGAAATGCTTTCTAAGCTTATTGATGGGGTGATGAAAGAGGATGACGTGGTTTACGCCATAACTCAAGATTTAGAAGGTAATGTTTTAGCAAGTAGTGAAAGCGGCATGGAAGAACTGGGATTGGGTGGTAAAATAAATGCAAAAGCAATAACCGCGACTGAACCGGTTGTTGAGGTATATGAAAATAAAAACAGGGAATCTTTATATGATATTACCGTGCCAGTGTATTCAATTGGCGGAGGATTTTCGGAGTTGGAAATGGGGTTGTTTTCGGAAGATAAGGAATTGAAAGAAACAAGCAAAGGCAAGATCGGGGTTGCCCGCGTGGGCATCTCTCTTAAAAATACGGATTTGTTAACCAAACGCATCACTAATACTACGATAATGTTAACCCTTATAATCATTCTGATTAGTACGGTAGTAACTATTGCCGGGGTAAAAAGATTAATTTATCCAATTAAATTATTACTGTTAGGAGCTCAGAACGCGGCAGAAGGAGACCTAACCCAACAGGTAAATATTCAATTAAAAGATGAGATTGGGCAGTTAGCGGATGGGTTTAACACGCTTATTCGAAGTACCCACCATATTGTTGGCCAGATTAGAAACACGGCAGAGAAAGTAAATTCCTCGGCGCAAGAGATGTCTTCATTTACCCAGCACATGAATGCATCAACATTGGAAATTTCTTCAACCATCCAGCAGATATCTAAAGGGGTTACGACCCAGGCAATACGTATGGGGGAAATATCTAAGCTTATGGATGAAATGTCTGGGTCGGTACGGCAAGTGACAGAAAATGCTCAGCATGCAGCCGAGGCCTCACAGCAAGCCAGGGACCGGGCGCAAGTCGGAGGTGAGGCAACGGAAGAAACAGTCGGAAAGATGGATAAAATTGCGGAAGTTGTAACGATTGCCACGAATTTAATCCGTGCCTTAAATGAACGTTCTCTGCAAATTGGTGAAATTACGGAAGTAATTACGAAGATTGCTGACCAGACCAATCTTTTGGCATTAAATGCCGCGATTGAAGCGGCACGCGCCGGCGAGACCGGCCGCGGTTTTGCCGTGGTCGCGGAGGAGATCAGAAAATTAGCGGAGGGGTCAGCGGATGCAACAACTAAAATTGGCGGATTAATCAAAGGGATACAGACGGAGATTGGTAAGGCAGTGGGGACAATCGAGGTGGGCTCAAAAGAAGTTACCAGTGGAAGAGAAGTGGTTAATCGGGCCGGAAAAGCGCTCAGTGAGATTATTACTACCGTAGAAAAGACCGCGGTAATGGTTACGGATATTTCAACCGCAGCCCAGGAACAACTTAAGGTTACCCAAGGGGTAGTTAAGGCAATTGAGGAATTGGCGGCAATTGCCCAGGAGAGCTCGTCCGCAGCGCAGGAAACTTCAACTTCAACCCAGCAGCAAACCTCATCGATGGAAGAAATGACTTCTTCATCCGAAGAATTATCAAAAATGGCGGCAAGTTTGGCAAATTTAGTAAAGCGGTTTAAATTAAAAGAAGAAGCGGAAGATAATAATAAACAGGAATCGGAAATTGCCGGCTAAACAGCGCAACTCGCATATTTAAGGGGGTGAACGGAATTAGCAACATAATTGAAGAAGAGAATGGGCAGGGGAATTTATTAATTGGTTTATTTGTATTTGTATATTTGGTTTTTGTCTTAGCGGATGTTATTTTTGCCGCAAATTTTAAAAATTGGAAATATCTGCCAAACATTTCGAATATTGAGCAAAAGATCGCCGCGAACACGAAAATAATTGAATCCGAACGCGGTCAGAACAATAGCGGAGAGAAGTTAATACGTGCATATATTGCACGTTCTTTTTTGTACACGGAACTTGAAAAATATGACCAGGCGCTAAAAGATTTATACCGCGCATTAGAGATTAACCGCCTTGATCATATTGTTCATAATAATCTTGCCTGGGTATTTTATAATCTGCATGAATTAGAAAAGGCATTAGAAAATGCCAATATTGCCATCGAGTTAGAACCGGAAAACTTTTTTTCTTTAAACAACCGGGCGCTTATTCTTATGGAGTTAAATAAATTAGATGAAGCAATGCGGGATATATCCGGTGCAATTAAACTGAATAGAGATCATGCATTCAGTTATTTTACCCGGGGCAGGATCTATGTTTTACAGAGAGAAAAGAAAAAGGCGGGAAAAGATTTTAGGAGAGCAATACAATTAGACAGGAATCTTAAAAAAAACATTGACGAATTCAGGGCGATTGCCAGGAGTAGAGAAGGTGAAAAATTTTAATCAGGTAGTATTTATATTTTTGTTATTGGTTATTTTTAATGCCAGATTGGCATTTTCTATGGAATATCCGGTAAAAACCGTGGAGTTTTCTACCAGTGATAGCGTGATTATCAAAGGCACTTTATATTTTCATCAGGATACAAACAGCAGGCCGGCAGTGATGCTTTTTCATATGTGGCAGGGGAGCAAAGAGGATTGGCATGCCTTTGCGCAAAAATTACAGCAGGAAGGATATGTTGTGCTGGCAATTGACCTGCGCGGACATGGCCAAAGTAACGTGCAAAAAGGCAAGGATATTAATTGGCAAAAATTTAAATATGCCGCATATCAAGACATGATAAAGGATGCAACTGCGGCCAGAGATTTTTTATTGCAGCAGCCGGGCGTTGATCTGGAGAGGGTTGGGCTTATTGGTGCGAGCCTTGGGTGTAATGTTGCGATACAACTTGCGGCTGTATCTAATAATATATGCAGCATGGTATTGATGTCTCCGGCATTTAATTATCTGGGAGTCGAAGTTAAAAACGAGATAAAAAATATAGCTAAAAAAGATATTAGCCTGTTAGTATTTTTAGATGAAACAGAACAAAACTATGCATCCGGCAAACATCTTTATGAGAATTATCAAGGGGTTAAAGAATTAAAAATATATAATCAAAAGGGACACGGGACAAGATTATTTCTTTCCGATGTCCGGCATGAAGTCGAGGAAAAGATAATTAGCTGGTTAACACATACCTTAAGTGCAAAAGATATCCAACCCAATCAGGCTAATCAAAAGCGGCATTTGTTTACGAGCTCGGACAAATTTGCAGAAAAGGTATATTTTGATAATGCGCTGGTCAAAGATCTAATGCACGATAAGAATGTAGTTAGTATTCTTGCCCGCTTGGGCAGCAATCCCGCGAAGAGAATGATTGCCGTATCGGGAAATGTTTCCATAAAAAATCCTTATAATCTTTTGTTTGATATCACCGCTCCTTTAGATAATTACACCGCCCCCGCGGTATTAGGCGATACAGAATTTATAACAGATTTTGAGCTGTCAAAAGAAAAATTAATAAAGTTTCTAAATAAGCCGTTTGTCAGATATAAACAGGATGGGAGCAAAATTTATGACTGGTATTTTTTAATTAATGATTTTAACGTGCTAAATAACATAGCTAATTTATTGGAACATGTGGATGATCGCCTGTTACCGGCAAAAATGATCAATACGGCAATAGCCGAATATATTACCGTTCTTAAAGATCATAAATTAAACAATAATACCTATGATCAATTAGCCGAAAAAATCAAAAGGCGGTATAAGACGGTATTTTTTATCGAGTTAAGTGATAAAGATAAATATCAATTGAGTGAAAACCTGAATAATTATTTACTGTCAAATGGCATTGGTCAGTTGGATAAAGTAGATGATCAATTGCTTTTTTCCTTATCGGTAAAGTTTTATACTTTAAGCAGTACCTATTTTTACCGTAACTGGACTGAGGTTAAAGAATTCCTGAGGTATATACCACCACTGGCGGCAAAAGCAAAAGCGCAAAATCGACCATTAAAACTAAAAGTATTTGCCTGCTCGACCGGACAGGAACCACTAACCTTTGCCATGGCACTGCTTGAGCTGGGGATTAAGGATTTTTATATTTTAGCGACGGATTATGATCAGCGGGTCGTGGAGATTGCGGAAAAAATGACTTTTCCTGAAGATGCCTTTTTGCGCGTTCCCGAAGAAATAAAGCAGAAAATTATGAAATATTTTATAAAAGTGGATAACGGATATAGTATAAAAGACGTGAATTTTTTTAAGGAACACATCATCTTTAAAGAACAAAATATCCTGACTGATTTGCCGGTTAATTTACCGGAAAATTTCCGGCCGCCATACGATCTTGTCAGCGTACAGAATGTTTTAATGTATATTGATTCGCAAGAAGTGTACAAAAACATTGATAAGGTGTTTAAAGTTTTAAATATCCAAGGACTGCTGATTTTATATGATACGACATATAATCTTGGCTCGTTTTATAATAATGGCGTTTATGAAAAATTTTTAAGAATAAACCGCGCCGTTTCACAATATCTTTTTCCCCAAGGCAACCATTTGGAATTAATCAGAATATACAAACAGAAATTAAAAAATGAACCTGATATTGCACAATACCTTTATCTTGCCTTAACCTATTTCCATAACAATAAATTAGAAGATGCGGTTAAAACACTAAAAAAGGCATCGGAAGATTTTCCCTATTTTTCCGTGGTTCCGGCGCAAATGTCGGTATTTTATCAGCATACGGGCGATATTGCCTTAGCTATTCAATATATGAAAAAAGCAATAGATATGAGTCCACTAATGTCGGCTTATTACGGTTCGTACATCGGTTTATTAAAAAATAAGCGAAAAGTTGAGTATTATCATAAAATACATCAGACGCTTAAACTTTATTTTCAAGAAGTAGCCGGTAAGATTGAAGTGACCGAAGGAGCAATAGATATTGCCAAAGAAGCGCTGGGGATAGATAAAAATCCATACATTGCATATCTGGTCTTAGGTTTTTTATATTCACAGCGGGGGAATTTATACATAAAAAACAGCAATTTTTATGAAGCCAAGTCCAGCTTTCAGCAGGCAATTTCCTATTTGAAAGATGCAGATCGAAAAAGGCCGGATTTTTATTATAATGATATTGAACTCGGACGTGCTTATTTAAATTATGCTATATTAATGTTTGTCAATGCCCGCTATAAAGAAGCAGAAAAATATATGGGGTTAGCAAAAGTAAAACTGGCAAATTCGATAACCTTAGAAACTTCAGTAGCGGGATATGATGCGCTGGGGTATCTTTATTATCACTGGGGAAGATTAAAAAAAGAAATCGGGCAAAATAAAGATGCGCTAAAAGATTTTAACACGGCAATAGAATATTATAAAAAGATCTATCGCATTACTCCTGATGAATATAAACTGTATGTAGATTTAGGCGATTGCTATTATTTAAAGGCATGGGTTGAAAAAGAACTTAAAGATTATACCAGTGCCAGAACCTCAGTTCTCGAAGCGCGTAAAATTTTAAACGATGCTTTGGAATTGAATTCTATTTACGGAATAAGGGCGCAAGCAACGTTACAACAGATTGAAAAGTTAATAGAGGAATTATAAGAGAAGAAAGGGGCGAATGAATAGAATGAGCAGCACAAAAACATTTGCAAGAAAAATCGGGTTATTTGGTGCAATTATGGTCGTGGTCGGAAACATAATTGGTACGGGAATATTTACCTCAACAGGGTTTCAAGCCGCAAGTCTGGATTCGGGATTTCTTATTTTATTGACTTGGGTAGTTGGCGGAATTTTTGCTTTTACCGGGGCACTAACCTATGCGGAACTGGCGGCTTCCATGCCGCATTCAGGCGGCGAATACGTTTATTTAAAACGGGCATATTCACCGATTATCGGATTCCTTGTCGGCTGGACAGCCCTTTTCGCGTCATTTTCTGCATCGATTGCTTTATCGAGTATTGCCTTTGCCAAATATTTGGCCAATTTTTCCCCATGGTTAGGCAGTTCTTTTGTAATCTTTACGGTAAATATTGGAAATGTTTTTTCTTTTTCAATTAACAAAGGACAACTTGCGGGATTACTGGTGGTTTATTGTTTGACATATATTAATTATATTGGGATTAAGTGGGGTAGTTTTATCGAGAATGTATTGACAGTTTTAAAAATACTGCCGTTATTGCTGATATCTATTTTTGCCTTTGCCATTGGAAAAGGGACCATGGTCAATTACGAAAATTTTTGGCATTACACTGCGGGTTATTCTGTTATTGGGCCTTTTGCCGTGAGTCTGATGTTTGTTATCTTTACTTATTCCGGCTGGAACGGGGCAACGTATATTGCGAGTGAAATTAAGAACCCCCAGCGGAACGTGCCATTGGCGCTTTTGCTGGGTACACTTATAACCATTGGTCTTTATTTATTAGTTAATTGTGTTTACCTTTATGCACTGCCTTTAGAAGAGATGAAGAATGTACTGGATATCGGGGCATTGGCAGCAATAAGTCTTTTTGGACGCAAGATGGCCGTTCCGATTAATATCCTAATTTTAATTTCCATACTTGGTTGTTTAAATGTAATGATCATGACCGGCGCAAGAATTTATTTTGCTATGGCCAAAGATAAGATTTTTTTTGATAAAATAGCACACCTACACCCTAAATATATAACGCCGCATTGGGCACTACTCTTACAGGCGATTTGTGTTACCGTGCTTATTTTTTCAGGAACATTTGAACAACTTTTAATTTTTACCTCATTTGTTATTGCGATGTTTTCCGTGCTCGTGGGTGTGTCTTTAATTATATTAAGATACAAGGCACCGGATATGCCGAGGCCATTTAAATGCTGGGGATATCCTTTTGTCCCGATTATTTTTATTTTGTCTAATATTCTTATCGTGATTATTGTCTTTGGGCAAAAACCACAAGAGTCGCTGTTCGGCATCGCATTGGTCGCAAGTGGGATACCGGCCTATAAATTATGGTCACGACGAAAAAAACTATAACTATATGGTAATTACTGATAAAATATAAACCAGTCTGATTTTCGTTGAAAATGAACCGGTCAATTGTTTATAATAAATAGCAAGTGACAAAAAGAAGGTAAATTTCATGTCAGAAAAAAATATCAGGTGTTTTTTTATATTTACGTTCATTATTTTTATTGGAGCAATTCACTTTGTTCAAGCCGAGGGTCAGCCGATAATTGCTGTTTTTAAAAGCCGTAACGTTACGCCGTTTAATATTGCATTGGAGGGGTTTACTAACGTATTTAAACAAAAAGGTATTAAGCCGCAATATATCACCTTAGATTTTGCCGGTACAGAAGCAGAAAATTATCGCGCCGCAAAAAAAATCATCGAAAAAAAACCGGATTTAATTTTAGCCCTGGGGTCATTGGCAACCGAGATTGCAAAAAATAGTACAACCGATATCCCGGTGGTTTTTTCTTTAGTGCTTAATCCGGTGATGTTAAGATTTGTCGATTCACTTGAGTCTTCAGGAAATAATCTTACTGGCGCCGCGATGGATCTTTCTGTAAAAGACCAGTTTACAAACATTAAACAGGTTATACCAAATGCCCAGAAAATTGGCGTACTTTACAATCCCAAGGAAACGGAATTTTTAATCGATGAGGCAGCAAAGACCGTCCAGGAAATGGGGCTGGTGTTAGTTGCAAAAAAGGTTTACTCCGAAAAAAACGTTCCCGAGGCGTTAGAAGAGTTGCTAAAAGAAATAGATGTTTTATGGGGAGTGGCGGATGGTACTATTTTTACCCTGCAGGCTACCCAATTCATTATTCTGACCACTTTACGGCACAGAAAACCTTTTATGGGACTTTCTGCGGGTTATGTTAAAGCCGGCGCATTATTTAGCATAAGCTATGATCTGGAAGATATTGGCAGACAGTCGGGTGAATTAGCTGCCGCGGTATTGTCAGGAAAAATGCCCCGGGAATTACCGGTTACTCTCCCGAGAAAATTATACTTATCGGTTAATCGTAGAACCGCAAAACAGATCGGGATAGAAATTCCTGAACAGATATTAAAAGCGGCACGGGATATTTTTGAATGATACCATAAATTAGTGCCTTTGGCACTAATTTATGGAGAGGAGTATATTAATGGCTGGTTCGAAAATAGCTAAGCTGGCATTACCGACAAAATTCATATTAGCAATCTCGGGAATTATTATCTTAACGTCTGCGACGTTAAGTTATTACTATATTAAAAACGAAATAAGGCATCGCAAAAAAGATTTATTGAATAAAGGGGAATTTTTAGTAAAAAATATTGCGGTTAACAGCGAGTACGGAGTTTTGACCGCAAATAAACAACCGCTGGTTATGTTGGTCGAAGGTTTATTAGAAGAAGAGGATGTGGTCTATTGTCTGATACAAAGCCGCGAAAAAGAAATTTTGGCTTTATCCGGAAATCCTATAGATAATCGGGCAATTGAGCTGCCGGACGCAGATATTAAAAATGCAGAAAATATGTCTAAACCAATATTAACACCGTTTATTTCCGAGGATAATGAACCGATGTATAATATTATGTCTTTGATTAAGACCAAGCAGATTTTTTTGGGTCGTGAAGAAATAGAACTTATGGGGTTTGAAGAGGTAACCACGGTAAAAGAAGAGTTAATCGGTTTTGCCCAGATCGGAATTTCTTTGGCACATATAAATAATGAAATAAAAAACATAACCATTCAGATTATTTTACTAACAGCAATCGTGATTATAATCGGGATCATCATAACGTTTTTTCTCGTCGGGATAATCATTGGACCTATTCGTCAATTAGTTCTGGGAACACAAAAGATTACCGCAGGAGATTTAACTTATCAGGTAAATGTGCACGCGAAAGATGAAATCGGTATACTGGCAAAATCTTTTAATCAGATGACAGCCGAACTCAAAAGGTCGCGGAATGAAATAGAAAATTACAGCCGGACATTGGAACAAAAGGTTGAGGAACGCACTAAAGAATTGAAAGAGGCACAGGCGCAACTTGTCCAATCAGCAAAGATGGCTGCGGTTGGGCAGTTGGGAGCCGGGGTCGCCCATGAACTGAATAATCCTTTGGGTGGGATTCTGGGATATTCTCAGTTTATGCTGGAAAAATTTAAACGGCCCAACTTTGGCGTAGAAGAATTTAAGGCATGCAATAGATATATCGAATCGATTGAAAGAGAGTCAACCCGTTGTAAAAAAATCGTCGAAAGCCTGCTTAAATTTTCCCGCAAACCAATATTTGCTAAGCAGGAAGTGCTGGATATTAACCATGCAATCGAAGAGACGATTTCGATTATTGGACATCAATTAAAACTGAAAAATATAAATCTGGTAACCAGTCTTGATCCGGATTTATCCAAGACCATGGGGATAACAAACCAGCTGCAACAGGTATTTACGAACATCATTTTAAATGCCCAGCAGGCTATGCCTGATGGCGGTGATTTGACAATTGTGACGGAGAACATGCGATATGAAGGTATTCAACAATCACCATGGGGAATAAAGATTGAATTCAGTGATACCGGAATGGGAATTCCTGAAAAAGATATTCCCCGTATTTTCGAACCATTTTACACAACCAAGACAAAAGATAAAGGAACAGGATTAGGACTGGCGGTGAGTTACCAGATTATTAAAGATCATCAGGGCGCAATCGAGGTGGTGAGTGAAGAAGGAAAAGGAACGAAGTTTATAATTTTTTTACCTCCGGCAAAGATATAGCTGATTGTTGATATATTGTATGAAAAAAATCGTGTTTTCATATTTAATTTTTTTATGGAACAAGCAAAGCAGGATATCAACATATTAGTCGTCGATGATGAAGAGGTAATGCGCAGTCTTTTTACAGATATACTGCAAGAAGAAGGATATAATGTTGTTACGGCAGCTGATGGAAAGGAAGCAGAAGACATAGCCAAAAGAACATTTTTCAATGCTGCTTTTATAGACATACATATGCCGGTAAGGGATGGCGTACAGACTCTCTCGGCTTTAAAACGGATCAGCCCGAAGACAGCAATTGTCATGATGGATAGCTATCCCGACCTTCTCCTTAAAATGGCAGAACATGAAGGCGCGGTTACTAGCATTCATAAACCGTTTGATATAAATGAGATAAGAGAAGCGATGAAAAAGGCCGTAGAACAGAGCAAACAGGAGGGATCATGATTTTGCTGTATAGCAAAAAACAGAGGAGAAAAAAATGGATAAATGTTTAGAAATTCTCGTAGTAGATGATGAAGAGATAATGCGTAATTTATTTATTGATATCTTACAGGATGAGGGATATAAGGTAACGACAGTTAATAATGGCAAAGAGGCAGAACGTATTGTAAAAGAAAAATTTTTCCCGATTGCTTTTGTCGACGTGCACATGCCGGTTATGGATGGGGTAAAAACACTTAAAATGTTAAGGCAGCTTACTCCGAATACTGCGGTGGTTATGATGGATAGTATGCCGATACATGCCCTTGAAGAGTCAATGACCAATGGGGCGGTAACTTGTATACATAAACCATTTAATGTAACAGAAGTTATTGCTATTGTTAACAAAATTAGAAATAAACAGTAAACTTATTGCCTGCGGCAATAAGTTTACCTGACATTTTCTTTTAATAAAGAAAATGTAGGCCAAAAGGAAAAAAGAATTTTTATATAATAAGGAGAAAGCTTGAAAACCTTACGGTTTTCATAGGGTAATCTATACGAGAAAAATTTTTTTATTATGCTTGATTTTGTCTAATAGAGATTGGGAGATTATAAATGTCAGCGGCAAAGATTCTGATTATTGATGATGAATTAGTGATGTGTGAATTTTTGAGAGATTTATTACAAGACCGGGGCTATATTGTTAACTATGCTAACTCCGGACGTGACGGTTTGAAAACGTTTAAAGAAGATAATTACAATGTTGTTATGGTAGATTTTAAAATGCCGGATATTAATGGAATACAGGTGTTGCAGGAAGTAAAATCTGCTAATTCAGACACAATTGTTATCATCATGACCGGTTACCCTTCTTTCGAAACTATCCAATCGGCAATAAGAGAAGGTGCTTATGATTATATTACCAAGCCTTTTAATATTGAAGAGATTTCTTTAGTGATAAAAAGAGCGGTTGACTTGCAGAATTTATCGTTTATGAATAAAAGACTGATGAAGGAATTAGAAGAACAAAATGTCAAATTAGAAGAAAAGGTTAAGGAGCGAACTAAAGAGTTATCGCTTCTTTTTAGTATCAGCCGCGATATTTTATCCAGTATAAAATTGGATGAAGTTTTAAAAACGATCGTGGATAGAATTTGTACGGTTTTAGATATTGAAAAATGCGCGATTTTATTGCTTGATCTAAACCGGCAGGAATTATCCATTCAGGCGGCCCGGGGGTTAACCGAGGACATTATTCGTAATACCAGAATTAAAATAGGAGAGTCAATTTCCGGCTGGATTATTGAAAATAGCGAAGGGATATTAGTCGAAGATCTTGCGCAAGAGACAAGATTTACTCCAACCAATAAAGAGCAATACTATACCCATTCTTTTATTAGCGTCCCTTTAACCGTAAAGAATGACGTTATTGGCGTGATTAACGTTAATAATAAAAGGTCCGGAGAACCGTTTACTAAAGAAGATTTTGGATTTATCAAAGGGTTGACGAATGAAGCGGCAATTGCGGTTGAAAACGCCCGGTTATATACTTCGCTTACGGAAACTTATATTCGGACCGTCAAGGCATTGACTTCAGCGATTGATGCCAAAGATCATTATACGCGTAATCATTCAGAACACGTGACCAGGTATGCTGTTGAGATTGCCAAGGAGATGGGACTAGGTGAAAAAGATACAGAAAATATCCGACTGGCATGTCAGCTGCATGATTTAGGGAAGATTGGCGTGCATGATTATATCTTGACCAAAAACGACAAATTAACTCCCGGAGAGTGGGCGGAGATAAAATTACACCCAGGAAAGAGCGCAGAAATTTTAAGCCCGTTGGTTTTTTTAGGTGATGTTATTGAATTTGTAAAGCAGCATCATGAAAGATATGACGGGCAAGGGTATCCCACTGGTCTTAAAGGTGAAGAGATAAAAGTTGGTGCACGGATAATTAGTGTTGCCGATAGTTTTGACGCAATGGTAACCGTCCGTCCGTATCGCGAAACAGGTTTTACTAAGGATATGGCAATGTCGGAAGTTAAGAAATGCAGCGGCACACAGTTTGATCCTAAAGTTGTCGAAGCATTTTTAAGGGTGTTAGATAAAAATCCAGAACTTATTACCGAGGTGCAAAAGGAAGACTAAATGAATATCCTCAAGAACTTGCTCTTGAGGATATTCATGCACGGAAAATGCACCGCATTTTCCGGATATTTACCATCTGTTCTAAAAAATAGAACGTAATTGAAAATTGTGAATAATAAATGATTGAACAAAATAAGACATTTCAAGCGGCACTGCTAATTTCGATGTGTTTACATGCAACCTTGTTTTTACCCAGAGCGTTCTGCAGCAAATATTTTTTTCCAAAAGCTAAAATAGCGGATATTGAAGTAACATATCTTATTTCTTCTCAGGATAAGCTATCATTGCCAGCAGAAAAGACAGCGTTGCCGTCCGAGCCGATATATTTACCAAAAAAAGAAAAATCTACCGCGATCACCACAAAAAAGCATACCGTCTCAGTTTACAAACGCTCGGTCCCCGGAACAAAAAAGGTTAATATCAGAGATGAGACAAACGAATTTTACAAAAGGCAAGCGCAAAGTCTGAAAGAATCTAAAATTTATTTGGATTATTATTCCAATATTCGTGAAAAAATCCGCCGCAATGTTATCTATCCGGCACAATTCAAGCGCGGAGATATCTTTCTTACGTTTACGATTACGAAAAAAGGCCAGTTACATTGTGTACAGATAATCGAAGAGAATTCAGCTTCAGATCAGTTTTTACAAAAGGCGGCAATAAGAAGCATTGAAGCGGCGACACCATTCCCGGCAATCCCCGAAAAAATTGACCGTGAAGAACTTACTTTTAATCTCGTAATTTCTTTTGAAGTGGAATCTCCACAGACGTAGTTCATAGAGATCCCACGCATAGGGAAAATGCTCTGTTTTTTTCTGTGGCGACGGGGGACGGTGATTGGAAATTAAAACTTTTTTCAGTAGTAATAGCTGCTGATGAGCGGCAAATGTTTACAAATAATAGTCGGCGGGATAATCCGTATTTTTCAAGTGTAATTATCCGATTAGAAGATTATCTTGACAAAACTGTTTGATCTTGCTAAAATCAAGGTGGTTCTTATAAGAATTATTTTTCGTAATTTTCTTGCAGTTAATTAATATACACCATAGTAAAAGCATAAACATAATCTCCCGCCGCTAATACGACGGTGGGTAAATTCCCCGCCAAAAACCATGGCGGGTCATTAAAATAAACTAAACATCCGCTGAACAGATAGTTTTGTCCTCAGAAAGCTGAAAATCTGCCAAGGTATAAGCGGCGGATTTGGCGGACAGGGATTTAATTCGCAGACGGACATTGTCATAGAATATACGTAGTTTGTGCTACGGGTATTGTCTACACATTTAATCTATAAACAGAGGGAGTGACAACAAAATGGATAGGATAAAAGTTGAAGCAGGAGAACCACTGGAAAAAGCCCTGCGCCGATTTAAAAAAAAGATAGAAAAGTCAGGAATTTTAAAAGAACTTAAAGCACGCAAACATTACGAAAAACCAAGCGAAATAAAACGAAGAAAAAGAAAAAGCTCAAAAAGCAGAAAATATTAACTTTAATGACCCGCCAAAATACAGGGCGGGTGAATTAATCACTGTCCGCCAATTTTTATGGAGGGCGCCAGTCCACCATAATATACTGGCGGATTTTTGATTAATTATCTGAAAAGCAAAATTATGAATTGCTAAACTTTAGCCTTAAGCAAATTTCTTATTGTATTGTCACTGCTGCCTTTTTAATTGTAATGCATACGAAAAATATCCTCGTAAAATATTATATTTTTGCAATATGTATTTACCTTACATTTTCTGCGGTCAGCTATGCTGAAAATCTTACCTTTGGTACTCCAGCCTTATCGATCGATAAAGAAACCTTGAGGAATAGTCTGCAGATTTTAATTTCCGAAGACCACAGTGTTTCGCTGGTGGCAGTTTTTTTGTTGGTAAAAACCGGAAGTGCGCGCGAAACGGATTATTGGGGTAGTGGAATATCTCATCTGCTTGAGCATATGATGTTTAAAGATACCACGAACAAAACTGCGCGGGAAATCGAACAGCAGATAAAAAATGCCGGTGGCTTCTATAATGGCTATACATCATTTGACAGCACGGGTTACATAATTTGTCTACGGGCCGAAAACTTTGATACGGCGATTGAAATACTTGCCGATCAAGTCCAGAATCCATTATTTCGCGAAGAAGAGTTTAATAAAGAAAAAGCGGTAATTCAGAGTGAAATGAAAATGTGTTTAGATGACCCGGATAAATATTTATCACGTGTTTTTTTGCAGGATCTATATACCAGACATCCCTACCGTTTTCCGATAATTGGCTGCGAGGATATTTTTGAGAAAATAACCCTTAACGACCTAGAAAATTATTATAAAAAAAAATACCAGCCGAATAATATGATCATTGCGGTTGCCGGTGATATTGATTCGGAATCAGCTTTAAAAAAAATTTCACAGGAATTCGGTAGTTTTTCTCAAAGTTTATATGTTCAGGATAAATTTTATATTGAACCGGAACAGTTGGTTCAAAGAACTAATGTGCTAAACTATAACCTCGCCCAACCGCATTTAATTATTGGCTTTCATAGCGTAAGTATCACGGATAATGATCTGTTTGCTTTAGACGTTTTAGCGATAATTTTAGGCGAAGGCAAAAGTTCGCTTTTATATCAGAATGTTTATAAAGCCGGATTAGTACGTTCGATTAGTTGTTTTAATTTTACACCACGTGATCCGGGCAGTTTTGGAATCACTTGTGTCGTTAATACCGATATTAACGAAGAAAAGGTAAAGCAGGCTATTTGGGAGCAGATTAACCGGGCAAAAAAGGGAAATATTTCTCAAACGCAGTTATCCCGGGCAAAAATGCAGCTTTTCAAGGATTATGTTGATCGGTTGGAGGATTTATCAGGCCAGGCACGTGACCTGGCCTTAAGCTATTATTTAACAGGAGATTATGACTTTTCACGTAAATATTTAAATAAAATTAATCAGGTAAGCATCGCGGATTTAAAACGGGTTGCAAAAAAATATTTAAATGTAGATAATTCAACAACTGTGGTTTTAAAACGGAAAACAGAGGATGAAAAGGTAAACGTATCTGATAATCAAAAGGAGCATATTATTGATAAGGCGGCAACTAAAATAAACTTAGATAATGGGATAAGAGTAATCCTCAAGGAGAAAGAAAAATTACCCATGGTAAGCCTTTGTTTGGCGATTGAAGGAGGGTTAAGATCTGAAGATGAAAAAACAAATGGCCGGTCTAATCTTTTTTCATTGATGTTGACTAAAGGAACAAAAAAATATTCCCAAGCTAAACTTGCAGAACTTGCGGAATCTTATGGGATGCGGATAAATAATTTTAGTGGACATAACAGTTTCGGGGTAACGATTGATGCTTTAAGTTGCGATCTTGAATTAGCCATAGATATTTTATCAGAAATTGTAACAAATCCGATTTTCCCCGCAGACGAATTTAAACTGGCCAAAAAAACACTTTTGGCCGAGATTGAATCCATTGACGATGATATTTTTTCTTACACCTCATCGGTATTAAAAAGAGTTCTTTATCAAAAATATCCATATCGTTTTTTACCCATTGGCAGTTTGAAATCGGTTTCTAATTTTACGGTAGGGGATTTACATGATTTTTACAACAATTATCTCTGTACCAAGAACATGGTTATATCGGCGGTTGGTGATTTTGATACCGCGGAAATTGTGCTTAAGCTAAAAAGGAAATTCGGGCATTTACCCGCTAAATCGCAACCCCCGTTAGAGTCAATTAGCGAACCGCAAATTCAAAATAAACGCTATATTTTTAATTTACGTGAAGATAAACAACAGGCGGTAATTTTATACGGTTTTCATACCGTGGCGCTTCCCGACAAACTCCGTTATGCCTTAGAGTTAATAAGCTCAATTTTAGACAGCACCGGCGGGAGGCTGTATGAAAAGATTAGAATGCAGGCCGGCATGTCTTATACCCTTGGCGGCCAAAATATATTTGGACCGGAGCAAGGGTATTATCTGCTATATATTGCGACCCAGCCGCAATTATTAAATATGGTCATTGAAATTGTCGATTGGGAGATTGAGAATTTAACGGTTGAGCAGATTACTGATCAGGAAATAAATATTGCTAAAAATTATCTTATCGGAATGCATTGGCAAGGACTCCAGAGCTGCCGTGCTTTATCTTTGGATTTTGCATTAAATGAATTATATGGGATTGGTTTTAACGATTATCTTGAATATGAAAACAAAATAAATTCTGTTACGCGCAGTGATATTAAAGAGGCACTTGACTATTTAAAGCTTGCAAAGGCAGCAGTGGTGGTTACTGCTCCGGTTAAACAATAGAGAGGTTAGTATAATGTTTAGCTTATCAACATCGTGGAATGTGCGGCAATGTCTATCCGCCAGGCAAATAATCGAAGAGATTAAAACAATAGGAATTAATATCATCGAGCTTAGTTTTATGCATATACGAAAGGATGTTGAGGAAATCATTCAGTCTGTTCGGGATCAGCAGATAAGGGTTACGAGTGTTCATAATTTTTGTCCCGTACCGGAGGTCGTAAATTACCGTGGTTTTGTTTCACCAGATTATTTTTCCCTTGCGGCATTACAAGAAGATGAGCGGAAAAAAGCGGTTTTTTTTACCAAACAAACAATTGAGACCGCGGTAAATACCGGTGCCCAGGCGGTAATTTTACATACGGGTAGAGTCAAAATTGGGGATTTTACGCGCCGACTGGCGGCTTTTTGTGATGCGGGAGAAAAAGACAGTTTAAAATATATAGCATTAAAAGATAAAGTGCAGAAAATGCGCGCTAAAAAATCCGGAAGACATTTTACGATGTTACTAAAGAGTCTTGAAGAACTGGTCAAATTTGCGCAATGCCTGAATATAAAATTATGTTTTGAAAATAGAGTATATTTTTCCGAAATTCCCAGTCTTGAGGAAGCCGCAAAACTGATAGATTATTTTAAAGAAAACGAACTTTTTTATTGGCATGATACCGGACATGCACAAGTATTTGAAAATCTTGGATTTTGTATGCACAAGCAATATCTTGATGAATTAGGACATCGAATTGCCGGATTTCACCTGCATGATGTAAAAAATTGCATGGGCGATCATCTTGCGCCTTTGATGGGGAACTTTGATTTTAACCTTTTGAAACCATATTTGAAACCAGATCACTTAAAGGTATTAGAACCGCATCCGCCTGTTACCGCAGAACAGGTTAAAATCGGGTTAAGTTATCTTGAGCAGCTATTTAGATTGTGATAAATTCAGCAGGGAGGATTGCCTGGGCAGTGTCCAGCGGCAGGCATTAAATATCAAAAGCAGATAGGATTTCTTTAATTAATAAAAAAGGCAGGGTAGTTATGCGTGATCGGGAACCGGTCGTATCCGGGCAGTTTTATCCAGGCACAAAATCAGCATTAGCGCGACAGTTGGAAACGTTGATCCCGAAACAGTCAGAAAAGAGAGATATTTTAGGAGCGGTCGTTCCCCATGCGGGTTATATTTATTCGGGGACTGTTGCCGGGAGTGTATATGCGGCCTTGTCCCCGGGGAAAACTTACATTTTACTTGGACCTAACCATACCGGCGCGGGATATGGTTTTAGCATTATAAATTGTGGAACTTGGAGTACTCCTTTGGGGAAGGTAAAGATAAATAATAAGCTGGCAACAGCTTTGATTGACCGATATCCTAAATTTAAGGTTGATGAACAGGCACATGCGTACGAACACTCGATTGAGGTTCAATTACCATTCCTGCAGTATATTGCCAAAGATTTTGATTTTGTTCCCGTAGTTTTGTCTACGGCACAAATAAACGAATACGAGATGTGTGGAGAACACATTGCCGGGGCGATTAAAGATTATGGAAAAGATGTCGTGATACTTGCAAGTTCAGATTTCACACACTATGAGTCAGACGCTCAGGCCAGATATAAAGATCAGCTGGCAATAGATGCAATTTTACAGTTAGACGAACAAAGGCTTTTAAATAATATCCAACAATATAATATTACCATGTGCGGATGGGCGCCAATCATCGTGATGCTTGTTTGTTGTAAGAAATTAGGAGCAAAATCCGCTAAGTTAATAAAATATCAAACAAGCGGTGATACCTCCGGAGATTATACCAGTGTTGTTGGATATGCCGGGATTATTGTATCCTAATTTTCCCAACAAGACAAAAAGATGAGAATATGTCTAAAAAGAAAATAGCATTAGTATTAGGAGGTGGTGCCGCCAGAGGTCTGGCCCATATTGGGGTAATCAAGATTTTAAAACGTGAAAATATTATCATTGACCTTATTGTGGGTACAAGTATCGGTAGTCTCATTGGAGCAAGTTATGCCCTAGATTTACCATTGGTTGAGGTTGAAAAAAAGGCAAACAAGCTTAAATGGCAGGATTTGTTAGATTTGACCGTGCCGGTTATGGGAATAAATAAAGGTGAAAGATTAGAACAGGTTATCAGAAAATCCCTGCACGATAAAGATTTTAAAGATCTTAAAATTCCGCTGGCAGTAGTTGCGCTGGATATCGAAAAGGGAGAAGAAGTAATTTTTCAGTCAGGACAATTATCTAAGGCAATAAGAGCAAGCTGTTCGATTGTGGGAATATTTAATCCGGTAAGAATCGGTGGGCGTTTGTTAGTCGATGGAGGGTATAAGCGTCCCGTACCGGTTGAAATCGCAAAAAACTTAGAGGCGGATTTTATTATTGCCGTAGATATTGGTTTTTATATTATGAAGGGCCGGATTACGAATGTTGCCCAGGTTATTTTTCAAGCCCTTGAAATTCAAGGACAGGAGTTAGATCGCTACGAAAGCAGCCAGGCAGATATTACGATAAGCCCGAACCTGCAAGAGTTTGACCAAATGTCATTTAATCATGCCCGGGAAATAATAAAAAGAGGTGAGATAGCTGCGGAAAGTGCAATGCCGGAGATTAAACGGCAGCTAAGAGATAAACCATGGAAAGGGGTATGGGGTGATGGATAAAAAAATAGATGAGTCGTGGAAAAATAAGGTAGAGGAAGAAAAAAAAGAGCCGGCTGATGCTCCTCGGCATGCCGGAGAGGCGCCGGCGGCGAATTTTTCTTTATTTATTAGCAGTCTGGGGATGCAGGCATTAATGTTTTTAGGAGAAATGGAAAATCCGGCGACAGGACAAAAAGAGAAAGATATTATTCAGGCAAAATATATCATTGATACAATTGATTTACTTAAGGAGAAAACCAAAGGAAATTTATTAGCCGAAGAAGAAAAATTAGTTGATGAAATGTTATATGAACTGAAAATGAAATACATTGCGCAGGTTAAGTGAAAAATTTTAGCATAGAGAACACGAAAGTACAGCCGAGCAAGCTCTGTGCCCGAACAGGGTGAAAGTCCCGGTAGAGGTAATTGCCTATTTGCCATGAATAAATCACCGGAAAATTCAGTTGCGGTTATTATTCCAACCTGTGGCAGTAATGACGATTATCTTAACTGCCTGCGTTCTTTAAGCCAACAAACATACACCCCCCTGGAAGTCATTTTAGTGACAAATAGCATAGATGGTAATCTATGGGAATCTGTCAGGGTAAACTTTCCCCATGTAAAATTAGTGATGAATAATGAAAATCTGCTATTTGCAAAATCTCAGAATATTGGGATAAATTTGACAAAAGGAGAGTTAATCCTGTGCCTGAATGATGATGTGGAACTTGAACCTTTGTTCATCACGAAGTTAGTAGAAGCGCTTACATTGTATCCTAAAGCTGGTATGGCCTGCGGGAAAGTCTTGCGGCAGGATAAAAAGACGATTGATACTACCGGACTTTTCCTCGGCAAATCGCGCAAACCGGTAGAGCGCGGCTATGGGACGATAGACATAGGCCGATATAATAAAGCCGAATATATTTTTGGTGCAGCGGCAGTGGCAGTTCTTTTTAAACGTGAAATGCTGGAAGATATAAAATTAAACGGCGAGTATTTTGACGAAGATTTTCAGATTTTTTACGAAGACCTGGATTTGAGCTGGCGGGCAAATCTCTTGGGCTGGAAGGCCTATTATGTACCAGGGGCGGTTGCCTATCACGTAAGAGGTGGCACGGCAAAGAGCAAAAAACCTAAATTTAAATTTCTTGAAAAATATAATTTCAGCTGGCTTCCCCGCGAGCTTAAAACGCATCTCGTAAAAAACCGTTATATGGCGATGATTAAAAATGATACTTTGCCAGATTTTTTGTTAACTTTGCCATTTATAATATGCTATGAGCTAAAACTTTGGGGATATGTTTTATTGTTTGAGCCGTATTTGATCAGGGATACGATTAAAAATTTAAAATATTTTAAAAGCGCCTATAATAAGAGAAAAACCCTCAGGGAAAAAATTAAGTGTGCTAAAAAATCTTAAGCCGACAATTATTATTTTATTTTTATTTGTTTTTGCCCGCTCATTTATTGCGGATAGTGTTTATCCGGTTACGGCAAGCTATTATAAATTACTCTGGTTTATCTTTGTGATATTTTTTATCTGGCGGAGCAAAGAAATAAAATTTAATAGAGTTTTAACTGCGTTATTAATTTTGTTTTTTAGCTCGGTAATTGTTAGTCTTACAGTTTCCGTAAATACTTATCGCACGATCAATTTTTTAATTGATTTATTGGTGTGTTATTCTATTTTCATGATAACCCTGCAGTTTGATGAAAAAGATGCCAACGCTTGCCGGGTTATTATCTTATTATCTTTGGTCATAACACTACTGCGCGGCGGGTATCAATACTTTTGGGGATATAGTGTACTGCAGGAATATATTGTCCAAAATAATATTTCATTGATTAAACACCCCTATCTAAAAGAAATTATGCAAACCAGACGTATCGTTTCATTTTTTCCCTCGCCAAACCTTTTTGCCGGATATATAAGCATGATGCTTTTGGTTTGTTTTGGCATAATGGTCGGAAACATTACACAGATAAAAAAGATAATAATTTTTATTATATTATTTTTTACGGGGTTAGTGATGTTGTTTTTTACAAAATCTATTGGGGCATTAATAGGTTTTTTAATCGGGCTGCTGGTATTTTTTATTATAGCGCACAAATTAAAAATAGCCAAGAGACAAAAACGCAAAGTATTTGTTTTTATCGGTTGTTTTTTAATATGCTTACTGCTCATTATTGCGGTAGTTGCATTATTGCGGTTAAAAACCACAACGGATTCGAATATTAGTAATTCTTTTTTTAATAGATTGTATTATTGGAAGTCGGCAATAAACATGATTCGAGACAATTTTATCTTTGGTGTCGGCGGGGGAAATTTTGGCATTATTTATCCGGAATATAAATATCCGCAAGCCAATGAAACAAAATTTGTCCATAATAGCTTTTTACAGATTTTTGCGGAAAACGGTATTTTCCCATTTATTGTCTTTATCCTAATAACCGGACATATTTTATCTACAATAAAATATATTAGAAATAATTTCGTTATTCTTGGCGTATTTTGTGCAATTGTTTCATTTTTCGTGCATAACTTATTAAGTTATAGTTTTTATATCTTACAGGTTTCATTTTTATTTTGGCTGCTGCTTGGAATTTATTTTTATTATCAAAAAAAAGAAATATTTATATTGAACCCTTTACAAAAAATCGTCTTTTCTATGGCGATTTCCTTATTGATAATTTATCAGTTTTGCGACGGTTTAGTTTTCTGAAAAATTTGGCCGCACCTAACGCGGTAGATAATGACAAGATTATTACCGGTGGCAGGCAGGTGAAGCTCTAAGCACGAAACAATTTCTGATCTCAATATACTGTTATAAAAATTATCTTGTCTGTAGGAATTATGAATTGACAAAAAAAGTTTAAAATGGTATATTAAATTCCAAAATTAAAAACGCAACTGTTTTAAAACCGGGCCCATAGCTCAGTTGGCAGAGCAGGAGACTCATAATCTCTTGGTCCAAGGTTCGAGTCCTTGTGGGCCCACCAAGTTGGCATGTGGTAAATAGCCGGTAGAAAATAGTTAACTATTTGCTATTGGCCACAGGACATTTGTCAATTCGGGCGCATAGCTCAGTTGGTTAGAGCGTTCGGTTCACATCCGAGAGGTCATAGGTTCGAGTCCTATTGCGCCCACCATGTTGGCATGTGGCACATAGCTAGTAGCAAATGGTTCAGTGCAGATTATTAATATAAGGACGAGAATCGAAAAATGAATATAAATGAGCAGCTTAAGTTGTTGATGGAAATGCAAGAGATTGATTCTGAAGCTGCTGCCTTAGTTGCAGAAAAAAACGAAAAACCAGATCTAATCACTGAGTTAAAAAACAGTATTGAACACAGACTTACCTCCTTTAGAACAAAAGAAGAGAACTATAAAAAAACACAACTTGAACGCAAAGCGAAAGAGCTTGAGCTTCAAACTAAAGAAGAATCAGTAAAAAAACAGCAGTTACAACTTTATCAGGTAAAGACAAATAAAGAATATTCAGCATTACAGCTTGAAATTAATAAGACGAAGGCAGATAACTCGTTATTGGAAGAAGAAGTTATTAAGCTGCTTGAGAAAATTGATTCAACAAAAAAAGAAATAGATAAGGAAAAAAATGAATTAAAGGAAGATGAAGATTTAACAAAACAAAAAATTGCTGCCATTGAAATCGCGATGCGGGAGCTTGATGATAAAATAAATCAGCTTAATTTGCAAAGAGCACAAATAAGTACAAAAGTTGATAAAGAAATATTAGCAAGATACGAGCGAATTATCAACGGGAAGAATGACAGTCTTGGGATTGTAGAGGTAAAAGATAGTATGTGCTGTGGTTGTTTTATGATTACACCGCCTCAGGTCATAAATGAAATTAAAATGAATAACAATCTGATCTTGTGTGAACGGTGTGCACGGATCTTGTATGTGAAGGAAGAAGGTTAAACTTGCCTATTCCCGGTAGTTTTGCTGCAGGGTGACATTATTGCGGGAAAGCTTAAAAACCTATGGTTTTTAAATGTATAAAAAATTCCGGTGATACAAAAGATTATACAGCCGGCGCAATACCCTGAGGTCTTGCATGCCGGGATAATCGATGATAAGGAATTTTTTTATTAAGGAACAAAGATTTTGCGGAGTAATCTGGTAATTAATGTTGATGGGGCATCGCAGGGAAATCCTGGCCCCGCAGGTATCGGGGTGGTTTTTAAAGATCAAAATGATTTTTATAAGGAAATATCCCGTTATATTGGCACTGCAACAAATAATGTTGCAGAATATACCGCGCTGATCTGTGCGTTAGAAGAAGCAGCTAATTTAAGATACGCGCATATCATTGTTTATTCAGACAGTGAATTGATAGTTAAACAAGTTAGCGGCGAGTATAAAATAAAAAGTAAAAATATAAGACCGCTTTATAATAGAGTAAAAAAGCTGCTTATCCGGTTTGAACGGCTGGAATTAAAACATGTTAAACGTGAAAAAAATAGTCTTGCGGATAAATTAGCTGCACAAGCAATAGATAAAGCAACTAAAAAGAGCAGACCAGATGGTCGCTCCGTGGTATTTTACCACGGGGAGGAAAGTCCGAGCTCTATAGAGCAGCGTAGCGGGTAACGCCCGTCCTTGCCATTAAATCGTGGCAAGAGGATTAGAGCAACAGAGACGAGTCTCCATTTGGTTACTTCGCTATAATTATAGCGGATAATGGGGGGTGAAACGTGGCAATCTCTACGTAGAGCAAGACCAAATAGGTCCCTGTATTGAACGGCTCGTTCATTGCCTTTTATGAGGCAGCAGGGCGGGTATGGTTGCTTAAAACTAGTGGTAACACTAGTGATAGATAGATGACCATCGTTTCAGCAATTTGCTGGAATACAGAACTCGGCTTATCGGTTTGCTCTTTTTATTTTTGCTACGCAAAAATAATCATTTATCCGCTTCGCGATAAAAAAATGTGTTTGCATTCAGTAAGGCGGATAATTGGAAAATACTTGCGTTTTCCAGCATAAAAATAACCCTGTAGCGTGCTGCAGGGTATTTTTATGGTGATTATATTTTTAGACATTATTTAGAACTATTTAAAATAAAATGAGTTAGGATATAAAATATTTATTTTTTTACAAATAATGTTGTTTTATATGGACATTTTTGAATTTTACAAAAATATTCTTTAAAAAAATTGCTCGAAAATAAAATAAAATAATAAATTATAACTTATTGATGATTAATCAGTTATAAATATAGAAAACTGATTTTTTTATTTATCTGGACTGTCTTAGATATTTTGGCACAGTATATGCTAATATATCTAATATGCTTTAACCGGCAGCATAAATACGCGCTATATTGCTGCTTATTTTTTAGTGCATAGATGTATAAGACAGTATGGGTATTTCATGAAAAGTCTGTACCGAATAAAAATCCTCTTTCACCTTTATTATTCCTGCTGCAAGACTGCATGGTATTATTCCAAGGTGATGAGGTTATGCAGTATGAGAAATTTTTTTATATATTGAAAACCTGCGGTTGCTTTGCAAAATATGCGGATACTTTTGACAGAACCAATCATTTAACGAGGAGGTTTGAAAGTGGTAGATAATGGCAGAATGACAATTACTGATATTGCCCGGACCCTTGGGGTAACGACCAAAACGATTATGCGATGGGAGAAATCTGGTAAAATAAGCAGGCCAAAAAGAGATTATCGCGGTTGGCGTGTCTATACACAGGAAGAGCTTGAATCTATCCGGTCGTTTCATGAAACATTGTACTAGTTCTTAGGTAGTGTCAAAAATCCTATGAAAGAATTAAATGCAACCACAGATTTAGAGCAGGATTTAAAAGAATAAAATCAATTTAATCTGAGTAATCAGTGGCTGCTTGTGTCCTATGGGTGCTTATGCTCTGTGAGTGCTTTAAAAAATGTGCAGATATTTTTGACAGAACCGTTCTTAAACTAAGGAGGGCAAAATGTTTTTTAGAAAAATAACAATGTTGGTGATAATAATTATATCTGCGTTTTGTTCCTGTACGAATGTTTTTGCTTTAGATGATAAAGAGCAAGAAGATGAAATTGGCATTAGAGTTGATAATGAATATAATGCATCAGAAGTATATATATTAGAAGATTATATTCTTGGCATAGGAGATGTTCTCGATATACAAGTACAGCGGCATTCAGAACTAAGCGGCAGATTTAGAGTTAGACATGATGGGACTATTCAATATGTATTTGTCGGAGATATAAAAGTTGGAGATTTAACAACAAAACAAATTAAGGAAAAACTCCTGGAAGAATTGACAAAGTTTGTTAAACAACCTGAAGTTATCCTTTCCATTGCGGAATTTAACAGTAAAAAGATTTATGTTATTGGCGCGGTGGCCAGACCCGGTGAGTATCCAATGAGAGGGAATATTTTGACCGTGAGAGAAGCAGTGCTTGCTGCGGGATTAACGACACATTTGGCCTCAATGCGCAAAACCCGTATTATTACCCCGGCACCCAACGAAAAAAAGGTAAAAGTGAAAAAGATTAATTTATTAGCCTTGCTATATGAAGGAGATTTATCGCAAAATATACAACTTGAATCCGGTGATATTGTTTATGTGCCATTTACCATGTTTGGAAAATTAGGAGTGGTTTTGGACCAGATTGTAAATCCATTTTATAAAGCAGCAGTAATTGAGTCAATAGGTAAGCGTTAATGTTAAATTCGCAGACGGACGTAGTCCTGCAATTTACAGAGCTTATACTCTGTAAATTGTCTGCTCATTTAAGGAGGTAAGGTGGATACACATACTTTGACGATTTTAGATTATGTCCGTGTTCTGTTCAGGCAGAAGTGGTTTTTATTTGTGCCATGGTATGTGACATTTGTGCTATTTAGCGCGGCAAGTTTTTTTATGCCCAAAATATATGAATCAAATGCTGTTATTTTGGTTGAGGAGGAAAAGGTTATAAATCCTTTGATCAGCGGGATTGCCGTTTCAACAAGTGTGATCCAACGATACCAGACTCTCAAGGAAGAAATTTTAGGCTGGAACCGGTTGGTTAAACTGGTCGAGCGTCTAAAGCTGGATAAAGGGATAAAAAATCCTCTAGAATATGAAGGGCTTATTCTGGATTTAAAAAAAAATATTTCCGTAAGAATGCGGGGACCAGAAATTATTCTCATCAGTTATCAGGGGAAAATCCCTCAGGTCGTGCAGCAGATCGTAAGAAATATTACAGATATTTTCATCGAAGAACACTTAAAATCTCAGGGTAAAGAAGCGGATGTCGCGATAAAGTTCATTGAGGACCAGTTGAATGTATATCGACACAAAATAAAAGAAGCGGAACTTGCCGGTTATAAGGAACAGCTGGATAATTTATTATCTGATGTCACTGAAGAACATCCTCAGGTAGCGGATTTACGTAAAAAGGTCAAAATCTTAGAAGAAGAATTAAATAGTGAAATTATTACTGAACCTAATATCTCTAAAGCCAGTCCGTTGTATGGAAATATCCACGAAGAAATTAAAAAGCTAAAACAACGTTATGAAAAAGAAGGGGTGATCAGCGCATTAAGCAGGGATGACCCTAATGCCACTGAAAATTTATATGCGTTGATGATGCTTGACAAACTCGGGACATCAGAAGCACGGGATACTTCGGTTAATGAGAAGATATATGATATGCTGCTTGAGCGGCTGGAAACGGCGAAGATTACTCAGCGCTTAGAATCTTCCCGTGAAGGTACACGTTTTAAGATAATTGATCCGGCCCGGATACCGCTAAGGCCGAAAAAGCCTAATAAATTAATAATTTCTTTTTTGGGTTTTGTCTTGGGTGGATTTTTAGGGGTAGGATGTGTTTTTGGCCGGGAATATACAGACCACTCTTTTAAATCGGTAGAGGATGCAAAGACCGTACTCGAATTACCAATATTAGGAGCAATTTCGAAAATTAGCACCATAGAAGAGGTAAATAAAGAAGCAATAAAGCAGAAAAAAGCAATTATTGTTGCCGTAATTATTATTGTTTGCTTGATTATAATAGGAATTGTTACTTCGTTGATGAGTTAAAGTTCCCCCGCTAAAACCATGGCGGGCCAGGTAACGTCAAAAATAAAATGAAAGAAACCACACCTGCCTGCCGGCAGGCAGGTATAAGTGTTTTGTTCTCAAGTCTCTCTGTGACCTCTGTGGTTAAGTATTTGACAGAACTGCGGGTCATTTAAGGAACATTTTAATATTCGCCTAACAAGCTGGCGGATTAAATTATGACAGATAATTTATGTCGCTTGGCAGCGCCATAAATTATGTCATTATTTAAGGAGAAAATAATGGGGAAGAAAGGCGATGGGGTAAGGAAGACAACAAAAGAACGTCTGAATATTTTGCGCGGGGGATTGAATGAAAAAACAGTGTTTGTGGTTGGTGATATGATTAAAGACAGCAGTGTTGATCCACATGTTATTGTTTATCATGATAAAAATTCACCGGTTACCGAGCAATACCGCGTTTTGCGGACAAACATTCAATCAATAAACTCAGCAAATCCGCCAAAGATGATTGTTGTTACATCTTCCATTCACAATGAGGGAAAATCTGTAACTGCCTTGAATTTAGCAATGGCCTTGGCAGTTGATCCGAATAACCGTAATGTCTTGCTTATTGACGCGGATATCAGGAAAGGCCGGATTGAGAAACTGTTAGGGATAAATTCTACAAAAGGACTTTCAGAGGTATTATGTGAAAATGTTCCGATTGAAGAGGCATTGGTAAAAACGGCATTTACTAGTTTAAAAATTCTGACAAAAGGTATCCCGCCGTATAATCCTGCGGAATTGCTTTCTAGTGCTAAAATGAAAAAGTTACTAACAGAAATTAGAACGAAATTCGACTATGTGATTATTGATACTCCGCCAATTATACCGCTTACTGACCCGGGAATAATCGGCCAACTGGCGGATGGGGCAATTTTAGTTGTACAATTGCACCGAACTCAGCGCGGGATGGTCAAACAGGCCAGGTCATTACTTGAACAGGCAAAGGTAAAGGTGTTAGGGTTTATTTTAACACAGGTCGAGCATCCGGTACCGGATTACATTTATCGCTATTTATGAGCTTTAAACGTGCCTGTTCCCTATGTGTTTACCGGGGGGAATGGACATTGTTAAATTCCCCGCCATGTTTTTTGGCGGGTCATTTAAAGTCTGAAAACCGCAGGTTTTCAAATGGATAAAAAAATTCTGGTGATCAGGGACATCATAGAGCCGGTGCAATATCCTATGGTCTTGTTTACTGAAATAATCGGCGGGAAGGAATTTTTTTATTAATGAAAGGATGAAATAATGGACATAATAGAGAAGATTAAAACAAAAAAGGCAACATGCGCGGTAATTGGAATGGGCTATGTTGGATTACCGTTAGCAGTTGAATTTGCCTTGGCCGGATTTAAGGTTATCGCAATTGACCTGCAAAGGTGGAAAGTTGATGCCATTAATAAAGGGAAATCATATATCGATGATGTTGAGAGTTCACTGTTGAAAAGTATTATTGCTGATGGCAGACTTTCTGCGACCACAGATTATCATGCTTTGAAAAGGGTAGACACGATTAATATCTGCGTGCCTACACCATTGCGTAAGACTAAGGAGCCGGATATATCTTACATCGTTTATGCCACGGAGAAAATTGCAAAATATTTGTCAAAAGGGCAGTTGGTTATATTGGAAAGTACAACCTATCCGGGGACAACCGAAGAGGTGATGCTGCCGATATTTGAAAAAAGCGGCTTAAAGGCCGGGACGGATTTTTGGCTGGCATTTTCTCCGGAACGGGTTGACCCTTCAAACAAAAAATATACCACAAAAAATATCCCGAAGGTTGTCGGAGGGATCACAAAAAAGTGTACAAAGATTGCCACGTTATTTTATGAACAGAGTGTTGACGCGGTTATCCCTGTAGAGTCTACCCGTGTGGCCGAGGCGGTGAAACTGCTGGAAAATACTTTCCGCAGTGTAAACATTGGACTGGTCAATGAAATTGCCCTGATGTGCCATAAGATGGGGATTAATGTCTGGGAAGTCATTGATGCTGCGGCAACCAAGCCGTTTGGGTTTATGAAATTTTATCCTGGTCCTGGTCTTGGCGGCCACTGTATACCGATAGATCCCCAATATTTATCATGGAAAGCACGGATGTTTGGATTTGAAGCAAGATTTATTGATCTGGCCGCGGAGATTAACCGTTCAATGCCGGAACATGTGGTCGGGAGGATTATTGATATATTAAATGACCGGGAAAAAAGTTTAAAGAAGGCAAAGATTTTAATTTTAGGAGTGGCCTATAAAAAAGACGTTTCTGATTACCGGGAATCCCCGGCCTTAGAAATCATTGAACAGCTGATTAAAAAAGGTGCCGATGTTTTTTATAGTGATCCCCATGTCCCGGAAATTGAATTTAACAGCTTGTGTTTTAAAAACACAAAACTTAGTGCCGCACTCTTAAGAAAGACAGATTGTGCGGTTATCGTGACGGATCACAGTTTATTTGATTATAGCTTTATTATCGAAAATTCCCCGCTTATTTTTGACACCCGTAATGCCTTGAAAAACATAAGTGATAAAAAAATAGTTAAACTTTAAAAAAAATCGCACGGATGGTATAGATACTTGGCCTTAAAACAATAAAGCCACGGATTGACACTGATTGAACACGGATAACATACGAGGGTAAAAACATTTACACCACGAATAACACACTTCGACTTCGCTCAGTGTTAAGAAAAGTCCTGAGTCCTTCGATTGTTCTCAGGATAAATTCTATCGAAGGACACCAATTTTTACGAATAGATAAAAAAATTCCGGTGTTGCATTGCCTTATCAGCTTGGCATAATGCCCTGTAGTTTTTTTGCTACATCAAAGATCCGCCAATGCATTGTGGAGGAGAGATGATCAAGCAGAAGAAAATTTTTTATTTAAAAAATCCGTGCTACATCCGTGTAAATCCGTAGCTAAAAAAATAATAATCTGTGAAAGTCTGTGGTTGATTAGAAAAACATGCGGATAGTTTTGGCACAACCGGGAAGATTCATGAGAGCTGGATATGATTAATAAAAAACACATATACGCGGTAATATTAGCCGGGGGGGTAGGCAGCAGGTTTTGGCCGCTTAGCCGGGAACTTGAGCCGAAACAATTTTTAAAGCTGTACAATAATCAGTCATTACTCCAGCAGACGATAAAACGGATTTTATCTATAGTTAATTTATCAAAGATATATATTGTAGCAAATAGGCTGCACAAATTTGAGTTAGAAGAACAGATTTCTGTTTTTGGGATTTCCAAGGATAATATCATATTTGAGCCTTCAGGAAAAAATACTGCCGGCGCGATTGCTCTTTCGGCAAAGATAATTGCCAGGGATAATCCCGAGGCAATAATCATAGTATTGCCTTCAGATCATGCCGTGAAAATGACCGGTAAATTCACAAAACTTGTAAAAAGTGCACTGCGGGCAGCAGGAAATAATTTTTTAGTGACTTTGGGTATAAAGCCAAAGTCACCTTCTACTGGATATGGTTATATTAAAAAAGGAGATAAGATCGCCGGGTTAAAAAACACTTATCAGGTAGGTGAGTTTAAAGAAAAACCGGATCCGCAGCTTGCGCGAAAGTTTTTAAAGACCGGTAGATATTTCTGGAATAGTGGCATGTTTATCTGGAAGGCCGGGATAATTTTAGCAGAAATCAGAAAATTTTTGCCAGACTTGTATGGGTGTATAGAAACACTGGACCAAAAAAATATATTTGAGCATAAGTGGACAAAACTTTCTCCGATATCTATAGATTACGGAGTACTGGAAAAATCAAATTCTTCTGTTATCGTGACCGCCGGTAATATTGGCTGGAGTGATTTAGGTTCCTGGCTGGCCATTGATGAACTATATCAGAAAAATAGCCAGGGTAATCTAATTCAGGCAAATTGTATAGATTTAGGCAGTAAGAATGTTACGGTTTTTGGAGATAATAAGCTGATTTCAACCATTGCCTTGCGGGATTTGATTATTGTTGATACAAATGATGCGATTTTAATCTGTAATAAAGATAAAACTGAAGACGTAAAAAAGATGGTTGAACTGGTAAAAAAAAGCGGCGGATCTGAACATTTTTCTCACTTGAAAGTAAAGCGGCCGTGGGGGAATTATTTGGTAATTAGTCACGGCCGGGGTTTTAAGGTTAAGCTTATCGAGGTAATGCCGCATAAACGTCTGAGCCTGCAGCGGCATAAATTTCGCAGTGAACACTGGGTTGTTGTTGAAGGGGTAGCCAGGGTAACCTGTGGTAAAAAGGTAAGTTTCATACATAGTAATGAAAGCATTTTTGTCTCCGCTAAGCAACTTCACCGGCTGGAAAATCCAAAAGACAAAATATTGAAAATCGTGGAAGTACAGAGCGGAAGTTGCCTCGAAGAGGATGATATTGAAAGGGTTAATGATGATTTTAGGAGATTGGAGAGTTGATAACTTGCGATGTGCTGGAAAACTTAAAAGGTGATGACTGCTAAGATGAAGATTAAACCCGTAATTTATATTGTTGAGCATCACCATGAATTACTTTTCCTCTGGCGCAAATTAGGTTTTCAAAACATTAAGATATTGCATTTGGATACACACTGTGACATGCATCATCTGCTTGTTAACAAAAGCAGAGAAGTTGTGTATATTTTGCCGGAATTAAAAACAGTCGACTGCGGTAATTTTATCAGTCTTGCCGTGCGGGATGGAATAATAAAAGAAATAAAGTGGTTACATGACCATTATGGCGGACGGGATAAGGATATGACGCATGTAAAATATACCTCGGATTTGACGGCGGTTCCTTATCGGATAAAAACGTTTTTCTCGCCGGCAAAAAACTATCCGTTGAAATACACAGAAATATTGTATTCACCGGCCATAGAACTTGAAGAAGGTGAACATCTGGATATTGACTGGGATTTTTTTGCTTTAAAGAATAAAACAAAACAACAGCGGCAAAAAAGTATAAAAGATTTTTTGTCATATAATTGCCGCACTATCCCGGAATATATTTACATAGCATATTCACCGGATTACGTTTCTGAAACCAGAGAAGAATTTGCGGATTTTATCGGTTGCCTAAAAGATAAGTTTAAGGCTATTGTTTGTAATTATTCCTATCCGATTTCAGAGGAAGAAGAACCGTCAAATATTTTAAGCCGGTACAAAAATGGGTTAAAGAGAAGATTGAGAGAAAATGTGTTTTTGCCGTTTAAAAAAAGTTTAAATAAAATTGGAATTTATTGAGAATGTTAAATGCAGCCACTCTGCTATCAAGGGGGGTTCATACACGAAAAATGCAATCATTTTCCGGTCAGTTGCCTCCGACAACTGCAAGCGAAATTGTCTTCGCCCCGCCACGGCGGATCTTCGACAATTTCGCAAAAAACAAAAACTTTTTACCCTATAGCTTGCTACAGGGAATACTCAGGTTTAAATGTAGGGGTTATGCTCCCCTGCCAAAGAGTCTGTGGCGGGGCGTTTAACATAATTATGAAAAAGATATTTAACGGGTTCAAACTTACGACTAATGTAATCAGAGATTTTTTTGATTTTATCATCTGGTTAGGCAAGAGAGAGGCTGCTTATTATCAGATTAAGCCTCGTGAGGCATTATTTTTTTTAACTTATCGGTGTTCCTCCCGCTGTAAGATGTGTCAGATGTGGAAGAGGCCGTATGATTATCGAGAAATGGATTTAACCGAATGGAAGAAAGCGGTGGACATGCTTGCGGAACTTAAAATTGGTCTGATTTATCTTTTTGGCGGAGATGTCTTATTAAAAAAAGAAATACTATTTCCCCTGGCAAAATATATCAAGTGCAAAGGCATTAGTTGCGATATTACAAGCAATGGTAATTTATTGACTAAAGAAATAGCTAAAGAATTGGTCGAAACCGGTGCGGATAATATCGGAGTTTCCATTGATGCAGTAGGAGAAAGACATGATAATATCCGGGGAGTAAAAGGTATTTTTGAAAGAGCTACGCAGGGATTAAAAGAGATGGTTAGGATAAAAGGGAAGCGTGCGTATCCTTCAATTAGTATTTATTGCACCGTGTCTAACTTGAATATTGATAAGTTTGACGAGCTTTTACCGTATGCCATTGATTTGGGAGCGGATCAGTTACATTTTGAATATTACGGTGAATTTTCTCCGGAACTTATCCAGCAGTCAAAAGTGGCAGATATTGTAGCAAATCCGTATTATCAAAGACAAAATGATAGTTTACTTCTCAATGAAAAACAGGCGCGTTATTTAAAAACAAAAATAGATGAATTAGAAAGGAAATATAGAGAGAAAATATATTTGGATACAGATAATATTGACTGTTTTCGTGTACAAGATTTGGTTAAAGGCTCTTGTCAGCATGAGCGCTGCTATATTTCAAGGTATCATATTACGATTGACCCCAGCGGCAATGTTTTGCCATGCTTATTTTTTCAAAATTATCATCTAGGAAATATCTGCGAGATGTCGATTAGCAAAATATGGGAAAATAAGAGGCATCGTGATTTTCTTAGGGCCATAAAAAATAAACAAGTAAAAATTTGCCAGCAGTGTATCCTAGGCGCACAAAGAAATCCGACGATACCCCAGGCAATAAAGCGAAAAATAGTTGACTATACAAAAAGATACAAAAGAAAATACATATCCGGGTGAATTGATATTATGATGCAGATAGAAGTTATCGATAAATTTGATAAATTTCTTAAGTTTGAATCAGTATGGAATGATTTACTGGCGCAGAGCGATATGGACATACCGTTCATGACCTTTGAATGGTTTTCCTGCTGGTGGAAGTGTTATGGTGATAAAAATGAAATGTTTATTATCCTCGTTAAGCAGGGTGGTGAAATTATCGCGATTGCCCCATTGATGAAAAAAATGATAAAATTCCGGGGTCTTCCCGTAAGGGCAATTACCCTGATATGCAATGACCATTCAAACAGGGTGGGATTTGTGATAATTAAGAAAGGAAATGAAGCCGTCCGGCATTTATTGCAATATATCATAAATTCAAATGCTAAATTTGATATGATTTTTTTTGATTATATCCCGGAGGAGTGTTTAACCGACAAGTTTTTGCTCGAAGCTCTGCAGGAAGATAATTTTAAATTCAAGAGAAAACAAAGCATCTTATCCCCTTATATTTCAATAGATAGAAACTGGGACGATTATCTAATGACCCGCTCAAGAACATTCCGAAAAAGCATGAGGCATGTTAGGAATATAGTAGGGCGTTATGGCAGGTACGAAATTATACTGTATGTAAAAGATAATGTTTCGGAAGGCATGAAAGATTTAATGTCTGTATCAGAGAAAACCTGGAAATACAAAAAAAATACGGCGATTGCCAGCAATTCAAATGACTTGAATTTTTATAGATTATTGGCTGAGGCCATGTCATCGAAAGGGTATTTGAACATTTGGATATTAAAGATTAATGGCCGGCCGATTGCTTTTGAATTCAGTTTGCGTTATAAAAAAAATATTTATTCGCTCAAGACAGGTTTTGATGAGAAATATTACCGTTTATCTCCGAGCGTATTACTTGATACTTTTGTGATAAAAAATAGTTTTGATAATAATGCTAATGAATATGATTTATTAGGCGACAAGGACCGCTATAAGCTGCGATGGACATCTTTAGTAAGGAAACATTGTTACTGTTATTTTTTTGGCAACAGTGGTTATGGCAAAATATTAGCTTTTTTGGAATACAAGGTTATCACTAATATTAAAAAACAAAAGTTAATGCGATACCGGCGGGGGGAACTGAGGTAACAAAACAGATTGAAATTAGAACAGCACAGATGAATGATATTTTAAGTCAACGCAAGTGACGATTATGGTATATATATAAATGAACGATAAAGATCTAAACATTAAAGAAAAGATAGTACGTGCTTACAAAACCGGCGGACTTGGTGTTTTGTTATATAGAGTATTTAAAAAAACAAGGAAGGTGCTTTTTGGATGGCATACGTCTTACTGGTATGTCAGGAAGTTATCAGAATCATCTGTAGAGATAATTCCCAATATCACTGTAGATATTAATTATCACTCTATAGAAGAGACATTAAAATGGGAAAAAGATAATTTACACAATGGGATTTTCTATTGTGAAGAAACAAAGGAGATAAGGACTGCCCGGCAAAATAATCATTATTTTTTGAATGTTACGCATAATAATAAAATTATAGGTTTTTTGAAAATAGCATTGCACAAAACATATTTTAAAGAGTACCTAATGAATATATCAGTTCCCCCCAATTTAGTGTTTATTTATGATACATTTATTCATCCGGATTACCGTGGTAAAAAAATTGCACTGTATATGATAAATGAATCGATGAAAATGCTAAAGGCTCAAGGCAGAGCATTTATTATGTGCCACATTGTTCCGTCAAATCATGTTTCACAAAAGATATATACAAAAATAGGATTCAGGAAAATCGGGTGTATTTTTTATTTAAGATTCTTAGGAATTAAAATATTTAATTTTCATCCTGAAAGATTAATGAAGAATTTTGATTATTGAATTAAAATTTTACGTAAATTTAAAGACAAAAAATAAGATTAAAAATAGCAACCTGATATGAAAAAAACGGCTACGATAAATAATAAATATGATTTGTTAAATAGTGCAAATAAATCGCCGGTTTTTATACTCTCGCACGATCCGCGGTCTAATCCAAAGTATCCGGAGATTAATATTATCGCTTTAAGCCTATCACGTGATTTGGGCAGGGAAGGTGTCCCGGTTATTAGGTTTCATCCAAATAAGTTAGACTTTGGGTTATCTTCCAGGTATTGTATGCACATGGAATGTCCCAATCTGGATAAAGAGGAAGAGTTATTATCATTCATCATCAATTATGGAAAGAGGTGTAAAAAAAAAGGCGTGATGTTTCCTGCGAGTGATGAATGTTTAGGGTTTATTAATAAGTATCAGGAGGTCTTAAGGAAATTTTATGAAATTCCTTTGCCGGAAAGAGAGGTTATCAGTAATATTTTAAATAAAAAAAGGCAATACGAAATTGCTGTTTTGGCGCAAGTCGATATCCCCGAGACCTTTTTTCCGCAACATTATGCAGATGTTATTGATCTGGGGAAAAATATTGATTATCCATCGGTAATAAAACCGATTATTGCACATTCTTGGCGGAAGCCTTTGATCGAGACAGAACTGAAATGGGGTAAGGCCGTTATGGTTAAAGACAGGGATGAATTAATCAAGCGATATAAAGAAATATCAAAACTTGACCGTAATATTATGGTTCAGAATGTAATTCAGGGGGAAGTAGAGCGTAATATAACATTTTTATGTTATTATAACCGAACGTCCGAATTATTAGCATATTGTATAAGAAAAAAACTAAGACAATATCCAATGGGTTTTGGATATTGTTGTTTAACTAAAAGTGAGAATATACCTGTGGTTAAAGAATTGGCTAATCGCCTGCTTAGGTCATTGCATTATAAAGGTATTGCTGGTGTCGAATTCAAATTAGATGCTATAGATAATAGGTATAAACTGATTGAAATAAATGCTAGACCAGTACAGACTGTCGGACTTGCTTCTGCTGCGGGTGTAAATCTCCCATATATTTGTTATTTAGATATGCTGGGGGCTTATGATCGTAAAACTAAAATGCCGTTATTTAAAGAAAACGTTACCTGGATATACCTGGATAAAGAGTTTGATATGGCACGGCATTTGATAAAAAAGAGAAAGTTGACATTAGGTAATTGGTTAAAGATATTCGCCGGAAAGAAAACTTTCGCGGTTTTGTCTTTTGATGACTTAACCCCTTTTATTAAGTTGTGGTATTTGAAAATGAAGTTGGCAATTTTAAATAGACTAAATTTTTTATTGAAACTTATGTTACGGAGAAAACAATGTTAAAGCAGGTAAGTTATGAAGATAAAAAAATACCCTGTTCTATCATCAGGGGTGGTACAAGTAAAGGTATCTTTATCCTTAAACAAGACCTCCCGGAAAATGCACAGGAAAGAAATAAGATTATCTTATCTGTTTTTGGCAGTCCGGATCCGCGGCAAATAGACGGGTTAGGTGGAGCGGACCCTTTAACAAGTAAACTCGCAATTATCAGCCTTTCACCAAGAGATGATGTGGATATTGAATACACATTTGGACAGGTGGCTATAGAGGATAATACAATTGACTATAACGCAATGTGCGGTAATCTTGCTGCCGGAGCGGCCATATATGCAGTTTATCACAAATATGTGAGTGTTTCGGGAAAATCAGCAGTAGTTAGAATGTTAAACACAAATACAAATAAATTTATTATTTCGACAGTGCCTTTATCAAATGGACTGCCTGCGACAGATGGTAGTTTTCACATTGATGGCGTGCCGGGTACCGGGCCGGAAATTAGGTTGGAATTTATGCAGCCGGGCGGAATGATTACGGGTAAATTGTTTCCTACCGGAAAAGTAAGTGAAGATCTTACCTGTGGTAAACACCATTTCCGGGCGACAATAATAGATGCGGGAAATGTTTATGCTTTTGTAAAGGCAGAAGATTTAGGTATTGATGGGGGGGATGTCCCGCAAGATTTGGAAAAAAATATAGAATTTATGAGTAAATTGAATAAATTAAAAAATAGAGTTACAGAAATGTTAAGCCGTAGATTCCACAAGACAATAATACCAAAAATTTCTATAATTAGTGAAGCGGATAATCAAAATGCAGATATCCAGGCAAGGATATTCAGCAATGGCCGTATCCATAAAGCATATGCAATTACCGGAGCGATAAATACCGGATGTTTACTTTGCCTCAACGGCACCGTGGCTGACGCGTTCAATATAGAGATAAAGAAGCCGTTAGAAAATATTACCATAGTTCACCCTTCAGGTATTATTGAAACAAAGATTAATTACACAATGGATAATGATAAATTTACTTTAATAAGCGCATTAATCAGCAGAACCGCACGGTTGCTTATGGAAGGAACGGTCTGGGGCAGGCAGAGTTGTAACTAATGAAGATAAAAGTGATTAATAACATAAAAGGCTTAGAGCAAATAAAACAGAATTGGGATTTACTGCTTGAAAATAGCCAAAGTAATACTATTTTTTTGACCTGGGAGTGGATTAATTTATGGTGGGAAGTTTTTCAGGATGGGAGAGGGCTTGAAATTTTGACTTTCTGGGATAAAAAGGAACTTGTTGGCATTGCCCCTTTTTTGCGCAGAAAGGTAAGACATTTTAATATGCTGCCATATGAAAGAATAGAATTTTTGGCCAGCGGCGAAGATGAGCAGGATGAAATATGTTCGGAGTATCTGAATATTATCGCTAAAAAAAACAGAGAAAGCGAAGTTATCGATAAGCTGATTAACTATATCAGCGAAAATAAGTTCTGGGAGGAGATCGTACTAAAAGAGTTATCAGATGAAAACATAAGCACGGCGATACTTTTAGATAGACTCAAAAGCAGTAAACTGTGCTATTCGGTAGCTCCTGACGGTAGTGCCTATTACATAGATTTGCCTGATTCATGGGGGAAGATGCTGAAAAGATTAAGTTCGAATTTTAGATATAAAATTAACCGCGACAGAAAAAAATTAGAACAAAGAGGACAGGTTAGTTTTAAAGAGGTGAAAAAATATGAGGAGCTAAGCTGCATATTTGATAAGCTTATTGCCCTGCATCAAAAAAGATGGTTTTCTGCCGGACAAAAGGGTTGTTTTGCCAGCAGTAAATTTACGGATTTTCACAGGAAAATGATAAAGATATTATTTGAGCGGGATAGGTTGCGGCTGTGTTATTTAGAATTTAATGGTAATATTCTGGCGGTATCTTACGATTTTATTTATAAAAACAATGTATATTTTTATCAATCAGGTTTTGACATGGATTTTAACGGCAACATTGCTGTAGGAAATATCTTGCGGGCGTTGTGTATTGAGCATTATATAAATAAAGGCATTGCAAAATATGATTTTCTTAAGGGCGAAGGGCGCCATAAAACAGCATGGGCGGCAACCGATAAAAAAATCTATGCAATCAGAATCAGGAGAAGATGGACATATAAAGAAAACATTTATTACTTTTTAAATCAATTAAGAAATATCAGCGTTAGCGTTAGGGGGTTTTTGAAGTCTGGAGGGCAGATAAGATGATACGTTTATCCTTAATTGAGAGAAAATTGCAGTGGCTTTTGCCGATAGCTAGCAAATCAGCTATCTTAAGGTTAGATTCGAATGATAAGTTTGATCAAAATTTTAGATACGATATCGTTATCTTAAATAGAGAACAGAAAAATTTTTCCAATTTAAATCTTCAGACCTTAATCAATAACGCAAGCCGGCTATTAAAATTTGGCGGATATTTACTGATTGATAGTAAGAATCGTAAAGGTCTATCGTTTGCGGCATACAAAAAAATACTTGAACAAGCAGGATTTGTTACGATAGATATTTATGGATGTTTGCCAAACAATAAGGAGCCAAGATACATTGTATCTTTAGATGACTTTTTACCGTTTCATTTTTATTTAAATGTTCAGAGTGACGATTCGAGAAAGATTAGAATGCTTAAATTTTTGTTTAGGATGAGAATCGGTTTTTATCTCATCAGGCAATTTTTACCTGATTTGAGTATTGTGGCTAGAAAAGGAGAAAAAAATGGTAACTCAGCTTGAGGAATACATATTAGCCAACTGGGATAAAATGTTTTATGATCGCCCAAGACCGGACCGTCTTTCCTTTTTTATAAACAACAATAAATGGATACGTTCACTCATTTGGGTTTTTGACGGGAAGAAACCGTGTGCGTTTGCTAAATGGAGTCAGGATGCCGGACAGACACGTATTCTGGAGCAGGAATTTTGTAATATTAAATATGTGCGGGAGATAATAACAACTGAGCATTTAAAAAATTGTATCCCTTTGCCGCTAGGGTGTATTAAGATTGATATAAATACGGTTTTAATATTACGTTTTGTTAGCGGACGTAAAATGTCAGTAGAGATAAATAAGACTAATATATTTGGGCGAAATGAGTTAAAAAAAGATATCGACCGTTGTGTGGAGTGGTTATGCCGATTTCAACAAGAGACTAAACTAGATGAGGTAGAACTTACCAAGGAATATATACAAAAGGAATATTTTTTTATAATTGAGCAGTATTCGAAAAAGGTTGTAGTTACTCCTTGGCTGGAGCATTTTTTACTTAACGTCAGAGAAAATTTATTAGGATTGGTTAATGAAAAGATTCCGATCTGTTGCAGCCATGGAGATTTTTTTTCAGAGAATATTCATGTCTATTCTGATGGTAGTATTAGTGTTCTGGATTGGGCGGATATGCAAAAAAACGATTTGGCGTTTTGGGATTTGTTTATGTTTTTTTGCAGTTTTAGGCTGGCAAATGATAATCAGACAACAGAGGATAATATTCTAAAGTCTTTTGATTTTATTTTTTTTAAGGAAAACTGGGTTTCAAAACTCGTAAACGGTTTTTTTGATAAATATGCCAGGATAATGAGAATTGAGCCTAAAATGCTAAAGGCATTTTTGCCATTGTTTTTAATCAAAAATGCTGCACAACAAGTAGATGAAGAGATTTTAGGCATCAGAAAGAAACATTATTGGAATAAATTATTAAATTACTATGTTGAAAAGGGAGACACCCCTTTTTGTGAAAAAAGAACGAAGATTTTATCGGAGGGCAGCGATGAAAAAAATAATTAAAAAGGCAGCAAGAAAATTCGGGCTGACAAGAGAAATCGCCGACATTCCTTATTACTGGGTGCCTTATAGATTTTTATTGGGTTTTGCATTCCCCCCCCAGCGTGTTGATATGGAATTGACTTACTTATGTAATCTAAGGTGTCAAATGTGCCCCCTGGAGAATTGGAAAAGGCAAAATCAAATAAAAGATACGGGTACGCAATTAGATGTGTATGGGGCCGGACAAAAAGAACTTACCACCAGTCAAATAATAAAAATAATTGATGATTTAAGCAAAATGGGAGTAAAAAAGGTTTCATTAACCGGCGGAGAACCTTTCCTGAGAAAAGATATTATGGAAATCATTAAATATGTCAAAGAAAGAGGAGTTTATTGCAGCATAACAAATAATGGTTCGCTGATCACCAGAGATATTGCCGAGCAGCTGATTAAAGCTGAGGTAGATATGCTGGTTTTTTCTATTGATGGTCCGGAGGAAGTACATAATGAAATAAGAGGGTGGGATAGGTCTTTTGCAAAAATTTGCGAAGGTATCGCAAATATTAATGAACAAAAAAATAAATACAGCCGTAAATATCCCAAGATATGGGCAAACTGTGTGATTTCAGCGCTTAATCAGAATTATCTCTCTCAAATGGTGGACGTGGCGGTAAAATTGGATATTCATTTTTTAGATTTTCTATACGTCTTTTTTACGGATGAAGAACAGGTGAGTAAAACCAATCAATTGGTCGCGGTTGGGCACTTAAAGCCGGAGAGTCAGATTTTATCAGATAATATAACAAAGGTTGACACGGAAATTTTGCGCCGACAGATAAAAGAATGCAAAGAGAAAGCGCGTCAAAATAATATAAACGTCACTTTTAATCCGGCTTTAGAAAAAAATGATGAGCTGGAGAAATATTTTACAAATCATTCATATGCTTATGTGTCAAAATGTTTCTATCCCTGGTATTCCAGCCGGATTGATCCTTTTGGCAATGTTTATCCTTGCTCAATAGATACTTTGATGGGAAATGTTAATGAACTTGCTTTTAGTAAAATATGGAATAGTACAAAATACAGAAATTTTAGAAAAATCTTAAAAAGAGAAAAACTGTTTCCAAAATGTGCCAAGTGTTGTGTGTTGACGAATAAGATATGGGATTATCTTCCTTAGGGAGAAGGAGCTGGTTGTTTATTTTAAAAGTGGACACGGGAGTTTTTTATGTTAAGAAAAAGAGATTTTTTTGCAAAAATTTTGAAATATTCAGGGTATAACCATGTTTTTTTGATGGCACAAAAAATGATGAATAATAACACGCTGCGCATTTTGTCATACCATCGAGTGTTAGACATACAAAAAGACAAGTTTTTTTTAGATGAACGGCTGATTGATGCGGATAGTTATAATTTTGAGAGACAGATGAATTTTATAAAAGATAATTTTTCTGTCATATCTTTTGCGGGATTAAGGCAGATGCTTAATAGAGATGGTGAAAAAATCAAGAATCCTTTAATCATAACTTTTGATGATGGATATAAAGATATTTTTGAAGTTATCTATCCTATTTTGAGAAAGCTTAATTTACCGGCGACAGTTTTTTTGACGACAGGGTATATTGGCAAAGATGAACTGCCGTGGTGGGATAAGATTAGTTATATCATAAAAAAGACACAGAAAGAACAAATAAAAGTTAAATGTTTAGGTGATCAGATTTATAATTTAAAAAACCTTCAGGCAAAGAAGCTACTAATTCAGGATTTTACTAAAGCCGCAAAAGGCATGAGTGACGTAGAGTTGAAGAAGGCGGTAAAGGAAACAGAAGAAGAATTAAGAGTTGTAATAGATAAAAATTTAGAAAAGGATCTTTTTGTAACATGGCAGGAGATAACTGAGATGCTGCAAAATAGCCGGATTGAATTTGGGGCGCATACGGTGAACCATAAAATTTTGACCAAGACCGCTGATTATTCGGAACTTCATTACGAAATGTCTATGTCAAAAGATATGATTGAAGAAAAGATTAATAAGAAAATTAATGTTTTTTCTTATCCCAATGGCGATGAAAGGTCTTTTAATAAAGAAATAAAAAACATGCTAAGAGATATTGGATATGATTTTGCCGTTACAAACATGGGAGATTTAAACAAGATATCTAATCTGGATATTTTTGCATTGAATAGAATACATATTTCTATGCATGATAATTTACCGTCTTTTAAATCACGGGTAATTTTCCCGCAATTTATTGGCAAGTAGGAACATGTTTATAACTGACCCGACCGGTGGTGCTGGATGTTTAAGGAATTTAGAAAATTATTGACACATTCGATAATATATGGCGTGGGTAATATTATGAGAAACGCGGTAGGTTTTTTACTTATTCCTTTGTATACGCGTTGCCTTTTGCCTAGTGATTATGGAGTAATTGAAATTTTGTCAATTGTTTCCACGATGTGTGGGATATTTCTGGGGATGGGGCTTAGTTCCGCGGCCCTGCGCTATTATTTTGAATATGATAATGAAAAAGAAAAAAAACAGGTGATTAGCACAGTATCTTTGGCGAGTTTATTGTTTGTGTTTGTGGCAATGTTTATTTTGTCTTTATTCTCAGACAAATTTTCAAATTTATTTTTTAATACGCCGGAATATGCCAAACTTTTTAAATTAGTTTTTGTGCTGATGTTTTTGGAAACAACGATTGAGATACCGTTTGCTTTTATCCGGGCAAAAGAGCGATCAGTGCTTTTTGTCGGGGTATCTGTTGGCCGGCTGATTGTTGCGCTAACCTGTACAATATATTTAGTGATTTATTTAAAAATGGGGATAACCGGTGTTATTATCAGCAATCTGGTGGCGACCGCGTTTAGCTGGCTTTTTTTAACAGCCGTTACCTTTCATTATTGCCGGTTTGCTTTTTCTCTGGAAAAACTGCGCAGTATTATGCAATACGGGATGCCGTTGATTATTGTTTCCTGCGGGATGTATGTCCTCAATTCTGTTGACCGGATATTTTTGAACCGTTACACCGATTTAGCCACGGTCGGCATTTATTCGCTGGGATTTAGATTTGGGATAATTTTGCGTTTTTTGATTATCCAGCCGTTTATGGCCGGCTACGGGCCATACAGATTTTCCATAATGAAAAAAGACAATGCCAGAGACATTTATGCCCGGGTACTGACTTATTTTTGTTTTGTCCTTGTATTTAGCGGTTTAATTCTCGCGGTTTTTATCAAAGAAGTAATTGCCTTAATGACAACGCCGGCATTTTTTAGCGCTTATAAGATTGTCCCGTTCATTTTATCAGGCACGATCTGTTACGGCGTGTTTTTTATCTGTCAGATTGGGATATACCTGCAAAAGAAAACAAACAGTATTGCCATTATTTTGGTATGTGTGGCAGTCTTACACCTGCTGCTTAATTGGCTGCTCGTTCCTGTTTTTAATATGCACGGGGCAGCTTTGGTAAATTTTCTCTCATATCTTGTATTAGTTTTGATAACCTTGAAGGTTTCCCAGAGATATTACCCGATTGATTATGAGTATGGGCGCATTGTCAAATTAACTGTTTTGGCGGTATTGTGGTATCTTATTTGCCGGCTGTTTGTCCCGGATTTCTCTATTCTTGGCATGGCAATAAAACTGTTGCTGGTTGCTCTTTTTCCCTGGGCATTACAGCTTGTGCATTTCTATAAAAGTGGAGAAATTAATAAATTGAAAGAAATTAAAAATACAATTTTTGCCAGGTGGGTATATCGAGGTATTAATAATCAAAAAAAGGCAGTAAGATAAGGATAATTGAGGATAGATATGGATTTAGCATTTGTGTTTTCTCTCCGGGGAATGTTTGCATTTTTTGTTGCAATTATTATTATAATTTTAACTTTAAGACGTCCATTTTATGGTTTACTTTTTTTCTTGTTCCTTTTGATTGTACAACCGCAAGAATTAGAGATGTTCCCGGGGCTGGAGACATTTCCTTTAGCTAAATTTTTTGCGTTCTTTCTCATTTTATCTTCAGTTTTACACCCGGATCTTAGGCAAAAAATAAAGGCCCCGCGGGAAGGACAAAATCTATTGTTTATATTGTTCGCGATCGCCTTGGTTTTCAGCGGCGCGGTTTTTATAGAGTCATATCGTAATTTTTCCGTATTTTTTTTGCCGGTAGTTATAATGTATTTTTTAGTGATTAGTCTGATAAAAACAGAAAAACAGTTTACCGGTTATATTTTGATGCTGGTTACGTTGACGACATATCTGGCAATATATGGTATATTTCAATATCATATTTCTGGCGGGAATGTCGAATATGAAGATGGGCTAGATCGAATATTATATTATGGCAGTTTAAGCGATCCTAATAATTTAGCCATGGTATTCGTTTTGTCTTTGCCGTTTATTTTGAATTTTGCTGCCAGCACACAGAAAATTGTTTATAAGTTAATTTTTATTAGTGCATTTTTATTACATATCTGGGCAGTATATTTGACATATTCCAGATCTGGATTTTTGGGATTAGGGGCCGTTTTAATGATGCTGGTAATAAAAAGCCGGAAAAAAATAATTACCGGGCCTATAGTTTTATTATTATTGTTTGGTCTTTTATTTTGCAGTTCAGAATTCAGGGAACGCATGATGACGATGCGGGCAACAGATACTTCTCAGTTAGACCGGTCAGCACAATTGAGAATTGAGCTTTGGAAGGCAGGAATTGCCATGGCAAAAGAACATCCGTACCGGGGAGTGGGAATTGCCCAGTTCGAGGACAATGTCCTGGAGTATATTTCACCAGAGGCAAATCTTACAAGAAAATTGACTGCGCATAATTCGTTTATTCTGATAATTGCTGAGACCGGTGTTGTGGGATTTATCCTGTACGTTTTGATTTTTTTAAAGACATTCTCTGATCTTTTATTTATTGAGGGATTACAGAAAAAGAATGAAGCGCTAAAAAATCTCTCCCCCTGGGCAGCGTCATTATTTGCTAGCCTGGTAGGGGTTATGATTATTGCCTTATTTCTCACACGGTCATATCAGTTTTTACCCTTTATATTAGTTGCGCTGACCGTAAGTTTAAAAAGATTGTGTTTTTTTAAACTTGATTATTCCCGGCAGCAAGATAGAGGGTAGTTTATCTTTGGATGGAAAGTTTGAAAACCTATGGTTTTCAAACGGATAAAAAGATTCCGAAGGAATCTTTTTATTATGATTGGATAAAAATGAAAAACGGAAATAATGTTGAGAAGAGAAAGAAAAGCGAAAGGCTCTTTCATGACCGCTATTTTGGCGGAAAGGCAGTAAGGTCTGCGCAGGCAAAATTTTATGACGAAAAATTGAGAAGACTGTTGTTAAAAAAGGCCTATGAGAAAATGGATAATGTCCAAAATAAAAAAATTTTGTATCTGGGATGCGGGTCTAACACCGAGATTATGCACTACTTTATTAGATCTGGGGCAAGGGTGGTCGCAATTGATATATCACAGGAAGCGGTAAAGACGATTAAGCGGTTTATCGAACAAGAAAAAATAATGGATCGGGCAGAGGCAATTTTGATGGATGCAGAAAAATTAGAGTTTAATGATGCGGAATTTGACGGGGTGTTTGGAAGGGCAATAGTACATCACCTTGATATTAAGAAAATAAGAGATGAACTTTGCCGTGTTTTAAAAAAGAACGGCAAGGCGGTGTTTATCGAACCATTAGGTATGAACCCGTTTATCAATTTGTATAGATTTTTAACCCCAAAAGACCGCACCAGCGATGAACACCCCCTGTGCGGTGCTGATCTTGAGGAACTAAAAAACAGTTTTTCCCGGATGGAACAGGAGCGGTTTTTTTTGTTTGCGCTTTTGGCATTTTTTTGGAAGACGCTTATTAAAAATGAGAAAATGTTTGGGCAAAGTTTTGATATGCTTTGTCGGTTTGACCGGTTCATTTTGGGGAAACTAACTTTTTTGAAAAAATTTTGCTGGTGCACGATAATTACATTGTATAAATCTTCCCTGTCTTAACGACAGGGAAGATTTATACGTGGGAAATTCAAAGCATTTCCCGGCACATCGAAGATCCGCCAACACTTTGTGGTGGTTGGAAGCGAAAGTGATTTTTTAAGAAAATGCCAATTTATTTCTGTGCTTTTGGCATAGAGATGAATTGACGATGGTGCGAAGCACCGGAAGCTAATAAATTGCCTATTCGCTGCGGTCAGGCTTTGCCGGGTGGCATTTGGGCGGGAAAGTTTGATAACTTTCGTGTTCAAATGGATAAAAAATTTCCGGTACTGCATAACCTCATCAGTTTGGCATAATACCCGGTAATCTTGAAATAATGATAGTCGAGCTAAAGGAATTTTTTTATAATGAACAAGAAAATAAATATAATGCATGTAACTAATTCTTTAGATATCGGCGGGCTGGAGATGCTTGTTTTAAATATGCTGAATGCCCTTGACCGTCAGCGGTTTTCCTCCCGTGTCTGCACTCTCAGGGAAGATGGCAAGCTGATACCGGAATTTACCAAGGCCGGGATCCCCGTGCATATAATTAAAAAAAGAAATGGCCTTGATTTTTTCCTGCCGTGGAAATTAAAAAGGCTGTTTCAGGAAAATCAAATTGATATTGTCCATACCCATAACTATGCCCCTTGGCTGTATGCGGCAGTTGCCAAAAACATGGTGCAAGAAATAAGGTTAATACATACCGAGCACAGTAACGTGGATGACTTAAAAAGAAGGAAAATACTGGAGAAAATTTTGTCTTATGCTACGGATTATATTGTTTGTGATTCAGCGAATGTGGCGGGGTTTATGGTTAAAGAGGAAAATATTAATCGGCAAAAGATTAAAACAATATTAAACGGTATTGATGTTGGCAGATTCAGCCGGCAGGATATGCAAAAGACATTAAAAAAAGAGCTGGGGATTGATGAAGATACACGTGTTATCGGGACAGTCGGGAGGCTGGTAGAGGTAAAAGATCATTTAACTTTGATTAAGTCCTTTTCTTTGGTGTTAGATAAATTAAAAAATGTTATCCTAATAATTGTCGGGGACGGACCATTAAGAAAGAAATTAGAGGATTTTTCCCGTGACATAGAAGTGAGGAAAAACATAATGTTTTTAGGTGCAAGAGATGATGTGGATAAGGTCTTACAAATATTTGACCTGTTTGTCTTATCCTCGCTTAGTGAGGGACTGCCCTTAGCTTTAATTGAAGCCATGGCGGCAAGTATTCCGGTAGTGGCTACGGCGGTTGGCGGAAATTGTGAGGTTGTGCCGGATGAAAAAACCGGGTATTTAGTTACGCCCAAAGAGCCAAAGCAAATGGCAGAAAAAATAATTACCATATTGACCGATAAAAAATTGCAGAAAAAAATGGGAGAATGTGCTTGTCAGCGAGTCAGGGAACATTTTAATCTGGAGATAATGGTGCAGGAGTATGAGCAGTTATATTTGTCCTAACGAAAAGAAAAAAATACTTGTTTTGACTAATGCCTACCCTAATAATTTAGATGAGAATTTAGGCATAGATATTAAAAGACAGGTTGAGGGGATATCCGAGGATTTTGAGATAAAAGTTGTCGCAACAATTGCCACATATCCGTTTAAACGGGTAATTGATAAACAGCCATACAATGTCGCAGAAAAAAGGCAGGACGGCCATATCGAAGTTTTCTACCGGCGCTATCTGGTTATTCCTAAGGTTGGCCGCGGGCTTTTTGGTTTTTTCTGTTATTTTAGCTTAAGGCAGTTAATGATCGAACTACGGAAAGAATTTAACTTTAATGCGATTATTTCTTTCTGGACATATCCGGAGGGGTATGCCGCGGTTTTATTGGGGAAGAAATATAATCTTCCGGTAATTATCCGGCCGCGCGGTTCGGATATAAATATTTTACCGCGGGGATATATAAGAAAAAAGATTATCCAATATACCTTAAATAAATGTACTACGATTTTTCCGGTGTGCGGTGATTTGAAGAATAAAATAATCAAATTGGGTGTTGAGCCGCATAAGATTATGACAATTACCTTAGGTGTGGACACGGAAATTTTTAATATACAGGAGCGGCAGGATTGCCGGAAAAAGCTTGGCATAAATCAAAACAGTTTTTTTATCCTTTTTGCCGGGTACCTGCGTAGGATCAAAGGCGTGGAATATTTGATTAAGGCAATAGATATTTTATGTAAGAATAGTATAAATAATATTAATTTAATAATAATTGGCCATGGCAAGCTGGAAAATAAACTTAAAAACATGGTAAAAGGGTATGAGCTTAGTGACCGGATAAGTTTTGTCGGCAGCATAGAAAATACTGCCTTGCCCATATGGATGAATGCTGCGGACCTGTTTTGCCTGCCGAGTTTAAGCGAGGGCTGGCCGAACGTGTTAATGGAGGCATTAGCCTGCGGGGTGCCAATTGTGGCATCGAATGTTGGCGGTATACCGGAGATAGTTAATGACAAAAAATACGGATTTTTAGTTGACCCAAAAAATCCAGACCAGTTGGCAGAGGCTGTAAAGGAGGCAAAAAGCAGACAGTGGAACAGAGAAGACTTACGTGCAAGAGTAAAAAATAATTCCTGGCAGGATTGTATAGACCGGCTCAAAGCGGAGATTAGGAAAGTAGTGCTGTGAAATGGTAGTCTTACAAATAAAATAAAAAGACAAAGCCACGGATTGACACGGATTAAACACTGATAAAAATCGAAGATCCGCCAATGCCTTGTGGTGGAATGAGGTCAAACAAATGGATTATTAAAAAGCCGGTTTTTTATCCGTGTAAAAATTGGCGTCTTGGCGGGAAAATAAATATTATTTATGTTGATGAACGGCCAAAAGGCCATTGTTTACCTTAAAAGTGAGCATTATGCTCTCTGTGGTTTATTATTTGAGAGAACCTATAACATTGAAAGGACAAAAAATGGAAAGGACAAATAAAAATACAAAGATACTTGTTACCGGGGCCGCGGGTTTTTTAGGCCGGCATTTAGTAGAAAAACTCACTGATGCCGGATACCAGGTACGGGCATTAGTGCGAAAGACTGCCGATCACGGGCATTTGCAAAATGCCGGGGTAGAATTATGCTTTGGTGATTTAAGTGATCCGGCAAGTTTTAGCCAGGCGGTTTCCGGTATGGACGCGGTTATTCATGCTGCAGCAGCGATGAGCGGGGCATGGGAGGATTACCTTAACGTTAATGCAAAATCTACAGAGTATTTGCTTGATGAATTCCATAAGGCCGGCGGCAAAAAATTCATTTATATAAGTACCATACTTGTTCACGATACAAATAAATCAGGCCCAATAACCGAAGATACCCCTATTGTCCAAGAAAAAGATGCGGATTATTATACAAGGTCCAAAATTATTGCCGAAGATATTATTGCCAAATTTCATAACCATACTAAATTCTCCACGGTAATTATCCGGCCGGGGTTAATTTACGGCGAATACGGCAAACTCTATATCCCCCGCATGGGATATGCGTTAGGGTTTAACCGGTTTATGGTTGTTGGCAATGGGAATAACCGGCTGCCGGCAGTATATGTGAAAAACCTTGCCGAGGCAATCGTATTAGCAGTGGAGAAAGACGAAGCCAATGGCCATGTCTTTAATGTGGTTGATAATCCGGAATTTACGCAAAAGGATTACCTGGAACGGGTAAAAAGTATGGTGCTGCCAAGGTTAGCGATATATTATGTGCCTTATTTTGTCATGCTTGCTTTTTCAGAAATGCTGGGTATTTTGTTTAAACTGCTTAAGAAGAATAATCCTTTTGCCAGAAAATTTATGTTTTTATGCAGCCATGAATTTATTTACCTTAATGATAAATTAAAAGATAAATTGGGCTGGTTACCAGAGGTAAAGTGGAGCGAGGCATTAAAGCGGACAATGCAGTGGCATAATAACAATTTAATGCCGAAGCGCAAAATTGGCCCCCGGGTGAGAGACAGGCAGTTTCGCATAAGTAAACCCGAGAAAGCAGCGATTGTCGGCTGCGGACAGATTGCCTTAACCCATATCCCTATTCTTAAACGAATAGAAGGAGTGGAGATTGTCGGGGTCTGCGACCCGGATGCAAAAAACGCGGCGTTTATTGCGGATAAATTTAACATAAAAAACGTTCATTCTACAATCGAAGAATTGATTACGAGTGAGCGGCCAAATGTCGTGCATATCCTCACTCCCCCGCATCTGCATAAAGCGCATACGCTTTATGCGCTCAAAAACAGATGCCACGTCTATGTGGAAAAACCGATGGCGGTAAATGCCCAGGATGCAGAAGAAATGGTTCAGGCGGCAGAAGAACAAAAAATTAAATTGTGCGTCGGGCATAATCATTTGTATGACCCGGTAATGATCGAAGCGCGGGATTTAATTGCCAAACATCTTGTTGGCAATATTGTCTATGTGGAGAGCTGGTACGGTTTTAATCTCGGAGAAAATCCTAACAGCCGTTATATGCGGCCCGGGGCAAAGGATCACTGGACGTTTAAAATGCCCGGCGGGCTTTATCAGAACTTGGCTCCGCATGCGCTTTGTGTGTTAACAGATATTATCGGTTACCCCGAAAAAATTTATGCCACGGGCAGGCATAGTGGAGTGGTCAAGGCAATGGATAGTGATGAACTGCGGGTGTTTGTCGAAACAAAGAAGTCTATGGGAATGGTGAGTCTGTCGTTAGCAGTTAATCCACGCTATCAAACCTTAAACATTTACGGTACAAAGATGACGCTATTTCTGGATTTTTTAAATAAAACCGTAATAAAACAGGGAGCAGTTAAAGGTATTCCCAAAGCCATATCCCGCACCCTAATGAATTTTTCCCAGGCCAAGACAATTGTTTCAAGTACATTTAAAAACACCTTCCAGGCTTTAAGAAAGACATTTACTTATTATGAAGGTACGGAGATTTTAATCCGTGAATTTTATCAGAGTATTGTTAAAGACAAAGAAGCGCCGGTAAGCGGAGAAGAAGGATTACAAAACATGCAGCTAATGGATAGGATCTGGCGACAATTATCAAAAGATTAAGCTACGGATAAACACTGATTGAACGTGGCTAAAAAAGAGATTTCTCCACTAATGAAAACAGAAAATGAACATCGATAGAAAAATAATAAAAAGTGCTAATGCCCAGGATGTTAATGCAGATGGTTCTGCTTTAGAACGATGGCAGCCGGTCATGGATGAATATGATCACAGAATGCTAAAGGCATATCAGCAAGGGTATGGATATAATAAAAACGATGTCAATTTTAAGAAAACAGCAATTAAGATGCTGAATTATGTAAACATTCATCAGATAAATTCTATTCCTTTTATGACAAGTGTATTAAAAATGGGAAATGATTCCTTAAGGAATAAATATGTTTTAGAGTTTGGATGCAATACTGCGGCCACGGCTGTTGCATTGGCTTTAGAAGGGGCTAAGGTGGTTGGGGTTGATCCCGACGCTATAGCCATAGACATAGGAAACATTCGTATAAAAAAATATGGATTAGAAGATAAAATTCGTTTAATGTATTGTAAAGATTGCAGCAAGTTAAAATATATAGATGAAACATTTGATATTGTTACTTGTGTATCGGTTTTTGAATATATAAAAGATGTTAACCGGGGAAAGTATATTACCGAGCTCTCTCGGGTTTTAAAAAAAGGCGGTATCCTGTTTATTCTGGAAACCTCTAATGGTCTCTATCCCATAGAGCTTCACTCGAAGAAATGGTTTATAAATTACTTTCCAAGGATTATGACAAATATCTTTCATGCGAAATTTTGTACGGTAGGTATAACCTATTGGCAGATAAGGAAATATTTGGATAGTTTTACATATATTACTAATATTGAGGGATACGATCAGGTAGAGAAGTTTCTGGAAAATAAAAAAAATGACCTATTTTCTAAAATCATCGCATTTATGGCAAGAGGCGCCGGCGTGCTAAATTCGAGTCATAATAATATGCCGCGTGAGGCATTTTTGCCTTGGCTAAATTTAGCCTTTAGAAAACAGTAGGTTTAACTAAGTGGCATAGGTGGAGTAATAATTGAGCATTTAACCCACTAAGTTCAAGTTGCTAATGCAAAAACTATTCAGGAAGCTGCGGATTTACACGAGGATAAAGCGGATAATAAAGGCATTAATCGGCTACGTTGTACCCCCTAAATATATAATCTGGCAGGGGCGATTATCCGCCAAAAGAATTGCCTTGACATTTGATGACGGGCCAAATGCTGAATTTACAGAAAAAACGCTGGAGATATTAAAAAGATATGATGTAAAAGCGACCTTTTTTCTGCTTGGGGAGGAGTTGGAAAAATTTCCTGAACTTGTAAAATGTATCGTTGAACAAGGACATGCAATTGGCAATCATCTTTATACCCATAGTCATATCCGGCAGATGCGGATAGAGAACTTTATCTCGGAGATTGAAAAAACACAAATTAAAATAGAAGAGTTTTATAAAAACAGAATTAAACTTTTTCGTTCCCCGTATTGCGAGCTAAGTTTACCGGCATTGCTATTTGCGGTTAAAAAGGGATATACATTTATTATGTATTCTATAGAGACTAATGATTTTATGCATAAAAATGCTGAGGATATAATTTCCGAAATAAATGCTCAAGAAATTGAACCGGGAGACATTCTTTTGTTTCATGATAACAATCGCGGGACCGTTGCCGCGCTTCCGTCAATAATTGATAATTTGCAAAAACGCGGCTTTGAATTTGTAAAAGTGAGCGAGTTGATAAAATAAAATGAAAATATTATATATTCATAGAACGCAAGGAAAGGGGGTTGAGGGCATACATATCCGCGGGATTGTTGAAGCATTAAGAAGAATGGGACATACGGTAGATATGGATTGTCCGGTTATGACTGAAGGGAAGGGGGCATTAAGAAAAAGGTTCGACTGGTTATCCAAGAATTTACCGGAATATGTTTTTGAACTTATGGAAATTTTTTATAATTTTCTTGCTTTCAGAAAGATAAGACAAAAATTTTCTTTAAATAAATACGACTTTGTCTATGAACGTTTTGCTTTTTTTTCCTGGGCGGGCACATATTTAGCGAAAAGATTTAATATCCCATATATGCTTGAAGTCAATTATACCTCTTATACGCCGCTGGTGAGAAGACGGACAAAGGTATTACTGCCTTTTGTGCGTTATATTGAGAGAAAATCTTTTGAAAATGCTGATGCAATTTTTGTCGTTTCAAGTTTTTTAAAAAAACAATTAATCGCACTTGGTATATCAGATGGAAAAATATATCTAACCCCCAATGCGGTGGACGAAAAAATTTTTAGCTTTAATTTTAGTGCAAATGAAATAAAGGATAAATGCGGATTAAGCGGCAGAAATATAATCGGTTTTGTGGGAGGATTTTATCCGTGGCATGGGTTAGAGCTGCTGTTAGAAGCAGTGAAAAATATTGAAAAAAAAAGAAACAATCTATGTCTCTTTTTGGTGGGAGACGGTCCGATGAAAGTAAGGCTGGAAGAGATTAAAACGGATCTGAAAATAATGAGCAAATTAATTTTTGCCGGAAAAGTAGAATATGAAGAACTTCCAAAGTATATTGCAAGTATGGATGTTTGTGTTATGCCAAATTCTAATAATTACGGCTCACCAATGAAGATTTTCGAATATATGGCAATGGGTAAGCCGGTTGTTGCTCCAAGGCTTGGCCCTTTAGAAGACGTAATTGATGATGATAAGAATGGACTTTTGTTTGAGCCGCAAAATGTATTTGCTTTGGCCGCGTGTATAGAAAGGATTCTGGACGATGATGAATTAAATAAGAGAATCAGAGAAAATGCCAGAAATAATGTTTTTAAAAATCATCTTTGGAAAAATAATGCCGCGAAGATTATTGATGTATGTTATAAGTTAAAACACGATGAAAAAGAAGATAATTGAATATATTCTTAACCACAATGATAATATTATTGTTATCGCGGGAGTAACCCTGTTATTTCCGGCATGGTTTTTGCGGAATTGTTTAGGGGATAGCAAATATCGTAAGCGATTCTGGAATGGAACATGTTCGGTACTGACCATCTCGTTTGATTGTGATTATTCTAAAGATGTAGAAGCAATTCCAGATGTTTTGAAAATCCTAAAGAGATTTGACATAACAACGAGTTTTGCCTGTGTCGGATATTGGATAGAAAAATTTCCTGAGGAACATAAAATGATTTTAGAATATGGACATGAAATCGTAAATCACACGTATTCACATCCGGATAATGACGAGCTAACCCCGGGGCGTAAATTTAAAGAAATATCGTATGATGAAAAAAAGGAAGAAATCGAAAAGTGTCATAATGTTTGTAAGAGTATTCTTAAATATCAGCCGGTAGGATGCCGTATTCCGCATTTTAAAAATTTATTTACCCCGGACATATATAAGTTACTTAACGAAATAGGGTATAAATATTCATCTTCTACATGCCTTACAAATACAAAATCAAAAGGAATGCCGTTTTTAGCTGATAATGGAATAGTAGAATTTCCTTTAAGCACTTGTCCCCGGCATCCGTTTACAGTCTTTGATACCTGGCATTCTTTTAATTCCCCAAAATTATTTTATAAAATGATACACCGGACAGAAAAAGAATATATTCATTTATTTAAACTTTTGGTTAATATGGCAATTGATTCATCTGCTTATATCAATATTTATCTAGATCCATATGATGTTGTTAGAATGAAAAGATTTTCAGAATTATTAGATTTCCTAAAGCAAAAAGAAACGGATATCAGGGTTGCCAGGTATATAGATGTATTAGACAAGGGATGGATTAAGCAATGAATTTTCTATTCCCTTATATGGCCCGCTGGAAAGCGATTAATTGGAGCAGATACCAGCAGTTGTTTACCCGTTTAGCAAAAATGGGACATATGGTTTATGTTCTTCAGCCTCCGCCATCGGCAAATTTAATCGAAACAAATTATCAGGAAATTGAGGCGGCTCTTCCAGAAAAACTTCGGCTTATTGATGTGGAAGTTAATCCAGCTGTATGGAACAGAACATTCCCTTTAAACAAGTTGGTAAAAAAAGGTTATTATACCATTTGTTCTCGTAAGAAGGTGCAGGAGATTGTAACACAATGTAATATTGATGTTTTATTTCTGTATAATATTCCTCAATACCCATTGATGAACTGTTGTAACTGTTTCAAGGTATTTGATTACGCTGATGACTACCGCGCCATGCTTGAACATGAACTTGGCCGTTATCGCAACAGAATGATATTATATCTTGCCGATTTTCTCCTGGAGCGCATGGTAAAAAAATCGAACATGACTTTAGCGATTTCGAATATATTAGCGGATAATTTAAGACATACCGGGGCAGATATAAAAGTCCTTCCTAACGGTGCGGACGAAGACGATTTTCACCTAAATCCTGAGATTGATCTAGGATTAAATTATAAAAAGCCGGTGGTTGGGTTTCTTGGTTCATTTGAATATTTTATTGATTTTGACCTTATATTATCTGTGGCCGGGAAGATGCCCGAGATTACTTTTTTACTCGTGGGCGCGGGCCGGGATTTTACCTGGGTAAAACAAGAAGTTGAGAAAAGACAATTGGGCAATGTAGTATTGACGGGTGCGGTACCACATTCACAAATTGCTTATTATATTAAGATGATGGACATATGTTTGAATGTGTTTAAAAAGATAAGTGTTTCGCATAGTGCATGTCCTTTAAAACTATTTGAGTATTTAATAATGAAAAAACCAGTGATCAGCAGCCGGCTGAAAGAAATTGAAATAATAAATAAAAATTTTGTCTTTTATGCGGACACGACTGAAGAGATGATCGAGACAATCAATATGTTGCTTGAGGATAAGCCGAAAGCTATCGAATACGGGCAGCGTGGTTATAATGCAACGATTAGAGAATACACCTGGAATAAAATTGCCTTTAAACTTTTGGATATGATTACCAAAATTAAGGGGAGATGATATGCTTTTTTTTGCTGCCATATTTTTATTTATCTTTGTAATAAGTGTATTAGTAGTAATAAAGAAGCAGATACATATATGGATTTGGAGTTATATATTTCAGAGCATTAAACGTAATAAGGCGCGGGATAAGGATAAACCAATAAATATATACTTTTGTTTTGTTGATCATTTTGAGCCGCAATGGAATAATCCTTCCTATGAGCAGGAAAAAAAAAGAGTGGATTTATGGGTTCAAGAATATCCCAAGCTTGCTAAAAGACACCGCGACTCCCGCGGCTGTCATCCCCAGCACACCTTTTTTTATCCGGCAGAGGAATACCGCAAGGAGCATTTAGATAAACTTGCCATGTTGTGCAAAACGGGTTTTGGCGATATTGAGATACACCTGCACCATGATCATGATACGGCAGACGGTTTAAAGAAAAAGATTAATGATTTTAAGGAAAAATTATATTCTCACGGGTTACTTTCTAAAGATGAAAATGGCCGGATCAGATATGGTTTTATCCATGGTAACTGGGCGCTGGATAATTCCCGTAAAGACGGCAGGTGGTGCGGGGTGAATAATGAACTTGAAGTTCTTAGAGAAACAGGTTGTTATGCGGATTTTACCCTCCCCTCAGCTCCCTCGGATACACAAACGCAAAAAATTAATAGTATTTACTATGCCAAAGATGACCCGTTAAAGCCGAAATCCCATAATTGCGGTATTGATGTTGAAGTTGGCAAGCTGCCGTGCGGTGACCTAATGATTGTTCAGGGGCCGCTAGGATTGAACTGGAAAGAACGCAAATGGCGAATTTTTCCCCGTATTGAAAATGGCGACATATGCGGGAATAATCCCCCGACAGAATACCGCGTGGATTTATGGGTAGAACAACATATTCATGTAAAAGGTGCACCCAATCATATATTTATTAAAGCACATACACACGGCGCACAGGAAAAGAATAGGGACATTTTATTGGGAAAATCAATGGATGAAATGTTTGATTATCTTGAGAAGAAATATAATGACGGGGAAAAATATTTATTATTTTACGTGACAGCAAAGGAAATATATGATATAATTAAAAACATCGAGAAAGGAAATATATCCTAACACAGTATTATAGTATATTAAAAAATCAGAAAGCAGGTAGATAATCCATGTATAATTTTTATAAATATAGAATATTACCTACATTCATTGCCGCTATGCTTGTCTTCCTTGCCTTAGGGACACCGGCAATAGCCGCGTTAAAGAACACCCATCCCCGGTTAATGTCAGAGGCGTGGATAGATCAGCTTAGCGAATGGTCAAATGATACGAGCTGGGGACCTTGGCAGAGGTTTGAAGATTTTGCTGATGGTAATTTTGGAGACAGCTCGGATGCCGGCCGGTTATTAGCCAAGGCGCTGATGTGGAAGATGGGGAAGGATAATACGTATCTTACAGAATGTCTTAACAATTTTGATAGTATTGTAAACAGCATCGGGACAAATATTAATAATATCGACCGGGCAGTATATATTGCTTATACCTATGATTTATTATACAGCGAATTAAGCCTGGCACAGCAGAAGAATGCGGTGGATAAATTTATTTTGTGG
>JBDRCZ010000018.1:0-3862 GCA_043821285.1 Candidatus Omnitrophota bacterium | reverse complement strand
GCTTGCCGACGGAAATTTCGGGTTGGGTTTTGACCCTGATTGCCATTATTATAATGATGGGATTAACCTTAAGCTTACAACTAAAGTGGTGCCTGAGCCGGTTAGCTGTGTTTTGTTTCTGTTAGGCGCTGGAGCGCTGGCTGGGGCTAAAAAGCCGCGTAAGAGTTAATTTGCTTTAAACTGTAGAAAAAATAGGGACAGACACCTATTTCTTTACAGTTTTTCCAAAAATTATAAAAGAAATAGGTGTCTGTCCCTATTTTTTCATCCGAAAACGCCGTCAAAACACAAGTTTGGATTGCGATCTCGGTTTACGTGCTGGTTGCGATTATCAAAAAACGTTTGAAATTGGAGCCAAGTCTTTACACAATTTTACAGATTTTGAGCGTAACCATGTTCGAGAAAACGTCTATTTTTCAAGTACTTACGGAAACTGATTTTGGCAATGAGAATGCTCAAAACGACAACCAGTTGCAACTATTTAACTTATAACCGGACAGCAGTGATCCGATATGGAAAACGTATCGGATTTTTTATTTATATGTTGTCTAAAGATAAATTGGACTAAAGAGAATTATTTTAGTAGCCATTTTGGCTTTAGGCTTATTACTATATCTGAAGAAAGGGGGATTATTAAGAAGGAGAAGAGGTTGTTTTACAGACTAAATAGTTTAAAACTTTTACTATTCGAAAGGAGATGCAATGAAAAGGAAAATATTTATTGGATTTAAAGTGTTGTTTTTTATTCCATTATTTTTAATCAGTACAAAAAATGCTTTTGCGGATCAGTTATGGCCTGCACAGGTTGGTGATCGGTACGAATATAATACGCATGATTCTGCAAATCCTCAAAATGCATGGACAACAAGGCTTGATTTTGGTAGTACAACTACTCTAGGGGGCCAAGAATATTTAAATGTAGCGAGAATGGATTTTATTGAAGGTGGAGCGGTATTGGGAACTTCAAGTTGGTATGGCAGGTTTACAGAAAATGCAGTTTATAGTTACGGTATGGCAGGAAATAACTATGAAACATTAGATTTTCAGGCAGCGCTGGTTGGTACTACATGGAGTGTTCCTTTTACTGTTGGAGGTATTGCCGGAAATAGAATAACTGAAATTATGCCTTTCGAGCAAGTAAATGTTCCTTACGGCACATTTAATAGTGCGTATGTTTATAAAACATATTTTGATCCTACCAGTTCCTCTTTATCTAATTCTCCATACTGGTATGAGTATGTTGTGCCGGGCGTTGGATATGTTAAACAAGTTAACTATTGGACATCCAATTATCCAACAACTTTGGAACTTGCTTCCGTTACTCCTGAACCTGCCTCAATGCTGCTTTTTGGGCTTGGTGGAGTGAGTTTTGGTTTCTTCCGTAGGTTAAAGAGAAAGAAGGTTGCTTAAGAATATATTTGATTTTGAAAAAAAAGAGGGGGGATTTCTATTTTTAGGTTGAGAATAGAAATCTCCCCTTTATTTAAGATTTTTTGTTAGATTTGGCTTCCTTGAGCGTCTATTATAAGTGAGAGGAGGATATTAAATATGGAGTAGATTATTTAAAGTATGTATAATTATACATATAATAATATTGACATTAAGCCATATTTAGTTTATACTTATTATGCAAGATAACATAAGTAGTTTTATTTGGGATTACGGTAAAGAATTAGAGAATATTGAAAGGCACGGCGTAAATTTTGCTACAGCCGCATTGGCATTTAAAGACCCAAAAAGGAAGATTTACACAGATTCTAAGCATTCTGAAACAGAAGAAAGATTTTTTTGCATCGGAAAAGTTAAAGGTAGAATTATAACCGTTAGGTTCACCTATCGTTTTGAGAAGATTAGAATAATAGGCGCTGGTTATTGGCGTAAAGGAGTAAAATATTATGATAAAGAAGATTAAGGATTATGAAGATATGCCTGTTGGTAAAATGCAAAGAATAGAAGATTTCCTTCCTCCTCCGGAGAAACTTGTGCTTCCGGAAGAAAATGTAAAAGTGACAATATCTTTAAGCCGTAAAAGCGTTGATTTCTTCAAAAAACAAGCTAATCTTCATCATATAAAGTACCAAAGGATGATTCGCCGGCTGGTTGATCGCTATGTTGTATTGTATTCAAAGTAAGCCGTAGAAAAATTGGGACAGACACCTATTTCTCAAAGAAATAGCAAAATAGGTGTCTGTCCCAATTTTTAAAGATGTCCTAGTTTGTCCTGTTGACAAAAATCCAAAAAAATTATATACTATGAAAAATTAGGATAAATAAATTATTGTATGTATTAAATAGTTTATTAAACTATTTTCGGAGGCGGTGTTGTTCTAATTATAATTAAGGAGATTAGCAATGGCAAAAAAGATTGTATTTTGGGCGAGCGGTTTAATAAGCGTTTGTTTATTATCATTGGTAATTATATCTCCGGCATTTTCTGATGCTGAGATTGGGATTGCCGCATTTAATAATGACGGCAGTTTGCCGACAAAAGAACAGATAATAAATTTTGAAACAGGCCTTGGCAAGACTATCTCAACAGTGAATTGGTATATGGGGTTTAGCAATGCCGTAAATGATCAACCTGATTTTCCCCTAAATGGATTAAGAACTAATGTTCGTGACCACGACGGTTATAATACAGGTATTATTCCTATGTTAACTTGGGAGCCGTGGGGAGAGGCTTTGGATGCTATTGTAGACACAAGTCATCCGGATTATGCCGGTATGCAGAATTATATATTAAATTTTGCCACTGGAATGAGAGATTACGGCGCTCCTATCCGTTTAAGGTTCGGGCAAGAAATGGTTCAAGATAACGATCCTTTGACTCCGGGCTGGTATCCTTGGCAAGACCGTCCCGAAGATTATAAGGATGCTTTTAAGAAAGTGCATGATATTTTTAGTAGCGCGGGGGCAGCCAATGTTCAATTTGTCTGGTCGCCCAGCAATACCTCTCCCGACAATTCTCCTTCTGATTTTACGGTATTACAAGAATATTATCCCGGCGCGGCCTATGTGGATTGGTTAGGGATTGATGGCTATAATCTAGGTAATCTTGGCCATGGAGATGATACGGATCCCGGGCAGTATTTCGCCGATGTATTCGCGAATACTTACGCCACGTTTATTAGTAATGAAGGTGTAGATTTTTTTGGGGACAAACCCATAATGCTCGCTGAGATTGCCACAAGCAATCATACAGGTTTGGACTCATTCGATAAAGCCGCATGGATAACGGATGCTTTTTTAACAATGGCGAAAGGCCAATACCCTGAGCGTGTCGATGAGTATTATGAAAAAATAAAAGCGTTTTATTGGTTTAATGTGGATAAAAGGGTAACGATAGCCGAAATAGGGGGAATTTTAGACGCAGACAGATTTAGCGAGTTTTTTTATGATGACGGAGAGGGAAGGGCTCTATTTAAAAAGAATTTTGTGGATTTAATAAATGCCGATCCGGAATTAGGTGTTACTGCAAAACAAGCATTATTGGCATTATGGGATAAATACGGTTTTGAACGCGATTGGCGCTTAGATTCATCGCCGGAAAGCTGGGACGCTTTTAAGGCAGCGATGCAAGATCCACACTATACGGGGCATACTGTTGTGCCTGAGCCGATAAGCTGCGCGCTGTTTTTGTTGGGCGGCGGGGCGTTGGTTGTTGTGAGGAAGATGCGCGGGTAAGGGCACAAGGGACAAGGGCACAAGTTTCTAGTTTCAGGTTTCAGGTTTCAGGTTTCAGGTTTCAAAAAAAGGGGACACCCATTTTCCGGGAGTAGGAATTCGGGAAAATGAATGTCCCCTTTTTTTCCGGGTGTAAAAATAGGGACAGACACCTATTTCTTTTATAATTTCTGGAGAA
>JBDRCZ010000017.1:0-85997 GCA_043821285.1 Candidatus Omnitrophota bacterium | reverse complement strand
ACTAATAACCCGATAAAATGCAGTGAACCGAGTAAGAAGTCCGAAGGCTTATGTAAACTCGATATAATGAGGAAGGCATAAGTTGAGCTGAACCAACAGGGGAGGCGCCTATAGCTTGAAGCCGTATTGGGGAAAACCCGGTGTACGGAATTTTAGGGGGGATTTTGGAAACGTAGATAATGGTGAAATTAGGAACCCACCGCACAACCGAAAGGGTGCGTGATTTGGAAACTCTTCACCTAATATGCTGTGCGCCAGAGTTCCACCCGACCACAGAGGACACAGAGAAGACATAAAATCAGATAGGATTAACAGGATAAAAAGGGATAGAAAAATCTTGTAAATCCTGTTTATCCTGTCGAAAATGTTTGGTTTTGGAATTAAGTTATTGAATGATTCATTTGTCATTTCGATTTTGCCTGTCCGCCAATCTTTGTGGCGGGACATTTGGGATTAAGTAATGAGGCATTAACATATGAATAATTTAACACGTACAATTTGGTTCAGACTGATCGCTATAATATTGGTGAATGCCTTTTTCTGCATGGATATCTCATGGGCAGCAGGAGGTAATCTGAAAGGTCTAACAACCCACCTTGCCCCTCCTACACAAATAGATAAGCAACAAACTAAAATTTTCTTTACCAACCCTAATGATGTTCTATGGATACCAGATCAAGATGAGGGTGAGTATCTAGATAGTGTCTGGCGACATCCAAATAGAAAACCCGCTCCAAGTAAAATGAGCGGTAAACAATCAAAGAGTGTACCTAAAAATATAATTCGTGCTGAAGAGTCTTATAGAACAGGACGTATACATCTGAACCAACATGATTATGATTTGGCAATAAACGCTTTTGAAAAAGCACTAATATGGCGCCCTGGACGGTGGCCATACTGGTATCATTTGGGACATGCCTACTGGCGAAAGTCAGAGGCAGAGACAAATATTGAAAAGAAAATATTTTTATTACAAAAAGCAGTAGATTGTTTTGACGAAGTTCTTGAGATAAAACCCAATTCGGCACAAACTAAAATTGATTTACAAAAAGCACAAAGAAAATTAGAAGAATTAGTGAATGAACCAAATGCACTAAATGTCAGGTTTTCTGGGAACGCTTATTCTTTTATGTTATTTCCCGTGATTGTAGTCATTGGTTTAACCTTATATAATTTACCACTAATCTATTTTGGAATATTCAGTTTTGCTGTTTCTGTTAGTGCAAGACTTATTTTAGATAACTCATGGGATAGTGACTCACAGCCTATACAATTCTTGTTCGCTATTAGGGATTTTATTGAAAATATAGCAATAATAATCAAAGAATATATCGAATTTCAGATATTAGATATTGCCGGAAGATATCAAATATTGCAGTGGTTAACTACGAGAGCGGATGTAATGGCATTTTTCTTTTGTGCGGTTTTACCGGTAATACTTACTTCAGCATCTGTTGTTATAATGGGAAGGCAAAGAATTACATCAGGAAATGAGGAACAGTTTAATCTTTCTGCTTTAGCGCTTGCAAATGTGGCGCGTTTTTCACCACCTGATGAAAAAACTGATTATGAAGAAATTTATCAAAAACTATTACTAGAAGGTGTCAATAACATAATGTCACAAATTTCTGTTGCCCATGATATTGACCAGGCTGTTGAAGAGATTATTAATAGAATTAATATTCTCAGAGAACAAACTATTCAGTTTTTGATACGAACACAAACTAAAATAGAAGAAGATGATCTTGAATCTGCGTTGGACTTAGCTATAGAAGAATTAATTAATGCAATTGAACAAGAAGCAACTGAAATTAAATTTGATGAAACATATGGCAAAGAACATCCTGTCGCGAGAATTCCAACTGCTCGGGAAAGACCAGACCGTGATCAGGGGCTTTTTGACAGAAACAGAAGAGGCAGGCCTGAAGGCAGAATACCGGTTCAAGAAAAACTAACTGAACTTCAGGTCGTGGACCAAGACCCCACAAGAAATATAGTCCCCTACTTACTTGGTCAACCAAATAAAGCAGCTGCTTTAAGAACACTTATTAGACATTATTCTCTGGACAGCGGCGGAATGTTTATTTCCCGGCAAACAATAAAAGCAATTATTATATCCCATGGAGCTTATAGATTATTAACCGAGCTACGAAACGAATTAGAAAGAGACGAGTTAGAAATAACAGATACAGAAATCCATGAAGCAGCTAAAAGTTATTATTGGACATTAGCCAAAGATGAAAATATAGAGGTTGTATTACAAGAACTTAGCAATTTAACCAATGATACTGCATTTATTAGACAATCTAGAATAGATGTAGATACTCTTGCGCAAGATATTTTAAATGATGTGAACGCGGAAGTGCTTTTAGAACTATCTAAAAGCCAGATAGAAGAGCCTGCGCACAGCTGGGTGACGGAGGCTTGTAACACAAGATTTAGTGGGCATTTACTTATAGATAGTGAGTCGGCAGTTGCTGCCTTGCGTGGATGGTCTGAAGAATTAGAGCAGGGTAAAGATATAAGTGAGGAAGTAATTGATATAGCTATAGATATTTTATTGAAAGATGCGCACGGCATTAGCCTTATTATTGAGCTACTTCTTGAATCGAATATTCACAGTAAAATAAAACAGCGCCTAATGCAAAAATTAAACCAGCAGATTGAGAAAACAATTCCTGAACAACGTACTGTACTTGAACAAGCGAGAATCAGTGCCTTTGAAGAAATATTCCTAAGAGAAAAAGCGGATATTCTTGAAAGATTTGGCAGACAAATAGATGAAGGATTAGGTGAAGAGATAATCACGTTTATGATGCGGGGATTTAGTGCTTGTTTATTGCCCCAACCGCTTGCGGATAAGCTTGATTTATTTAACAATGAAGCTATTACTAAAGGTGTAACTGTTGGGCTAAACCGGGCAGCTGAGGTAATTAAAAAAAGCTGTGAGCAAAGCATAGATGTTTACTCAAGCCCCAGTGATATTTCAGAATTATATTATGTTTTTATTCAATGTCCTGTTGTTGTGGATCCCCAGTTAAAAGACCGTATGCAGCTTAAAATTATTGCTTTAGTAAATGAAATAGGCAATATTGATATCTGGCTTGATATTTACCAGGGGCAAGAACAATGGAATGTTACTATTAATGAAGCCTTCATTAATAAAGCATTTGCACTAATCGAGGCGTTAGATGATATGAAAAAGGTTGCAGATCTATATAGGCAACCAGGACTCTCTGCGAAAATATATAAAAAATTGGAAGAAAAAAAACAGGATTTTCCTCGATATAAATTTCCTGTTTTACAACAGACAGAAGAAAACATGGAAATATTAGGAGTGGCCCTTGAGTTGGCAAAAGATGCAGTTCAAAATATAACAGTGCAACAGCAACCTCAAATTCAATCATCGCTTGGGCAAATTGAAGAACATCTCAAAGAAGGAGATATGGGGCTAAGCGATGCGTTTAATATTTTATTATGGATACGTGGATATAGAACTATAAGTCAAGGTGAATTATATAATCTTGCTCAAGAATTTGATAACTTAATTAAGGAAAGAATAGAGGTCTACCAAAGCTATTTACCAATACTTGAAACCGTGGTAAACAAGATAGAAGAAGAAATAAGAGCAGCAGAAAGAGAATACGTGATAATTAGCAGAGAAGCTTATGATGATAGATTAAGCTGTAGGCAAACAATAGAAACAAAAACGGCTGAGCTTGTTGAAGTATTGCATGATAAAAAGACCATCTTAGAAATGCTGCATGCTTTAAGCTATAGAGATTATCCTGAAAGCACCTTGCAGAGAATAGGTTCACAACTACTTAATGCTCAAACAGCACTTGCAAATGCAAGGAGTGCTGTCTCACTTGAACAAAGAGGAATTAGCGAACAACAGAGAGCTGAACAAAGAGAACGACAACAAGCTGCTGCAAGCACGCAAGCACAAAAGGAAGCGGCAAGAAAAAGGGGTGTGGTGTTAGAATTTATTGAGTCTGGTAATGAGGAGTTATGGTTAGAAGTAAAAAATATGCTGACTGATATCATTGCTGTAAAGGAAAGAAGGATCTTCATAGCAGACAGCGAGCTCATGGGAATTGCTGCACAAGAGCCGCAGATGACCCGCGTATTAAGAATTATTTTTTCATTCTACCAAACATCAGATGATGCAAAAAAATTAGTGAGCCAGGAATTATCCCAGATTATCAGAGCAGACCGCGGTTTTTTAGAAGCAATTATCCAATACCCTGCACAAGAAGCCGATGAAACGGATTTAGCGGCAAGAGAAAAGTTATTGCGTAATTTAGCAAGTTCACGTTCAACAGAACCGGCATTTACAGAACTCATTGAAGATGAAACGCTTAACCCATCATTAGAAGCTGTACTCTTAGATACAATGGCAGTAATCACAGACGATATTCCAACACCTTTACTAAGAACCTTATTAGAAAATAGAAAACAGGGTTTATTAGATGTAATGCATAATGAACAAAAAAGAAAGCAGTTTCTTGCTGGTTTAGGAAGAAACAGATTGCAAGATAGCGATATATTCTCGCAAGTGGCACAAATTTTATTAGATAGCGAAGTTTATGCTCAAGATGGAGCGTCATTTTTAGCAATATTAGATATTCCCAATAGCCAGCTAAGGCAAAGAGTATGTTACACTCTACTGATGGAAAATCCTGTTCTTTTAGCAGATGGACTATTAGCAGCAGATGAGCAGGGTTTAAACGATTTGGTTCAGATATTCAGTGAATTGAATAGGCCAAAAACATTTCCGGATGGAGAAGAGTTTGATTTTAATTGGTTTTATACGAATATTCTTAGTGGTTATCTTCCTGCGATGGTTGCATTATTAACGCCTGAGGGTATTTTACCGGATGCTTATAGCAATGTAGAAGAGTTTTTGAAAAATCTCTTTACCCGTGCTCCGCATACTCAGATAACATTGTATCTTACAATAATCCCTGGACTACTGCATACTTACAATATTATTTTTAATGAAAATAGCTTAGATAAAATACCAGTCTTTTTAAAACGATTGCTACCTGATCCGTCCAGTATGCGTTCAATTCGCGATGAGAATCATCGAACAATTGCGGCTTATGCGCGCCTTATAATAGATCGGGCAAAAAATATTTTCGAATTAATCTTAATTAACGTGGATAACTGGAAAACACTGGATGAAGAAATACTTTTAGAAAGACTGCACAGTATAAGTAGAATTACCCGCGTAACTGCCCAGTATTGCTTAACCCTATTATGGACTGAAAGGCTCAAAACAAGTGAGATCTCTCCAGAAACATTAGCTGCTAACTTGAATAATACTGATGGAGTTGCAAAAGAACATATTCGAGAAGCATTGATCGATATTGCTGATAGTGACCTGCCGGGGGCAGAAAGGCTGACTGAATTATTATTCAATATAACAACAGAAGCTTATGCACAAGATGACCAAACAGAAAAGATTAAAGAAGCAATTGCCTTACGATACTTATATGATAAGGCTTCTTTAACCAGACAAGAAGAAATATTAGCTCTAGCTGAAGGATATCCTGAGATTAGAAAAGTTTTAGATACAGATAGAGGAGATTTAGTTGATTTATTAGAGTGTAGGAATAGATTAGCGCAGGTATTAGGGGTAAGGAATGAGGACATCCCTAGTTTTACCATAGACCAGTTTTTTATTAAACCAACCCTTAATTTTTGGCAGGGTATTATTACTGATACAACTGATTGGCTATACTGGTTAAAACAAGGAAACAGTTTTATTCAATTTGATATAGATGTGCTGCTTGAAAATAGCGCTGCTTATGAAGATTTTAGAAGCGCGGTACGGCAAGATTTAAATAATATTCTAGCGTCAGAAAGAGAAGGGTTTGCTCAAGTCATATATTTTCTTTTACATCTATACCTGGCAGAAATTAAAGGCTGCAAAGAAAAACGGGCAAAAGAACTGCTGGAAGAAATATGGGCACAAGCAGATGAGGATAAACAAGAGATTATTGCTGCGGTTATGCTGCAATTTTTTGAGGGACGAGAGGCCTTTTTACCCGAACTGAAAACAGCCGAATTACCAGAAGAAGTAATAATTGGTCTAGCGGAGTTTACTAATAGTTTAGTACTCTATCTTACTGGGGTTGAAAATAGACGTTACAGATTGCTAACTATCTTAATCGAAATATTGTTTCAAGAGATTGTTGACCGTTCTGAAATAGAGATGTTTACAGAACTGCCGCCGGACCACTATAATATCGGTCTATATTTTAGAACCCTTTTTGCTCAAGGCGCTTCTTTAGAAAGAATGGGTTTAGTATTAATAGAAGCATCCTTTAATAACTTCACACCGCTTAATAAGATGCGCAAGAGATGTGCCATTGAGATATTAGGGAATTTAGTTCTCCAAGGCACGGATGATGGCCGTTTGGGTAATGAAAGAATAAAATTAAGAGAAAAATTGGAGATATTGTTTGAAATAGATGAAATCTATCAAAATCTTGCTACACAGCGCGAAGCACAGCTTATCAGAAAACTAAGAGAAAGTAGAGATGAAAATACAAGAAGGACGGCTCTTTACCAGTTAGCAAATCTCTGGCAAGATAAACTTGAGGAGGATAAAGATTATTTTGAAGAAATTATCAAAAAAATTGCCGGGGCAAGAAAGCAAGAGATGCGGATGTACTATTTAGAGATAGTAATGTATTTTGCCAGCTCAACCCTTAGTGTTAACCGAGAAGCACTGCAATATTTAATCAGAGAATATTTGCAAGATAAAGAAGATAGGGTTATTAAGGCTGATACAATCGAAAATTCACTGCGCTCGGTTAGTATGATTCTTGTAGAATCTACAGCCGATATTAGACCGTTAATTGAAGGTAGTCTTACCAGAGAAGATATGTTTGAAATTTTTGCAGAGCAGGTTAATGGGCAAAAAAACAGTAAAGAATTATTTGTGGAGTTTCAGAGAATGCTAAGCCAAAGTATTGATTGGCCGTTTGATGACCCGATAAAAGTATCAATAGCATTAATTCCTACAGAACAACCAACTGCTGAAGATAAGCAACCATCGGTCGTTAGACCAGCAGATGACCGATTACAAACAGATATAAGCAATTTATTAGAGCATATTATTGCCAGCAGAAAAGAACTAACGGCGCTGAAAGGGCGAGAGCAAGAGATTACCCGGGAAATACAAAACTTACAGCGTAGGTCAGAACCAAGAAGCTCAAGGCGGCAGAGACAAAGACAGAGACAGAGAAGTCCGGCCCCTTCAAATACAGAAAGAATAAACTCGTTGAATGAAGAATTAGACCGTGTCCAAGCTGAAATACAAAGTTTAACAGAAACGGAAGAAGGAGACTGGGAAAAATTGGACAGTCATCTAAAAAATGAACTTCGCCATGTTTTGGTATTTTTTATTAATAAAATGCGCGTGCATATACAAGATAATATCGAAGAAATTGATATGGTAATAGCAGTGTTGGCTGAAATACTTCAACGATTAAATATATCTCCGGAAGATGAGGAATTACACGACGCCCTTTTTGCAGTGATTGTTTATACCTTTATTGCCGGAGGTGATGTTTCTAAAATTATACTCATTTATATAGAAAAGGAAATAAGCTATTTGATAAATACCGGTTTAAATTTAAAAGCAAACTTAGCGTCATTTGTTGGCCTGGCTGCATTTGCTTATCATCGTGAAGACCATGAGTTGTTTGATAGTCTATGGGGTGTTCTTAAAGAATATGTTGTTTTGCAAGATTTCTCAAATGTCACTAATGTTCTTGAGCTTGCCTTAGAACAGAATACAGAAACCGCGATGGAAATCTTATATCGGATGCTTACAGAGATAGATAATTTTTTGTACAAATGTTTAACTGTAAGCCGTAGAGATAAAGATGGTAACATAGAGTTTACTGTAGATGGTGTTTTTCTGGCGGATTATTATTTAAGACTTGTGATCTATTTAACATTTTTTCATTCAGATGAGACTCTTTATGAAAGATTAGTACTTCTTCGCCCGTTTAGCTCTATATTAGAAGAAACTATAAATGAGACTATAAATTTAGACACTAAAGAGGTTATTCTTTTGCCAGAATTTATCAATATCAAAAGGTTTTTTTTACACACTTATCGCCCTGGTATAAACTTAGAAGTTTCCATGATGGATGCTCTTAAACAAGGGATTAATAATTTTTCTCCAGAAAATGCTCTTCAGCAAGCATTAGAACTGGAGTTTTTAGCAAGCTTTTTATCAAGAGAAGATATAGGCCTTTTAAAAGATGAAAGACAAGAGATTATTCAAAAAGTAAATGAAATTGTGCAGACCGTTAGAAAAGACGATGTAGGAAGCTATGAATTTAAAATAGATTCTACACCTATAGAGAGAATTAATATAGAAATTATCGCTAGAATTTACAGTTCTATTCAAAATCCAGGACAACACCCGTTAACTAAAGCGGTCATGGATGACACATTAAAAGGATTAGTATATCTTTCTCAAGCAGATGCACGGCATGTACTTTTTAAAGTGATAGCCCCTTATGTCACACAAGATAGGGGCACAGTGGCTAATCAGACATACAGAATATTGCCAGCGCACAAACAAGAAGCACTTGAAATAGCAGTACGTTCAGCTGCTGAAGTATACATAAGACAAGACAATGTTCAGCTTATAATGATCCGTTCTCTACTAAGAGAATATTTTAGAGCGATTTACCGCGGGTGTAATAATCGAGAAAAAGTGATTGTGAGGAGTATTATAGATGAAGTTATCGGTAAAGCAAATTTAGGCAATGCTGATTTAATATTAAGTAGAGAAAGGCAGATATTAAGGTTTAATGTCCCACTGCCGCATTTTGTTATACAAGATAGACTCAGAAATAGAGGTGCGGGCCGTTTAATTATACCTTTTGACCTGGCGGGTGTGGGAGGATGGGCAGCAGTAGTATTTTTCTATTTCTTTGGAGAATATCTTGGCTTCTGGCAGCGCGCTACAGTACTAAAATGGATGGAGGATAAATTAGAAGGTAAAAGATATTCTGAAGCCTTAATCAAGGTAGCAAATTGGATTTTAACCCCACCTGCCTTTATCGCGGAGGTATTACGAAATATCATACCACAAAAATGGCAATTCGCATATACTAGGGGTTTTGATACAACATATAATGGAGTTTCTCCCCAAAGTAGCACACCTGCAAGAATGATAATACCATCACACACGAGAACTAGTAACCAGTCAACAGGAAAACAATTTTATCCAGATAGCAGTATGCCAATGTCCGCTAATGTTTATAAAGCGTTAGCTAGTAAATATATTAAGGAAAAATATTTTGCTGGTGCAGTAGATATTTTTACAGAAGCAGCTGCATGGTATGCTGAAGAAGGCGCTGAATATGCGGAAAATGGTTTTGAGCAAAATGATAAAGAAGAATATATAAAAGCACTATCGTGTTATGACAAAACAATAGAATATTATAAACAGATTTTAAGAATATCAGAAACGCAAAGAATAAACAAGGGGCAGATAAAAAATGTGCCGTTATTGCTGTCACTCGCACACTTAAACAAATGCATTGTATATCGTGAGATGGCAGCAATTGACCAAGAACATAAACGGGAATTGCGGGATTTGTCAAAAGAGGAATTTGACCAATCATATTTATCTTACTGGGACAATATTACACTACAGGAGAACAATCAGCCCGGTAATGAAAAAGTTATACTTCGTACAGTCTGGGCGAATTTTGCTAACGGTAGGGAGTTTAAAGCATCAGAGGTTGCTGAGGTATTGAGAGATGAATTCCGCAATTATAGATATATGGGCACAGACAGGGTAAGGACAGTTCTTAATCGATTATCAGAATACGGTCTTCTTGAGAAAAAAAAGGATGGGGGAACTTCAATATATTGTTATCCCTGGAGCGAAGATGAATATGGGTCTTTCCGCAATGACCCAGATGAGTTAGATCAAAATAATCCTCCTATAAAACCAAGCACTGCTCTAATGATTGTATCTCAACCGGATGATGCGCCAGAGATTAACTTGTTTGAATTAGATATGGTGTATGCTATAGAACAGGCAATTTAAAAAGTTGCCTATGGCAACTTTTTGTTAACCGTTTACTGTTTACCGTCCTACCGGAGGCAGGCAGAATCAGATTATACGGAAGAAGGCTATGCATGTAAATATTTGTATGATTTGTATCAAGTTTTTCTTTGTGGGCTCAGTGTTTTCTGTGGTGAAAAATAAAGTTAAAATTTATTTAAAATTTTAGAATCAATAAAATCTAATCGTAATAATTATTTTCTCTTACAATTTATTTCTTTAATAAAAATATAATCAATTCTTGCCTAAATAATGCTGTTGTTAATTTTCTATGCCATATCTTTTTTAATACCAAATAGTTAAAACAATAAGCATAGAAATCACAAAATCAAAAAAAATTTCCCCAAACCCTTGAAAATTGCGTAATTATATGGTATACTTATAAAACTATTTAAAAGATGTTATAAATTTATTTATAACAAGGCATTATGAAAAGTAATATGATTAAGTATCGGGTATTGTGTATTGAGCATTGTGGCTAAAAAAACAAAACAAAAATTATCATCACAGAGCGCACACTATAAAAAGCAATGAGTATTGAGTATCGCGGTAAAAAAAAATAAAAAATTTATCACCACAGAGCTCGCAAAGTTCACAGAGAAAATATAAAAAATTGAAGATCCGCCAATCATTGTGGATGATAGACAGGATAATTTAATAACGAATAACGAAACCAGAATGACCCGCCAAACAGAGCACGGCGGACAAGCGAAACAAAAATATTAGATTTGTCACACAGAGACACGGAGCACACAAAGAAAGATTTCAAGTACTTATTTTATTAACAACAAATCACACAAATTACATAAATAAATTTTAAAGATTGAATTATTTAATGATTCATTTGCCTGTCGCCGGTTTGATAGGCGGGACATTTAAAATTAAATAACTGGAGATATTTATTATGTTGAACATTAAAAAAAATATATTATTCAAACTAACAGCGATTATATTAATTAACGCCTTTTTATGCTTAGATATTTCCTGGGCTGCTAATGGTAATTTAAAAAATTTGTCCACCCACCTTGCTCCGCCTTTGCAAATAAATAATTCTATTCTTAAAGAACACGTTGCAGAAACAATAAATATAACTCAGCTAAAGCTGCCTAACGATACACGAGATATTTCTCCTCACAGGTCTTGGACTGAAAGACTCGTTGATTGGCTCAAAAAGATATATTTTTCCTATTTTTATGATCGTACGCTTGCATCTTATCTTGTAGACTTCCCTAAAGACTGGCTTGAAGCTAATATTGATAATGATGATGAAGTTTTAGAAATAGGTTGTGGTTCCGGACATTTCACTTTTTATATTTCTCAATTTTGCAAACATATAACAGGGTTAGATACCAATGAAATTTTACTTAACATTGCTCAAAATAGAAAGCAAGATAGCAAAAATGTTGATTTGGTAAAAGCCAGTGCCTTGGACATGCGGTTTAAAGACGGAAGTTTTTCTAAAGTGGTCAGCATTCGGTTCTTTACCATGTTTAGTAATCGTGAAGAACGTGATCAGTTATTAAAGGAGTATATTCGGGCAGTTAGTTCAGAAGGTGAAATATTGATTGCCGAACCAATAAACGCTGGACGTGGTCGATTTAGTTTTTCTAATAAAGCAGAATTTGAACAATTTCTTACAGACAATGGATTAGAAGCAGTAATTGAAGAAAAGAATGGCTACTATCTTGTTCAGTGTAAGAAAAGTTTAGCAGTTCAGAATTTGGAAAATGCACTAAGCCGCATTGAAAAAGACCGCACATTTACAGACCAGCAAAAACAAGAAATTCAAAATATTCTCTTCACACTTTTTTGGAGCGCCTTACCTCATTTTAAAGCTGGAGCAAATGGCAACCCTGTAAATCATCATACTCAAGTCTTAGAGAACGCGGTGCAGATTGGATTAGGAGAAGATTTTACCTATGAAGAATTTAAAAACGCAGCAATATTAGCCTTATTACATGATATTGGGTACGCCAAGTTAGAAGGCTCACGGGCAAGAATTATTCAAATACGCAAGAAAATTGAACAGAGAAATTCGTTAAAGGCAAAAGAATTAGCGCAGAACACAATCGCGTTTAGGCTTGCGCATATGAAAAAAGCCCCCGAAATGATTAGGGAATTAATCCAACAATTAATTTCAACCGGTATTTTAAGTGCAACTGATGTAAATGTAAATTTAATCTGTGGTGTGGTAAAAGCTCATGATAATCCTTCTATTGAACAGGCCTTAGTAGAGCTTAGAAATATGGGTGTTGATACTTCTTTATATGAAAAAGGACAGTTTTTGTTTAATTTTGAAGGGCCTTTTGCTAATGCTTCTTCTTTTTATAGATTAATAACAGTATGGCGTGAGGCAGACAGATTATTTATGTGTACTTATCAAGGGATTATTGCTGATTTAGAAGCTGCGGGAATAGAAATAACACCTGAACAGATCCGAGCCAGATTTAAAACTAATAAAGAGCGCCTTGAAGAAGAGTATAGACTTTATGAAAAATCAGGCAAAGATGACGGCAATTTTCTGGGTGAAACTTTATTCAGGACAGAAACAGGGCATCAGATGTTTTTGAGGGCTGAAGAAGAGCTTGAAAAGGAGATCGCAAAAAACTTGCCAACGATTGAAGGATATCTGCGTAGTCCTTATCGCTCCAGATATACTGGAAAGCTTCGGCAGGCGGTCGAAGCTGCATTAGGTGAAGAAATTGGAGACATAGATTCTTTAGGAACAGACATACAAGTTTTGCAATTTGCTCCTATACTTCTTCCTATTGTTAAATATTTAATCCAACACGATATAAATTTAGTTATCTTTCCCTCAAAAGGAGCTGATCCAATTGCCAAAGCATTGGAAATTTTGCTTACTCAGTTAAAAGCGAATAACTTATTTAATAAGGAAATACCTGAATTCCAAAGTTGGATTATTACTCAAAAGTTAAATTTAACAACAATAATTTGGTCATTATTGACAGAAGCTGAAAGGGTGCGTTTGGGTTTTGAAAGAGATGTATACTCTTTAGATTCTCCTGAAGACCTGCGGTTATTTCTAAATGATACAAAGGTCGTCGAGTATCTCAGAGAACACCGCAACGTTCTTATAATTGATGATATTGTTGAAACTGGTGTAACTCTTCATAAAGCAAGGTGTTTGCTTGATTCATTAGCAGAGGTTGAAGCACATTTCGCTGCTCTTCTTAAAAATTCTGACTCTTCCACTGTTACAAATGCTAAGCTTAACGAACAATTTGGCATTCAACTTCACACTTTTGGTTTAGGAACAAGAGGAAGAATATCTTTTGGAAGAGAGTATCTTCACGGAATAGTTGTGTCAGAATGGCTGCCTTTTGAATGGACACCAAACTCACTTGCTGATGGAACCGGATTGAGTACATCGGCGACTGGTACACTGCTTAAAAATCTTATTAAAAACCGCTTGCCAGAAAATTTGATCAGTAAAGTTGATAATGAGAGTGTTCTTGAACAAATAATCTTTTATAAGTTAGAGCAATGTTTAAATCAATACGGTTTGAGAAGTAAATATCTACCTCCGTGGAAAGTACAAGAACAAGAAGAATTTTTAAGAAGCCATCTTTCTGATGAAATGTACAATGATATATTAATATCTGTAGAAGAAATATTCGATAATTTGTATGCGGAATTAACCAATGAATCCTCGTTATTAGGAGAACTTTTTTCAGACTATGTAAAGGCAAAAAAACTTTATCAAGAAGTTAACGTGGGAGTAGATTTATTACTTAATGAACCTTTGCTTATGCAATTATTGGCGGCATATTTAGATCCGCAGCTTAAAGATAACCGTGAAACAGTAGAAGAATTGCAGGGTAAAGGTCTTGCACTTTCTACCTTTATTGTCCTTGCACACCGTAAATTTATAGCAAAGCGTGAGCAAGAAAACAGTTTTGTCCCAAAACAAACACTTGGCACGCTATCCCCAGTAGATACAACCCAAAATACTCCATTAAATGTCCATGATATTATAAATGGCCATGTACCGTTAGAAGAAATTCAGGTTATAGGAATAGATATGGATGGCACACTTGTTCCTTACTGGGGAATAATCGGAGAAGATAATCTGGATGCATTCCTTAACTTACTTGAGGTTGGATATAAGCTAAGAATAATTACTGGCGGAAACATATTTAATGTAAAAGGCCAGGTATTATTTGCTATCCCGAAAGATAAGCAGGGTTTATTAAAAAATCTTGTTCTTTATACCATATCCTCTGAACCGGGGTATCATAAATTCATCTATGATGAAAAAATGGGAGATTTTGTAGAAGAACATACTGAAAACTTAGAAGATAAAGCCGCGGCTGTAATAGATGCAGCAGCTGACATATATATTGGTGATGAATTTTGGAGTGGAGGTAATGATCGATTAGTTCTTAAAGTTGAAAATATTACGATAGTAAGAGTAACCAATCCTAATCAAACAGGAGAACTAATGAGATATTTAGCTTCTCAGAGTTTCATGGAAGATGGAGAAAGAAAAGACACTCCAGATGGTTGCAGACAGCAGGGTGAAAAGCCTATGCAGAAATTGATGTCTTTACTTCCGCTACTTGAAGGAGTAGGATTGAATACGGTTTTGGCCGTGGAACAGGCAATCTAAAAAAATTGCCATCGGCAATTTTTAGTTTACCGTTTACAGTGTACAGTTTGCTGTCTACTATATGTTTTAAATGATAGAACAGGACTTTGTTAAAAATCAGGCAACGCGAGCGATTTGCTGTTTAAAATTATCCGATTTAATTTTAAAATATTTCTGAGCAAGATGACTGTTCTTTGAAAGAGACTGATGAGCATCATAAAGGAGTAAGGAGTCAATGGCCTGTTTGTAGTCATAGAAGGTAGCAGGTTTATGCTCAAGGATTTTGGTAAGATAGGCATTTTGTTTGACCCAATATAACAGGCTCCATGCAATAAGGCATAGTGTCTAGTAACGTTCGATCTGTTTGGTATGTCTAACCTGGTATTGGTCAAAGGAGAAGACATCCTTGAGCTCCCTGAAGATAAGCTCTATTCCCCAACGAAGCAGGTAGGTGGAAATGATGGTCTTAGTAGCCAGGCGGGTCTGATTGGAGATAAGGATATGAACATTCTTATCATCCTGATTATCCCACTTACCAAAGATCACCACTATGCTTAAGGGAACAGAACAATCTTTCAGCAGTCCCTTGAAGGTGTAGAAGACCCAAGACTTCTTCTTACCATCTTTGCTCGTGGAGGTAAAAAACCTACACTTATGCGGATAATGTTTTTTGATGAGTTTCACCAGCTCATCCTGCTGGATCCAGCAGTGTTTCCGCTTTAGCGGATGGTAAAAGAAGATGTTACGATTGGACTTTAATTCACCAATGAAGGGCAGTTTTCTCTGGCAGTGAACAAACTCAAGGAATTGTGAAGACTGAGCATACCATGCATCTATGACGAGGGAAGAGAATTTAATTTTTCTTTCTAAGGCATCATCGACTAATATTTGGGCAAGATCGAGCTTACTTTTAAAATCTACATCCTCTTTGCCAAATAAGAATTTTTCAGCGGGGAGATAAGATTTAAGGTTTATCGGGAAGCGTTTAGTTTTGGAGGCGAAGGCAGAGAATACAGCAACATTACAGATTTCTTCACGATTTAAGACACCACAGTGTTGACGTTTAGCACCGGCGGTAGCTTTAGCAAAAGGCTTAGGAGAAGTATCATCAATAACTAAGACGCCGGAGGAAGTAGCAGAAGTAGTTCTTTGATGTTCAATAATTTTTAACCTTATATTATTAAGATCATCGATACTCCATTTTCCTTCAGATAAGAAGTACTGACAAGCCTGATAGTTGATTGGAGTTTTAGAGGCGAGGGCATAAAGGGAATTTCTCTTGTAGTCTTTAAACAAAGCATAGATCAGGAAGGAGAAAACGATAAATTGTTTTTTTGAGAAGGCAGGTTTAAAACGAAATAAGAAATTATTGATTACCGAAATAGTGAGATTAAAAATACCCATATCCACCTCCTGTTGTGTGTTACGGTGGTTTGATTACAACTATATACCATAGCAGGAGTTGTGGATATTGTCAAGGAAAAAATTAACGTAAAGTATTGAAATTACATAAGTTATGAGTTTTCACGACTTACGTAAATGATTTTTTTGAAAAGACCTGATTTTTAACAAAGTACTGTGATAGAAAACAGAAGTCAGAATTTGGAAGACAAAAAAGCAGAAAAAATAGACAGGATTAATAGGATAAAGAAGGATAAAAAATCAGATTAATCATGTGACACTTGTTTCAAAGAAAATATTTAAATTTTGAATCTGCCTGTCAACGCATTATGGCGGGGAATTTTAAAATCTGGAATGGATAAACATATCTACAAATCATGAAAAAAATAAAACGGGACATTTTATTCAAACTAACAGCCTTTATATTAATCAACTCTTTTTTATGTCTTGACATTTCATGGGCGGCAAATAGTAATTTGAAAAATTTGTCCACCCACCTCTCGCCTCCTTTAGAGATAAGTAAGTCTTCACTTACAGAGCCTTTTGAACAAAATACACTTGGTATATCTACACAATCAGTAAATAAGTACCCTATAGAGATAAAAAGGGAAGAACTAACGCAAGTTTTAAGATTAACTTTTTCGCAGTTTAATATTTGGAGACGAAATGAAGCTCCAAAATTATTAAGTCTCGATGCTATTATACTGATAAATGCCTTAATCGCTGCTTGGGATGATCCAACCATTATTGACCCTGATGATCTTCTTTATCGTGGTGGTGTTGTGTTAGACAATCCACGCAGTAATTTAATACGGCTCTTGGGAATTGTTGGGAACAAAAGTGAGACAGCTAAAACAAAGGTTGTTGAATTTTTGAAAAAAATAATATTGGAAGACCCCAATGATAAAGTTAAAGAGCGCGCATTATCAGTATTAAGACATCCACTCGGCGAAGAAGGTATAGCCATGGATTTAGAAATGATGTTAACCTCTATTAATGTACCAGAAATAAGTCCAACATTTCCGATACATTTTTTAAGCCCGATCGAAGGGCATGAGGTACGCACGCATTATCAAGTTCTTAAACCAGACCAATTGAGATGGAGAAGTAACGTAGAAATAGCAGAAGAATTACGAAGAAGAGAGCAAGAGTTATTGGTAATGACAGAACAAGGTGTAAGAAATCAAGGCTTATTTACTGGAAGTTTGAATATAAAGCTAAGAAGCCTTTGCCATTTTTTGACTTCAAGACAAAAAAAAGATTCTTTTATGTGGTTAATAGGCACAGCTAAAATCATCCCTTATTTATTAGAACAATTACCTGCTGAAGGACGAAGAGTTTATTTAGCACGTGATGGAGCAATTTACTATGAGTCCGAGTATTATTTGAGTCTTTTGACAAAAGGGGCTCCCCCTGATAATTCTTTTGTATTTTATCTTGATCGAAAAATGTTAGGTTATATAGGAGATGATCATCCTACTCCGGAAAAAAGAAAACGCGACAATTTTAAGATTATTGAAGACACATTGCGAAAAGTTCGCCGCAATACTACAGAACAAGGAGATCCGGAAAATTTCTATCCACAATTAAGACAATCCTTTGAAGAAACATTAAAAACAAACACGGTTTTTGCTGAACAAGCAAAACAAACTTATGAGCAGTTAATTGATGAAGGAATTATTGATAATAATACATCGCAAGTATGCTTTATTGACTCTGCTTTAAATGGAACATTGGTTTTTTACCTAAAATGTGTAACAGAACATTATTCTTCGGGGAGAATAACAGCAAATGTTTTTTTGGCAGAGGCTGCATATCCTAGTGATACTCCTCATTTTGTGCCAGAGCAGACAGGTCTCAAAGACGAGGATGTTGAAAAATTTTATACCTCACAGGGTATAAGAAACCCTCTCTTATTACCGCTGAAAGGCGTAAATCAACTTCATAACTGGACACATATGCGGAAGATTGCTTCACAAAGAATGGCTGAAAACGAAAACATTTTAGGTCACCCGATAGCACGTTCTGGATTAGATGATCAAAAAATTATTCTTACAACAGCAGAAGATTATTTAGAGGCATATTTTAGGGCTCTTTTGGTGGTTAATGGAGCAATAGAATATTTAAAAAGGAAAGGGGATGATTCTAATGTTTCACCCCACAATTCAGATATATTTCCTCAAGATTTAACCCTTCGACAATTCAACCCCTATGCCTTATTGGGCACAATTGGTGCGATTTTATTAGCTTTTGTCGAACTACTAAAAACATTTAGCCATCGTTTTGAAACCATTTCAATACCAATAATGACACTGTTTCAATCTCCAATACATTTATTGATCGCATATACTATATTTCTTGTTGGTGTTTTGATAATTGGTGCTTTTTGGCGAAAAGACTATATAGAACAGCAGCGCCAAAGCTTGATGTTAAAGAAAATCGCAGAAATGTGCCGTAATGATATTCTGGAGATGATTAATATAGCTGGTTCAGGACATCCAGGAGGTTCGCTCTCTGCGGCTGAGATACTGGTCACTTTATATCTTGGACGATATTCCGATGGAACGCGGATTATGAATCATACACCAAATGACCCGCGCTGGCCAGACCGTGACCGGTTAGTTATTTCTGAAGGGCATATAGCGCCAGCAGTTTATTCTATTTTAGCTAAACTTGGCTATATTTCAAAAGAGCAATTATCCCATTTAAGAGAGTTAAACAGTGGACTTCCTGGACATACTGACTGGATTTGTACTCGTGGTATAGAAGCCTTGACCGGTTCCTTAGGTATGGGACTCTCCAATGCCGCGGGTATGGCGCTTCTAGCTAAAATGCATGGACGTGACTCCAACGTCTTTGCTATTGCCGGTGATGGGGAAGAACAGGAAGGACAATATGCAGAGGCTGCCAGGCATATTGCGGAATTAGGGTTAGATAATCTTACCTTATTTGTAAATGCTAATGGCGCACAAATTGATAGCTTGACTAAAGAAGTAGATAGTGCGGATGTCGCAGGTTCGTGGAGAGGTTGTGGCTGGCATGTTATTGAAATTAATGGCCATGAACCATTAGAAATTATCGCGGCTTGTGAAGAAGCAAGAAACATTAAAAACAAGCCAACAGCAATTATTGCCAAGACAAAAAAAGGTAAAGGCGTAGATTTTATGGAAGATGATCCAACCGCGTTTCACGGTAGAGCATTAAATGATAAAGAACTATCTGAAGCTATCCCCCAAATAGAAAACACAATTGAAAATATTAGTCAACAAATGAATTTTTATGGATTTTCAACAGATGTAGATAGATTTATTTCAGATAACCAAATGACAGAACAAGAAGAAAACAATTTATCAAAAGAGAGTACTCTACAAAAAACAGACACGACAACAATACCAGATAGAACCAACTATGCACAGGATGAGGAAGTCTCTCCATCTGTTGCATTTAAAAATAGACTACTCCAGTGGGCAGAAAAAGATGAACGGATAGTATTTATTTTTAATAATTCCGATTCTAAACAAAGATTTATTGATGAATTTATTGCACAGATTACTGATGAAGATATAAGAAATAAACTCATCGAGCGATGTTTCTTAGTTGAGGATAGAGAACAGCACTTAGCCAGTTTTGCTGCTGGGTTTGGTTATTCGGGTATGCTGCCGATTGTCTTTCTGCCGGAAAATGATGCGATGAAAATGTTAGACCAATTAAGGATAAATGCTCAGGCAAGGGTACCGTTTATTTTAGCGGCTGAATCTGAAGAGTTAAGTTTTACCCCAGGAGTTATGGACCTGATGCATAATGTAATTGCGTTAGAACCAGGGGATCCTAATGAAACTAATGAGTTGACTGATATGGCAATAAAAAATGCATTATTATTGGCTAAAATAACAAATAAAGCCCCTACATCACTTAATATCCCAGATGAGTACACTGCTTCTTATATTCGTTTAAGTTCTGCAGATCTTCCGGTTATAGATAGAGGAGAAAATCCCCAGCCAGAGCAAGGTGCCTATGTTATAAGTCAATCTGAAGGGTGGGACACGGCAAAAAAGAGGGTTATTCTTATTTCTTCAGGTAAAAGTCTTCATCAAACCATAAAAGTCAGTAATGAGTTAGAATCACAAGGTACGATGACTAAGATCATAAATGTTACGCAATTAGACTCATTAGGTGCAGGAAGTGAGCTCTTAGAGTATATTGAGCCAGGAAGCCGTATTCTTACAATTTATGATGGATTGCCAGTATGTTTAGGTGATGCGGTAAGCAGGACTGTAACTTCATCTTCTAAAACCGCAGGTTCCGTTGTTTGGTCCATGAGTGACAAGGATATTGAAAATATAATAGAAGTAGCAAAAGAATTAGTTGATGGAAAAGAAAAACCCACGGACGGGCTTATGAAAATAGATTTTAGTCCTCAAGAAATATTCCCTGCGGGTATGCGTCTTTCTCTGGCCGCAGGTATAGCTTTTGGAGCTAAAATGGATACAGCATCTGGCAGAGTTATTGCTTTAGCCACGGAAAAAGAAGAAAGAGAAGGTCAGTTTGCAGAAACAGCTAGATTCGCCGCACACAATGGCATAGATAATCTCTGCTTAGTCCTTCAAGCTTCAGAGACAAACACGGAATTAGTTAATATTTGGCAAGCTTATGGTTGGAGAGTGATTGAGCTCAATGCTAATAATAATCAAGAACAGGCTGAAATCTTAGGTCAAACCTTTGAACAGCTAAACAAGGATAATACAGGAAAACCTGTTTTAATTATTACCCGGGGTTTTGATGAACACATCATGGCCACAACAATTATGGAAGCATTGAATGGAATGGTTCCTTATAAGATTGGGGAATTCAATCTGCTTATTTATAGCAACATTAAACAAACACAAGAGCCAGAGCCGGTTCAAATGACAATGCTACAAACACCGGCAGAAATTAGATACCAAGCAAATAGGAATTTTGCTACACGTGATGGTTTTGGTAACAGGATGCTTGACTGGGGAAAACGCGTCGAAAAGATTATTGCTTTCTGCGCGGACATTGCCAGTTCTACAAGACTGAATTGGTTTGCTAGGGACTTTGGCATTTTTTCTCGTCATAACACCAATGGAAGATACGTTCCATCCGGAGTAAGAGAACAAGCAATGGCAGGAATTGCTGCTGGATTAGCATTATATGGTAAGATACCAGTTATCGCAACCTTTGATTGTTTTGCTAACCGAATGATTAGTCAAATAATTGTGATTGCCCGGGCAAAACTACCGGTAATTGTTGCGTTAAGTCATGCCGGCTTAGGCGTTGGGCCAGACGGTTCTACTCATCAGTCAGTAATCGTTGCTGGCGTTATTCGCTATATTTCTTTTTTGCAAAAAATGACTGGTTTTATACCTGCAGATGCCCGTGAGGCTGAAGAAGCAGTAGATTTTGCTATGCACAGGGCATTAGATGGTAAAGGACCTTCTTATCTTCAGCTTACCCGTCAAAATGTTCCAGTTTTAAATAGAGGAGAAAATCCCAGTCCAGAACAAGGTGCTTATGTAATTAAAGATCCAAGAGAAAACGGACAAAATAGCGATATTATTATTATTGCTGCCGGAGCAATGGTGGAATTTGCAATTGCCGCGAGCGAACAATTGGAAAGTCAAGATATTACCGCAAAAGTAATAAATTTGACCAGATTGGATTTAATCGATGAAGCTTTACCACCTCTTCTTGAACGGGGAGTGCCAATAATTACTGTTCAAGACGCTTCTCCAAAAATATTAAGCGGAGCAGTAAGTAAGGTAGTAACTTCATCTCTGCTTACAACTGGTTCAACTGTAACTTCGTTAGGAATCCAAGGTTGGGGACAATCCGCAAGAAGTCACGAGATATTATACCGTGCACATAAGATGGACACTGCAGCGATTATTGAAGCAGCAATAAAGATTGTAGAGCAGCAAAGACTGGATCCTCATGATAATAACCCAGGACAATTGACAACAATGCCTAAACAACCCCCTGCACTTACAGAGTTAGAGTGGAATGAAATGTTGGCAGTAGAACAAGCAATCTAAAAAATTGCTGCGGCAATTTTTTAGTTTACCTCCCTAATGGAAGGCAGGCAGTTTACCGTTTACTGATACAGCTGATTGAAAGCAGAAAACAGAAGGTAGAGAATAGAAGACAGAAGAATAAAACAAACAATTCCAAAATTTGAATATTTTAAGATTTAACGATTCAAAACGTTTTACTTGCCGAAGGTTAGAGAATTTGCCTGTTCGCCAGCGTTCTTCACTAATACGATGGCGGATCTTCGACCTTGTAGCGGGGAATTTTATAATTTTAGAATCTGGAATCTTGGAATTTTTAAATCTTGAATTAGAACATTTGGAATTAACTAACAGGGTATTAACATATGAATAATTTAACACGTACAATTTGTTTTAGACTAATTTCCATAATATTAATCAATGCCTTTCTATGCTTAGACATCTCATGGGCCGCCGGCGGCAATCTAAAAGGTCTACATACCCATCTTGCCCCGCCTTTGGAAGTAAATGACCCTCTATTTGCAGAAAATATTATGCTTTACAAAAAAATAAGTGATGCATATACTTGGGCAGAAGGACATGTTGGCGTAAGTTATATTAAAGATAAGTTTGAGTTTGATGCATGCGAGAAAAGATTTGCGAATGATGGTTCGATAGTATTGTTTGTAACAACAGGCGCAGCTGGTAAACAACGTTCTTATGTAATTTCTAAAAAAAACAATCAATTAAATATTAGGGAAATTCCAGAAATACCTTGTCCAGATGATGAGACGGTTGAAAGAATACCCCCGGTTCTAAAAGAAATTGACTTTCTAAGTTTGCTTGGGTTGGCGCGTGATTTGCAAAGTGAAATTACTACTTATGGAAAAATAGATATTAAAGGTGCGTCTCCGCGAATAGTGCTTACTGTCCCCAGGGATATGGAAGTCTTTAGATTAAATACCAACAGCGTATTTAATAATATTGCCTTTTTACCCGGATTAAAAGTTCTGTTTGAACGTGGTATTAAAATTATCCTTGAGTATAGTTATCGTAAAGGAATTCACTACTGGATTGATGCAATACGTTTACCTGCGCATGCAATTATGATGATGTTTTTTGCTCCCGAGAGCATAAAAATAGATAACGAATCTTTGAGATTTGGTATATCAACACAAAACTACTGGAATGTTTCAACCCCTGATCGAAGCCGTTATACCCAACCAATACCAGAAAACTCTAATATAGAAATTCATGTTGGCCGGCGGCTGCTTCCGGCAGACATAATTAATAACGAAAATAAAAACTATAACCGTTTTATACGTTTACGTGCTGATTTATCAACTGTGCCTTCTCCAGAAGAATGGGAAGAGTTTCTTGCGTCAAAAATTTCATTTTATATAACAGCACCAAGACACGGAATGATTAGGATATGGACAAATGATGACACCGCACTTACAGAGAAAGAAAAAAATATATTAGTAGCAGCAAAAGCAGTGTATCGCAAACCAGTACAGTATTGGGATACTAATAAGTCTACTCAAGATTGGGATTCAGCCGAAAATTATATTAAGATGATGAAAGAAAAAGAAGCTAATCTTAATAATTTTGATGAAACGCAAAGATTGGCAATAATCAAAGCTTTGGCCGAACAATTTGGTGTATATTCAGTTTCTGCAGTATTACAAATTATTGAAAATCTCCTGAATGAACATCAAAATATTACACCGCAGTCTCTTGGTCAATTGGTTGAGGTTATAAAGTGGTGGGGCGGGGAATTTGTACTGATATTGGCTAATTATTTAACAACTCTATTTAACAAAAACAAACACACAGAAATAGAAAGAATAGTTTTAAGAGTAGATAGCTTAGGTCTGGCCTTTTATGGCGCATTATTAGCAAGTATTAAGGACAACGAGTTATTAGCTGTAATTCAGAACATTCATAACAAGCGAATTTTAGATATAAGACAATACAATACTAAAATCCAGCGTTTACGAGAACGGTTAGAATTTTTCCCAACAGATGGTCTAAAAAAAATAAAAACTGAGGGAAAGGGTGATGGTTACAAACTCAGAATAGCATGGTGGCATCAAGACAGAATGATAGATAATACAAAATATGCAATAGCTGGTAATACTATTCTTCTGCGTAACGAAGCAAACAGCAAGGAATTAATCATTGATATTTTAAGGAAAGAAGTAACTTTCAGGGAAAATGATATTATTTGGATTGGTAACGTGGAATATAAAATTGTGAAAGAAGATGATAAGATATTTTTATCTGACAAGGAAAATAAACATGACCTTCGTAAAGATAGAAATGGAAATATCATTATTGATTTACGTGCTTTAATAAAAACAAATAGAGCGGTAAGAGAATTTTATCAAGAAAGTAATGCTGGTAAGAGTGTTACCCTGAATTCCCATCCATTAATAAATGGCCTCTTTTTATTATTGATTGCACCTTTTATATTAGAGGTAATCAGTAATATCACGGGCATCCCGGTTAGTGTAAACTTAGGGCATTTACCAATACACGCTATATTAGGTCTTTCCTTAATAATGACCTTTCCTTTATATATACAACCGCAGATACAATTTATACCAAATGTTTGGGAATTAGTTAAAAAGGCGGTTACTGGTGCTAAATCAGCTATGCTCATTATTATCGACTACATCGAATTTACAATCATAAATTCTCTTGCACGACATGAAGGATTATTATATCCAGTAGTACACTTTGTTGCCGCAAGACCAGATGCACTGGCATTTTTTATTTGGAAGGGGTTGGCTTGGGGATTTAGTTTACTATGCTTGCTTGGTAGTACCGGCGTAAGATCAACGAGAAATAGTGCTTTAGAAATAGATCTTAGTTTTTTAGTAAAAACTTATTTACTACTTGATGAAGATACATATCATGAAGCGTTAAAAGATGCTATAGATAATATAATTGAAAGCGCACACGAGAATGGTCAAATCATTGAACAGCTCATTGGTGTTATAAACGATTTAACTTTGTCAGAGGAAGAAATTGAGCAATTGATGCAAGAGGGTTCGGGTGAATTATCAGAAGAAAATATACGGATTGCTTTAATGCTCATAATAGAGGAGTTAATAAATGCAATAGATGATAGTGACCAATATGATGATGATGAAGAAGAAGATAAAGTTGTATTAATGAAAAGGAAAGCACGTAAACAATATAGAGCAGATAGTCCTCCTATTGCAAGAAAGAAAAGGAAAAGGGAAAGGGAAAAAGAAAATAACCCTCAAGCATACACCGTACCATTACAATCAGGTGACTTGCGACAACCAGAAAAGGAAGGGACTGACACAGCAGAAGTTGCTTTACCAAAAGATACAGTTCCTCCATCAGGAAACAATAACCCTTTGACTCTAAACTCATTAGAAAAACTAGCAGCTGCTTTCGATCTATCACTATCCCCTCCAGATAGGTTTGTACGAACAACAGCTCCGTCGAATGCAGCTCAGGTGGTACATTTTCCAGAGCCACCATCACAGTCAGATACACGTGCCTTAAGAGCAGCATGGCGAAACGCTAATCAAAGAGCCGACACCAACAGGGATGCCCCCCCGACAAGAGAAGTTGCAGCGCCTTCTGATAATCAAGTAACTTTTGCAGAACTACTAGCAGATTTTGACCCCATAAAAACTCTCACCTTAGAGGAACTATTGCGTAGGTTAAATCATGGGGACAATAGTAGTCAATTAATAGAAGCGATCAAACAGCGCCTTGCTGAATATCAAGGCATTGCTAGTATCGAACCACTGCAAGATTTGCTCAATGATAGAGAGTACCATGAAGGAACCCGGGCACTGCTAAGGATGAGAATAAGAGAACTGGTTAATGAATGTGATAATTTAAAGACAGCAGTAGAATTATATTTAGAAAGAAGCTGGGGTTCGAGCATAAGAAATATTTTGAGTGAAAAAATCCTTAGACTTACGGGCATACAAAAACATATTGCTGGTACTATATACCTATTCTTTAGCAATGCAGCGAATACGGAACTTAACGACATCTTGTCACAATACATGTGTTTAGAAAACGAGGTAGTGCATGTACTAGGATTATTGATTGGCATCCAAGATCGGACAGTAAGAAAAAGAATAATAGAGTGGCTGCGAATTAATAAACCAGAACTAGATACGACAATTGCGTCACAAATAGAAAAGCTGGAGAAAGAGTTGGCTGATTATTATCAGACACCCGAAGAAATACAAGCCTTTATTGCATCCGCTCCTCAAGAAGTTAAAAATATTATAACAGAAATGTATAACACAAAGGATAAAGATGAGTTTTTAGAAATTATTAAACAATTTGCTGAGCAAATTGATACGAATCTTCTTAATGAAGAAGCAATAGAAATAACTATGTCGGCACTTGGTAATTGTCTTAACTCAATGTCTGTTACAGAAATATTTTATTTATATACTGCGATGAATCAGCAAGAAACTAAAGGAGCTGAAGTTACCAGAGGTATGATTAAAAGCATAATTATCATAAAAACTGTTAGCATTCCTCGAAACGTAACAAGTATTTCTGCATTATATTATGTTATTAATAATGAAACATTATGTCCGAACGAAGACATTAAAGATCTGGCAAGAAGAAGGATGAAACATATAATAAAAAATAATCAAGATATTGTTGCCTTAGTTGATGTGTATCTAAGCCAAGAATGGGACGATGAATACTGGAATAATTATCTTTGGTATAGAATTAAGGCGTTAAGCACTGCAAAAAGATTAGCAGAAGTAAATGATCGCTTGCTTTCAGAGTGGTCACGAAATCCAAGGTTACCCCAGAAAACAAAGCAAGCAGCAGCCGCACAATTAAGTAATAGTATTGCTTCTCAAGGAAAAATATCAGAAATACACCTAACTGTTTCTTCGATTGAAGATGGCATTGAACGATTAACCGCAATTTCCGATAGATTTAAACGTCAGCAAGCAGAAAATAATGACAAAACACAAGCTCAAGCTATTGCTCAGGAGATGGTTAGTAAATGGGGGGGCGAGGCACTTGCTGCATTAGCTAATTTACTTAGTAAAAAAATTCACTCTGAAGTAGAAATATATATTATTTTCGGTATTATCAGGCAAGTGTTTTCCTTAGATATCGAAAACCTGCTTCGTTTACTTACAGATAATTCTATAAATAAATATACCTACGGATGTAAGCAAATAAGGGGGGTAATAGCAGAGGTACTGAGAAAAAGATTACTCGGTTATAATGATTTAAGTAATATACCTGAATTATATCAAATGCTTAATACCTATCCTAACAGAAACAGCCGGGCTCCTCTGGTAGAGAGAATAACCGCAATTATAAACGAAAGTGAGGATATTGAAGCCTTAGTTGATTTATATAAAAGTCAAGCAGAATGGGCTTGGGGATTGGGAGTAGTTATCCAAAATAGAATTAATGCTCTCAAACCGCCTCAAAGTTGTGAGCTTATGTTAGTTGAAGACCCAATGCAAAAACATTCATTATATCCTCAGGTCCTTCAAGGCGCTGCTGCTATGCAAGTAGCATCTGAAGAACTTCCAGCATGGCAGGCTCCAGTGACAACAAGGGAACCTCTACTTTTAGATATGCCCCCGGCAGTAAAAGCGCGTAGAGAAAAACTCTCTGAAGTAACAATCCTCTTAGAAGGAGTTATTACAAGGACGCAGGCACTTAATCGTCGCCAAAGCAATGAAAGAACTATTCAGCAAACCATAAACAAAGAGCAAAAACAAACGAGAAAAAATCAGAAAAAAATAAGCAATCTACGAAATAACTTAATCGTGGTTCAAGATAAAATCCAAAAACTGCGTAATTTATTAGCAGCAGATTGGGAAACAATAGAAGCGTATCTTAAGGCAGAACCTGATTTTGTTTTTGAATTTTTTACTAATAAAATAAAAGCGCAGATTGAAGGAAAAGAGGAGAGAACTACTGAGGCAGGAGAAGTATTAGGAGAAATCTTACAACGAATAAACATTCCTAAACATGATGCAGAAACACATAATCTTATTTTTGCTGCAGTTGCTTACACAGTTATTGCGGGATATGACGTTTCTAAAATTATACCAATCTATATAGAAAAGGAGCAAAGTTATTTAATAAATTCAGGATTTAATTCCCATGAGATATTAGCAGCATTTATTAGGCTAAGTTTTGCTATTTACCGTCGTGATAAAAAACCACTGTTCAATGCGTTATGTGATGTAATTAAGGAGTATATTTCACGAGATTTTTCAAATGTTAATAATGTCCTCGAACTTGCTCTAAAACAGGATAAGGAAACAGCAATGGAAATCTTTTATAGAATGTTGACCGATATAGATGATTTTCTTTATCAAGCCTTGACTGCAAGAACTCAAGATACGAATGAAAATATACGTTTTGCAATTGATGGTGTTTTTTTGGCTGATTACCTTTTAAGAATGGAGGTTTATTTAAGAGCTGTTATACAAGATGAAAATAGATTAAACGAGTTTCACAACTTAGATTCAGTAGGTAATTTGATAAATGAAGTGATGGAGAAAACAGTAGATGGTGTCAGTGGAGAAATCATCTTTTCACCCGAATTTACTAATGCAGAAAAATTTCTAAAACATATTTTTCGTCAAGGTACCAGCTTTGAGCTAATGTTGTTAGAAAATATTACTGTTAGATTAAACGCATTTACTTCGGAAGATGCCTTTAAAAAAGCATTAGAACTTGAATTTTTAGGGTTATTTATATCTCAGAGGAACGAAGATACGGATGTATTTGAGAAAGAACGAGAAATGATACGAAGCGAATTAACGGACTTAGTTACAGCAGTTAAAGGAAATAATTTAATGATAAATGCAAATAGAAGAAGTCTTGAATCTATGCATAGAATCATAGGAAGAAAATATCAAGAGTTGATCCAGCAGCAAGGTTTAACCCCAAGTAATACTACAATAGATAAATTATTAAGTATTTTAGTATATTTTCCTCGAAATGTTATTAATGAGATACTAAACAAGACAATAATGCCACAAGCCGCAGCCGGGACTTTTATCTTTTTTGATAATATCTATACGGTAAGACCAGATTACCGGCAAACTGTTTTAGAAACAGTTACAAAAGCAGTTGCCAATGCATATACACAAGAAGATAATGTTCAGCTTATGATGCTCAGACCATTTTTTGAACAATGTCTGAATGCAATTCATGAAAAATGCAGAGCTGAAGATAGAGATATAGTAAAAACAATTATACAAGAAATAATAAGCGATGATGAATCAATATTAGAAGCAAAAAATATAGACCCTCATATTTCTGATTCTGATATGCTGTTACTACACGCTCTTTATTCTCTAATAGTTGCTCCCCAAGAAAGACACACTGGCTATAGGGTAGGCATAAATGGATCAGATACAAAACTGGAGAAGAGAGAGATAGCAGATTTGTTTGAAATTGAACGGGCAATTTAAAAAATTGCCTATGGCAATTTTTTAGTTTACCTCCCTAACGGGAGGCAGGCAGTTTACCGTTTACGTAACGCACTAAGAATAGAAAGTGGATGTAACTTACATACATCTGTGAACGAGATTTCTTTTAGATTTTCTCTGCGGTAAAAAATAAAATTTATCACACAAAGAAAAACTTTAACTGCTTATTTTTAAACAACAAATTACACGAATTTCACGAATAATTAACATGTAGGCATATTCGATAATTATTTTATAATATATTATAAATAAATAAGTTATAAATAATGCCTTGATACTGTTTTAAAACCGTGATCACCTGAATCTTTTAATCTGTTATTTTCTATATTTTTTTAGCAAAATCCTTGAAAAATCAGAAAAATATGGTATACTTTACTTGTATATATTAAAATTGTTATAAATATATTTAACAGATTGTAATTATTAGCGGTTACAATATGTATGATTGTAATGAAAATAGTGCATATAAAAGAGAGCGTAGAATACGGATGATTATGTAGATAAAAAAACAAAAAATATTTTAACCACAGAGAGCACACTATAAAAAGTAATGCGTATTGAGTAGCATGTATTGAGTATTACGATTAAAAAAAATAAAAAAATTTATAACCACAGAGAACACAAAGTTCACAGAGAAAATAAGAAAATAGACAGGATTAACTGGATAAAAAATCATGTTAATCCTGTAAATCCTGTCAAAGAGAAAAATATTTGAATTTTAATATATCATTTTGATTTTTAGATTGAGATATTAAATGATTCATTTGTCATTTGGATTTTATTATTTGCCTGTCCGCCGGTTTGATAGGCGGAACATTTGGAATTAACTGATAGGCTATTAACTTATGAATAATTTAACACGTAAAATTTATTTTAGACTAATTTCCATAATATTAATCAATGCCTTTTTATGCCTGGACATTTCCTGGGCCGCCGGCGGCAATCTAAAAGGTCTACACACCCACCTTGCCCCTGAATTGCAAATAGCTAATTCCGTAACGGAACATGCTTTCATAATTTCAGGAGAAAAAATGACACCTCATGCCCCAGCTACCATCACAACAAAACAACCTACAACAGAATCACCAATCTTTTTAAACAGATTCAGAACATTAGCTTATATTGCCGGTATAACTGCTTTAGCAATATTTTCTGTGTTGGTAATAAGCAATATAATACCGCTAAGCACAATCTTATACCCACTTAAGCAAATAATTATTTCCTTATCTTCTAATATACCTCATGGTTATTTTAATAATCCTTATGTATTGTTAATGATAACAGGGGTAGTTTATTTATTTTGGCAATGCATAAACCCTAAACTGACATTTGCCGGAATAGGTGGATTAAAGTTACCTTTTTCTAGTTTACAAGATTGGGGCAATCCGGGAGAAGATACAACAAAGCATTTTAGCAATAGAAATAGTTATAATAGTACAACGAGAGCTTACATACAGGATGTGATTAATAAGTTAGCTACGTATAGAGATCGCGCTTCACGTACTGATAATATGGCTGAACTTGGTGAATTTGCTAATAGAGATGAAGATACAATTGCAACGGCAATGGACCTTTTAACAGATGCCTTATCAGCTCATAGTGAAGATCGTGAAATAACATCTGATATTAAAGATATTTTGGTTAAAGGGTTTGGCGTAAAAGCTATCCGGCACCTGCTTGATCATGGAGAAAAAAAACAAGATGTGATTATTGATATTTTGACGGAGATTGCAAAAAAATCAGAAGATAATCTTCAATCTGCTGTTACAGAATTAAGTGAACAGGGATTAATATATCGCGGAACACGTGTTACAATTGCCTCTTCGGTGTTAGGTAATATTGTCGAGCGGGCATTTCCCCACATAAGAGAATACGTGCTTCAATCTTCTGACCTGAGGATAAGACGTTTACTTATTAACATACTTAAAGAACGTAATGAAATACGAGTGGTTATATTGATAAAAGAAATATTTGAGCAAATGACACAGGAAAAATTTGAAAAAAAAGAAGTATTTAACGAAACTGAACTAGATTTTCTTAGAACTGTTATTGAGGTACTCAATTATTTTATAAGATATTTATTCGTCTTATACAATAGAATTCAACAGGATGAATTATCAGATAGAGATAGACAGTTTATAACTGAAATTGCCAATGCATTAAAAATAAATCCCAGAGCAGAAAACCAAAACAATATTATTAAACAAATGGTTGATAAAATAACTGATAGTTTAATAATTTTATTTTTTCATTCAGCTTATGAGCTTGCTAACATAAGAAAAGAACTTTTAAAGGACTATTTAGTTGAAATTGGCAGGAAAGAGATATTGGGAGCACATGTGATTGAATCTTGTATTAAGCGAATGAGAACATTAATTCAACAACCAAATAGATATATAATTAATATGAACTTAACCAACTTACTTTTGCTTGGTGAGGAGATTATAAGAGGAATTGGTGAACCTGCAGAAAAACTTGTGACAAATGCGTTGAATGATAAAACTAACCCGCTTTACTTACGCCTAAGGGCTGTTAAAAACCTTTTAGGTGATATTGGAACAGAATACGCGGTTCAGATATTAGGGAATATCTTGTTAGAAGACGATCCAATAGGCTCAGAATACAAAAGTGATTGTGTTACTGCAATAGAAGCAATCTATTGTAAACTCAAAAAGGAAGAGAACGCAACAGAAAGATTAAGAAAAATTTCTTTAGTAATATTGGTCGGGTTTATATATCACAGCAACGAATTTCTTAAGCTTTTTGTGCGGATGGTAAATGATGGACTATTAACAGAAGAAATATACGAACTGGCGCTAATTGCATATACTCGAGAAATAGGATTAACAACCTGGCAGGTAGTAACTGATAATTTGGGTCAAACACGCATGGGTATTGCGACAGATAGAGAAAATATTTTTTATGCCTTCACGAGCTTTGAGATATTAGCATCAGAGCCAGAACGTGTCATACCGGCTCCTGGAAACAAATCACTGCATCAAAGGATTGAAAGTGGTTTGAACAAAGAATGGAAGAACTTACCTGAACATTATAAAAATGGTTTCATTGGGCATGGAACAACACTTACTTATCGTAAAGAAGAGGAAGCCGATGCGCAAGGTTTTATTAATGCAACGTTAAGATATTATACACATAGCCAACAAATTATGCTTCATAAGGAAAGGTACGAAGGTTGGCTAAATAATAAAAACTCACTGATGATCGGCAAAAGCACACATGGCTATCTCAATATAGTCTACTATATTATGCCAAATGGGTTAATAATTTGTGCTGAAGGGGAATTTGATCCTGAAAAAGATATCTTAGAGCAGCATAGGGCTGGATTAGCTCTTTTAGAGGATGAAATAACTCAGCAAACTCAAAAATTGCAAGAAGAAGAACAAAAAGCATTAATCCAATTAACAATAACTAAAGAAGCCAGTAATAGTCAACAAGATGGTATTAGAGAACTGATATCAGCAGAACAGATTCCCGCAACAAATATCTATGATCTGCTGGCATATTTATTTATTAAGACTATTACTTCACAGATTTCTTATTATAATGATCGTAATCGCAAAGCCATCCTAACCACACAAAAAATGCTCCAGTCTGGGGAGTTGGTGTTAAAAGTTAACGGCTTGCCCAGAAGCGTAGAAGACTTAGAACAGACGTTTAATCATGGAGATAATGTAGAGATTACTGCGCCGGATAATAATTCCAGCCGTAGGTTACCTAATGGAACCACAGCACTTTCAATCGATGGGTTAATTATGGCAATTGGGTTTGCAGGGTTATTTTTTGGTTTGCCAGGTGCTGTAATTGCGGCAATAGGACTGATAGGATTAGCTATTTTTGGCTGGGGTTTTAAACACAGTGTTAACTTCTCTTTTGCACGTAAGGTAGTATTGCCTTTACTCACTATCCTCGCTATCGGATCACAGACCATATTAGCACCAATCGGAATTGCTGCACCATTAAACATTGTATCTTTAGAACCAGTTGGAAAAAGTGGATTAGTACAGCCAACACCAGCTGACAGTTTAAAACTTAATGAATTACCACAACCTGTATCATTACAAGAAAATAATGGAGAATTACAAATAGCTTTAAATGAATTCCATAATCTAATTGAAACATTTCAAAACTCTCCACTTGCATCAAAAATTGATGAAAACACGGGATCATTTATAGAATCAACAGCACGAAAAAGAGCTCAGGAAATCGATACAGCCGTAATTAAACTTTACAATGAATATAAAGCTGCGGGCATGTTGGACGATTTTATTGAGCGAAGAGATGGAACTGAAGGAGCAGAACATATTGGACCAGCGCTATTTTTGATAAAATTAGTTTCTCCCGAAACTTACCAAATTCTTATGACAAATAATCCACCTATCCGTGAAAGCAATTTTGATATTGTCTATGGTTCAAGATGGAATGGAACATGGGGTAATCCTAATATTGGATTAAATTTCTTTACTAAGCGAGGAATTTTTGAATACGCTGTTACATTAGTGCGTTTAAGTCATCATGTCGATAATTTGCCTAAAAACCCAATGGAATTTCTTATAAAACATAACCCAGTAACGTTGATTTTTAACATTGCTCGATTAGTTATTCCTTTTTTTGATATCAATCCAGAAACAACAGAAGCATTTAAAAACCAGGCAGATTTTATTGCTAAGTTTGGTATCATGCCACCGATGGGAGAAGAGTTTTTTATTGATAGTTTTACTGTAAGAGAAGGTTATGCTCGTGTTAAACAGTGGAATAATTTTATTAGCGATTGTATGGTAATACCTGGTTTGGGCATAATTTTAACATTAATATATATTGCTTATGAGGTAAAAAAGTGGATAAGCAGAAAAATAATATTTCCTGCAAATATAAGCGGACTTCTTCATCGTAGACGCAAAGCAACTAATGTAGCATTTATGCATCCAACTGGTTGGAGGGCATTAAACAAAAGTCCTTCCCATGAGAACAGGTTAGGTACGCTAATTAGGAGGTTAGTTGCATGGTTTGGAAATAAACCTAAAATATCCATCGTGCTTTTAGCAGCATCTATTGGAACATTAATGCGAGCACTTGGTTATTTCCCATCTCAACCAGAATTTTCCGCAGCATCAATGCTTCAATCAGGGATGGGAGGAGGAACCGCAGGTTTAATCGCAGCATTTAGCTTAGGTATGGCAAGCATTTTGCCAAGAGAAAATTCCAGTCAGGAACGAGATGGGGAATTTTTTGCTTTTGAGTTGGGCGCAGATGTAGAAAAAGTAATATTAGAAGTAGATAGGTGTAAAGAACAAGGCGAAGATGAGGAAGCAATAGAAATGTTTCTGAAGGCTGAAATAAAGCGTTTAGGTGAGAAGTGGAGAAAAATTATTAACCAAAATATTAATGATCAGCAATTTAGGGACGCGGCTACTAAGGTGATAGATGTTCTTTTAAGTAGAAAAGATACTGACGAACCCTATAACGAACTGCAAGAGTTTATAATGTATTTAACCACTTTATTTGATAATACAACACGCGTAAGAAACTTTCTTAATGAAGCCTATCCAGAAAATGCACAAAAATGGGAAAAAGAAGCAGTGGTATTTTTAGGTAGACACGACGACAATGCTTGGGTGATATTCTTTGACATCAGCGAACTAAGGGGTAGAAATGATGTATATGGCTGGGAAAATGTGAATATACTTGCAATTAACACATTAATTGAGGCAGCTCGTAAAGAAATTGAAGAAAGAGGTAGAACAGTTTATCATGTTAGTGGTGATGAGGTTGTTGGTTTGTTACCACCTATGTTGCCAAAAGAAGTTATTGAGCACTTTCTCGTACAAATTCAACGCAAGGTCATAGAACGGATTGAAGGAAAATACGTTTTTGCAATCCTAAAAAATATAAATGATAGTAACAGAGATGCGTTGATAGAAAAATTAAGAGAAAATAAAAAAAGAAACATTACTACGGTCACAAAATCAGTATTTTTAACGCCAGAAGAAGAAAAGGCTTCTAAGGAAACATTTATACTGTTCACTAAAGATGTAGAAGAGGATGAAAACACTGTTCTATCCGAGATACTCGCTAATCTTAAATGTCTTGACATTGATATTAATGGTAAGATTTATTTTCCTGTTTATGTTCCCTTTGCCCCGGTAGGAGCAGTAAAAATAAGTGATATACCTAATATTTCCCAAATGAGTCTATTGGAACAACTAAGAATTGCTAGAGATGAGGCGGAATACACCCAGCGCAGGACTAAATATGCCAACAAGTTAGTAGGAATAGGATTATCCGAACGCCCAGATCCTGAGCGCGAAGAGAGAAAATCACCGATTAAAATAGCTGACGATAAAAAATTTCAATTAGGAGTTGAAGGAGAAAGAATACGTCAGGAAATGATAGATGCGGGTATTTCGAAAGAAGATTTAGACAAGTTTTACCCGGTAATAGAAAGAGATAAGTTGGGCAAAACCATTCAAAACATTTTAGACGGCAAATCTGCTGTTTCAATCAGTATTGTACATGAACGGCCTGATAAGTTCTACCTCGTTATAAAAAGAGAAAATAACCGTGTACAACTGATAAAACTATCAGCACATTATATAGTTAGTTCTACATCCATAAATATAAATGATTTCATAAGAGCAAGCGGCAACAGAGAGTTTTACAGAGAAACAGACTTAAATGGAGATGCACAATTTGCACAATTGCATTTTGGATTTAAGGTTATTAATGATGTATTTGGCCACAATGTTGGAAATGATGTAATTCTATCAATTAATAACAATGTTTATAATCAATTTGCAGGAGCTTATAGAGAAGATGATGGGATAATTACTTCGGAAAAAATTGCCGCTACTTTGAAAGCGATCGAAATCAAAGTTAATGAAGTGATTTCAGAATTAGGCATGCAGGTAAGATTAGAAGCTGGTGTTGTTCATAGCGAAGATTTAAATGGTGAATTAGGAATGATTATTCAAACTGTTGATGATTTAACCGCCGCAAGAAAACTGACAACAGGTTTTTTTCCCAACGTCAAAAATCACCGTGAAATAAAAGATAATCCGGTTCTTCTTGCAAAATTACAAAAGGAAACGAATGACACTAGTGCTCATAAGGACAGACGCTCACAACGTGTTATAAACGCTAAAGATATAGCCACAAGAGCCAATCCTGCTAATGAAAATGTATTTGCACCGGACACATTACTTGAAGATATACCAAGTGCCGGAGAAATAACAGTACCTAATATATTTATAGCAGAGCAAGCAATCTAACAGTTAACAGCAGAAAACAGAAATCAGAATTCAGAAGACAGAAAATAAAAGCTAAAATTTATCACACAGAGCCGCAGAGAACACGGAGAGAAATGATTAAACAACGCATTGTGTATTGTGTATCGAGTATTGAGTATAAAAACAAGTAGACGACAATAAAAAAACGCAATACGAGAACGAATTAGACAGGATCAACTAGATAGATAAAATAAAACACTTATAATGACGAATGGCAAATTCTAAACATTTAGATATTCGGATTTCGAATTTAAAACATTAATACGCGATACTCAATACGAGAATGAAAGCATATATGTAATATGAAACGCAGTATTTGGTTTAAACTAACAGTTATTATGCTAATTAACGCTTTTTTCTGCCTCGACCTCTCCTGGGCCGCCGGCAACAATTTAAAAGGCCTACACACCCATCTTGCCCCTCCCTTAAGCATAAATAGCGATATTTTTGCAAAAGATATTAGTGATCCTGGCGAAGCAACGGATACTTTAGCAAAAGAATCTGCTGAAGCTAAAATAATAGTCGATGCTGATAAACTTTTACAAGAAAACAAGAGAACTGGCATTAGTCACATTATCCATAATCTTATCTTTAGTGCCCTGTTAGCAACAAAAAATGTTATACAACGCTTTGATACCTTATCGTCTTTTAAGCGTTCGCTTAATAAATGGTTGGTTAGATTTTATAGCGTTTCTGATGAAGACAAGTATGTGTTTGAACATGGGGCATTTTTAATCCAGTATTTAATGGAAAAACAAGGTATTGTTGAAGCTGATGACCAATTATTACATTTTATAATTTATACCAAAATATTAACTCAAATTTTGCGCAAGATAGGATCGATGCGGCAAATCCGCGAGGAAATAGTACACATTCAAGATATTCGGAGAGAGGCGGTGCTTAGGGGGTTAATACAGGTTCAGGATTTAATCGCTAGAGAAGATTTTGAAGAGACCAAAATCTGTCTTATTGGATACGGTAATGCTTTAGTTAGAATATCAAAGAATATTCCTATGTATAATATAAGCGGGCTTAACTTTATCTTTGGTAAATACGAACCGCTCGGGGCCCCGCTTAAAAAGATACTTGAGATTCATGTTAATACAAGATTTATTCAAACACCAGAAGACCTCGAGCGCTGCATTAATGAAGGCTTGATTCCTCTTTATGATAGGGCAAATCTTCTTAATGCCCTTAGCCTTATGAATGATTTAGCTTCTAAAGATAAAAATTTAATTAAAAGCACAGATGATTTTCTTAATCTTCTTCATGCCGTACACGAGGGTAGGGTAGAAGTAAGGGATAATGCTGGCAAACCTATAATTATAACTAAACAGACACGCCAAATTTATCAAGAAAGGATAAGTGTTTGTCTTTTACCTTACACAATAGGAATCTCTGCTTCACTTATTGGCAGTAGGAATGACGAATTAATTAGAATTCCTGCTAAAGGCAGTACTGTAGCAGAACTACTTACTTATATTTCAGCCACATACCAGGCAAACGACTTATCTTTTGAAAAATCAATAATTCTTGTTAATGGAGAACGGGTTAATTCTTCTGTTGAAATTCCGCAAAATGCAAACATAGAAATTTTCTCTCTCAGAGCAGTTTTGTATTTTATAGAAAGAATAGTTGAAAAAAACTCCCAGGCGTTTCCACCTGAAAGAATAAATCAAGAAGCATTGGTTAATTTTTTAAAGCTGTGGCCTATTATTATGAAGGATTTTCCAGAACAAGTAAAAACTGTTTTAGAAAACCGTATGTTACCCCCATTAGAAATGCTCAAAGAACCTACTCTGCCAAATTCTATGAAACTATCATTATTATCGTATATGTTTTTAGTTACCCGAACGCAAGGTAGCGAGTTGTCAAATGAGGCTATAGGTGATGCTATTGATAATTGGCATTCGGATGTTTATGAAAAAATTAGGAACAGAAATCTAAATGACCCTGAAGAAATAGCCGCAATAATTGAACAATATCACCTTCTTCCTGAATTAGGAGAAGGATCAAAAGAAAATAATCCGACAGACAATGAAGGCGGCTTTATCCGCAAAGGTGACCGTGCGTTTAAACAAATGCTCTATAATCTTTCCCATAGGCAGTATCGCGATGAAACTGATGATCTTAAGCAAGATATAGAACAAATAGAACAAAGAATAAGGAAGTATTTGCATACTACTGCAGGAAGTGAGATACCATTACGCATTATTGTAACTGATGCTGTTGTGTTTAATCAAGAAGATGATTATGTGCTTGAATTCTATTCACATGCAGAAGAAACAAAACAAGAGATTATTAATATTTTAGGTGAGGCGAAATTTAACGAATTATTTCCTGAACCGGCTTTAGTGTTATCAAGGCAAATTTGTGAACAGGATAATCCATTAATTCGCCAGGAATACATCTATCACGGAGCTATTTGTTCAGTATTAGGCCATTATAATGCAATACAAAAGGCACAAAACGACTTTTTTGAAAATTATCCTGATATTGAAAATAATTCCCAGGGAAACCTACAAATAGCGTTACGAAGTGTAATTAATAACTTAGCTCGACCTACTCTTATTTTGCCTGACGGAACACTATTGCGGGCAGGGGATACGGTGAAACACGCGTCATTTGGTGAAGGAACAATATTAACAATCAGTCCGAATAACTATGTTACTATTAATTTTTCTGCCAATGATAAAGGTCAAACAAGGATTTCGTGGAATTCCGCGACCGGGGGATATCTATTTCTTGAACTTGATGATAAAAAAGGCAAAGAACGCCGGAGGACTGATCCAAGGGAAATAAGATTTATAGAAAATAGTGAAGTAGTACAAAATTTGTCACCAGATTTAAAGCAAGAAGTGATGAAAGCGATACGAGAAATTCACGCGCCAGAAGGCTTAGAGATTATTGAAGAAGAAGTTATAAGTGAGAGTAAAAAAATTGGGAGTAAAGAGCTTAAAATACCTGAAAGTATTGGAAGCATACAAGTTTATACCATGCAAAGCAGAATTACAGAACTAAATGTCGTCTTAGTTCTCACAAGAAGCGGAGAGAGAGGTAAGAGACTGCAGGTAATTGTTACATATGATTATAATGAAAATACAATAAAATTAAATGGAGAAATAGCTACTTATAGAGGGACACCAAGTATGATTACTTTTGAATCTATTCAAAATCCAACTGCCAGAGAATTTTTTGGATATCCACCACTTCCTAATTTTCCCCCTAGTACAACAGCAATTCCAAAACCGCAATTCCAAAACCTGACATTTATAGAGCAAGCAATATAATTTTTTGTCTTATGACAAAAAATTATTCTCACAAAAAAACTTCGTGATCTTCGTGGTTAAATATTTTTCTTTTTATTCTCTTTTCTTTTTTCGTGCGATTCGTGTATTTCGTGGCTAAAATTTAATTTTCTTTTTTTGAGTTTTTTATTTTAATGTTCTGATTTCGTCATTCGTCATTAACGCTGCTTTTTGTACCATTCGTGGATAGATTTCTTAACCACAATACTCAATACACAATACGATTTTTCTTACTTTTTCACGATATATCCTTGACAATCACCTCTAATCCTGTTAAAATCTAATAAACCATGTACAAAGGGGGGATTGCTGATGATGGGAATAGTCAATAATATATTGCTTGCCTTTGTGGAAAAAGAAAAGGGACCGGATAAAAAAAACGACCTGATGAAAAAAATAGGGATAACTGATAAATATCAGGATGAAAGAATATATCCGGAAGTAGAGTTTCAAAAACTTTATCGAGAAGCCGCGGCATGTTTTAGCGAAGCACCGGAAGTAGTTGAAGATAAATTTGGCAAATTTGCCGGACAAGTGATCAGCAATACTTTTCCCGGATATTTTGAAGATGCCGGGAGTGCTAAAGAGGCGCTGCGCCGTGTTCCCGGGCATCATATTGAACTGCCAACGTTAGCCGGCACACCAACCGCAAAACTTACAATTTTAAAAGAAACAGAGAATGAGCTAACCTATATGTATAACTCGCCAAATAAACTTTGTGTTTTTTTAAAATCCCTTGTCCAGTTCACCCTTGACGCTTATCAGGAAGAAGGAACGATTGAAGAACCTTTATGTATAAAAAAAGGCGACGATTATTGTAAGGTCATAATCAAGTTTAATAAATAATTATTTAGTACCGGAAAAATAAAAAAAGGGTTAGGATAATGACTGACTATAAGGCATTTTTTACGGCGGTGATACAAAGAGAACTGCGTTTACTGGGAGAAGAAAAAACGTTCAATGCTGTTTTAAAAATTCAGGGGCTTCAAGTGAATGAGCAAGGTAACGTGCTTAGCTATAAAGGCGATGAACGGACCATACTGAGAAAATTATCCGATAGCTTCTCTGCGTATAGTAATTTAGCAAGAATTCCTCTAAGAGCAATTATCTTAGAATTTAGAAATCTTAACGCGGATTTTAAGCTTAGGTATGATGACTTATATAGTAGTACTAAACAATAGATAGAAAATGCGTTGCATTTTCTGATTAACAAGTCGAAGATCTGATAATATTGTGGCAGGTCATGAAAAGGGTTTTGAAAATAGAAAATTGAACAATAGACCACAATAGAAAATTTCTCTATGTTCCATTATCTATTTTCAATTGCTCTATTTTTTGCGGAGCAAAAAATAAGGGGGGAGAGATATGGCTAAGGCAGAAATTATAAAACAACTAACGGTAATTACGGAAAATAAGGTTGGCATACTGCAAGAGGTAAGTCTGGCAATATCCGCAGCTGGTGCAAATATATCCGCAATCTGTGCCTACGCAATGCAAGATAAAGCACATTTTTACTTAATTACTTCTGATAACAGAAAAGCAGCGTCCGCATTAAAAGCCAAAGATTATGCGATCAGCGAACAGGAGGTAGTCTTAATACAGTTGGAAGATAAACCCGGACAAGCCGCACAAATGGCCGGAAAAATAAAGGCCGCGGGAATTAATATTAATTACATATACGGTACAACCTGTAAATGTACAAACTCTAACACCTGTATGATAATTATTGACTCCCATGATAATAAAAAGCTGGTATCAGTAGTAAATAAAAATAAGTAGGGGTCAGACCTCGCCATTTGCCAAAATTGACTATAACGCCTATAATATATACGAAGGTTATTATCATCAGAAAGAGAGGTTATGGCTAGACCATTAAGAATTGAATATCCAGGAGCCTTTTATCATATCAGTGCCAGAGGAAATGATAAAAATGAAATATTTACTACTGATTATGATAAAGATAAGTTTTTATTTTATATTAAAAATGCATACCTGCGTTTTAGCTTTATAATTCATGCCTATTGTTTAATGCCTAATCATTATCACTTGCTTATGGAAACTCCATATGCTAATTTAAGCCGGTGCATGCAGTATATAAATTCAAGCTACACCACATATTATAATAAAGCACAAAAGAGGGTAGGACACCTCTTTCAAGGCAGATATAAAGCAATTGTTGTTGATAAAGATGCATACCTTAATGAACTGTCACGCTACATACATCTTAACGCCGTCGCTGCCGGATTATCTAATACACCTTATGAATATCCCTGGTGCAGTTATCATTACTATGTTGGTTCAAAAATATTGCCTAACTACATGGAAACAAAAACCATAATGGCTTCTTTTGAGAGCAAAAAATCATATCGGCAGTTTGTTGCAGCAGGAATGTTAAAAGAAAAATTCCCTTTGCAAAAACTGACGTTAAAAGGCTGTATTCTGGGAGATGAAGCGTTTGCCATGAAAATAAAAAATAAATATGTAGATACAAATAAAAAGGTACGTGACTTGCCGGATCTAAGAAAATTAAAACAATCCGTTAAGCCCTCTCAGTTAATTTTGAAACTTATAACTGAAGAAAATAGCATATCTGATAAGGAAAAGAAAAAAATAACTTCAAAGCTAAGCCCCCAGCTATGCTGGGGGCTTAGCTTTGAAGTTATTTAAAAATTCATTTGAGATTTGTCATTAAACATTTGATATTCCTAAGTCACGTAGGGCATTATTTTCTTGACTTTCCATTGAAAATAAGTATATAATATAATTAGTCGTTTGTAATCTGCATTGCTTATTAAAAGTTTAGGTAAGTTTTGACAGAACCCCAAAAAATAATAGGAGGGGAAAATGAAAAAGATATCCCTTGTATTACTGTTTGTATTTGTTTTTATACCTCTGGTAGCCCAGGCGCAGGGTGTTTTTTTTAGTATAGACCATGTTCAGCCGCTGATCCCCCCGTATGACACTAAAAATATTAATCCTATCCCACGGGAAAATCTCTTGATCATGATAACCCGGGCTGAACACTCAGAAATAGCAGGATATTTGAATGCAATTCTTCCTAAGATCGAGGAATTAGCGTTAAAACTAGAACCCGACCTGACCCATTGTCCATGAAAACCGCGTCAGCAAATATATTATTCTAAAAAAATGAAAAACTTAGTATTATTTGGAATTTCCGTGCCGGCATGGATATATGCACCAGTAATCTATTTTGTCTGGGTAAGTGGACTTTTTATTGTCCGCCGGATTGTATTCAACCGTATTCAACGCTTTGCCCAACGAACGCATACCCAGCTTGATGATATCTTTATTGCCGCATTACAATTTCCCTTGACACTATTTATCTATGTTAGCGGGGGACTGGTGTTGCAACAGTTCTCCCCACTGGCAAAAGACGCCGAACTTACAAAATATATCTTTGTTGCGTTTAAGGCAACAACCATTGTCGCGGTAATTATTTTTTTAGATAAATTACTTAAAAACTTAATTCAGCTATATTCTGAAAAAGTAGAAATATTAAAAACCTCCGGGAGTATTACCCAGGGAGTTGTCCGCGCAATTGTCATTGTTATTGGTATTCTTATATTAATGGATAGTTTTGGTATATCGATTACACCGCTGATTGCTTCTTTAGGTATTGGTTCTTTAGCCGTGGCATTGGCGCTTCAGCCAACACTGGAAAATTTTTTCTCGGGGGTACAAATTGTTATTGATAAGCCAATACAAAAAGGGCAGTTTATTAAGCTTGACTCAGGGGAAGAGGGGTATGTTGAAAAGATCGGGTGGAGGTCTACCTGGGTGAAAATGCTGCCAAATAATATTGTGGTTATCCCGAATAAGGTCTTGGTCAACTCCAAAGTGCTCAATTATTATTATCCGTCAACTGACTTGGCGGTGCTTGTACAGGTAGGCGTGCATTATGACTCCGACCTAACACAGGTGGAGCGGGTTACGATTGAAGTCGGGGAGAAAATTATGAAAACGGTTACCGGCGGAGTTGCTGATTTTAAGCCGTTTATCCGCTATCACACGTTTAATGCCTATAGTATTGATTTTACCGTCATCCTGCGGGCAAAGGAATTTGTCGATAATTACCTGATAAAACATGAATTTATCAAGGCGCTGCACGCGCGCTATGCCAAAGAAGGCATAATTATACCATATCCAATAAGGGCAATTAATGAAACGCAGGAAAATCCACAAACTAATTCCAAAATCCAAATGACAAAATCTAAATAAATCGGTTAATAAAAAATTTCCATTAGCTTGACCATCCCTGTAGCAAGATTACAGGGTCTTTTGCCAAGCTGATGAGGCAATGCAGCAACGGAAATTTTTTATCCATTTGAAAACCTACGGTTTTCAAACTTTCCATCCAATAGATCACCATATAGCCAAACTACAGGGAATAATCAAGTTTAATCCTCAAAGCGATGAAAATTTAGGCTTTTAATTTAGCATTGCTATCCCTAAAATTCTTTATTTTTGTAAACACAAAATAAATCCCATAGCTGATACATATGGAAAAAAATGGGTACATGACCATTGCAAAACGACGGTCGACTCTGATATATCCAATCGTATTGATTGGTAATATAAATACATTCGGCAAAATTACAATGAGCATTAATAAAACAAATAATCTTTTGTCGGTAAAAAGCATAGCAATTATGCCGATCATACCAAAATAAACCAGCGGGCTAAAAATCCACATTGTTTGATAAATATATTTAAAGATGCAAAAATAATACCCTTGTATAAACCGCATAATAACTTCCCTAATGCTGTGCAGTTTAAATAAATAATCAAATGTAGTTATTTTTGGCCCAATGTAAGGATTTTTTTTGACTTCTGCAATAGTGGGGAACCCGGGTTTACCAGCAAATTCCTGATTACGCCAAAAAACAGCATTCATATTAGAAATGCAGAACATGTCATTATATGTATTTTTATTGCTGATAAGAAACGGCATAACTAATAAAATTACGACAATAAATGCAATCATTGTTTTTAAAAACCAAGCGGGACATTTTTCTTTAAAAAATATATAAAATATAAGCAAAATCATAATTGGTAAATAATAAATTTTTATAAGGGATAAGGCGGCCGCAATAAATGTCAGAATTATTAATTTTGCGTTATTGCACAAAAAGTTCAGGGGAAATGCAATAAAGGTAAAAATAAGTAATAGAAAAATTGTAATTTCTGTACGCAGGCCGCGGGTACAATTGTAAATTAAAAAGGGGTTTAAGGACAGGAATACAGCAGAACATATACCGACAAAACGGTTAAATAATCTTAGCCCTAATAAATACAATATTAGTATACTAAAAACAGAAAAGGTAAAAGATTGAATGCGCACAGCAAACTCACCTAATCCGGTTAACTTAACAAACATTTTAACAATTAAAATGTAAAAAGGCTCCCGAAAGCTTGCTGCATAGAAATTGGTCATGTTAACTGCCATGTCATAATATCCTTTAGCATCAAATGTCAGTGGGACATTTTTATACTTTAGCAGCATTAAGAGCCGAAATATGATGCCGGCCAAGAATATTATGGAAAATAGGAGTTCTGGCAGTGATTTTGACCAGGTTTTTAAATATTTTTTCATTCAAAACTCCGAAATACCCAAGCAAACCCAGCCTTGCTTGGCCCATCCTTAACTTCCTATAATGTATCTTATGTTAACTACAATATTAGCGATTAACTGCTATAACTTGTTTATTTTAAATAAGTTATAGCAGTTATATATCTCCTGTGCATAACCTGTTAATTTGATTACGTTGGTTTGTACGGGAAAACTGGGGATTTTTGGTCAGGCCAGTTATATCGTAATTATTTGTTCTTAAAAATATGGGCAAATTCCACGATTTTTATTCCCCCAAAACCTACCTGAGATACTTCATTAAAACCGTTTTTTTTACAAAGTAAATTAGCAAGTGACATTTTATCTGTGGAACGAAAAACGATTCGGCGATAACCTTGGCTTTTAGCAAAATCTATGGCGGTCTTAAGCAGCATTTTGCCGTAGCCTTTGTTCCGATAATTAGGATGTACATAAATACGCCGGAGTAGTGCATTTTTTTTATCATCTTCTTTGACGGCAATTGTTCCGACTACTTTTTCCTCATCTAATGCAATAAAAAATCTTTCCCGTTTGCCGCCATAATTACCAGTAATATCTTCCAGATCTGTACTTGGATAGGCTACCATTGTTTCTGGAAATTCCGATAATAAAATTTTCAGGATTAATTTTCTCACCGCCAATCCATAACATGATTCAAATTCCTTAATTGCAAGCGACATCTTTTTCACCTCCTTAAACTTGAGTATTACCTGTAGCTTGTACAGGGTAAAAGGTTTTTGTTTTTTGCGAAATTGTCGAAGATCCGCCGCCGTGGCGGGGCGAAGACAATTTCGCTTGCATCGCCTCTAGGCCGGATGACCGAAAAATGCTTGCATTTTCCGTGTATGAAGATACCACGTCTCTTGCTGCAGGGTAGCTTCATTGAGTGTATAATTTACGGAGTAAAAAGCGGCGTAAATTATTTATACGAATTTAATTCGTCAATCTTAGTGGTGGATATCTATGCTCCGTCTTTAATTGCCACATTACAATACTGATCAATTACCTCAGGAAATTATGGTACAATTTTTTAAACAGAAACAGTCTCGACCCAAACCTTTCTTCGACGTGGCCCATCAAATTCGCAAAAATATATCCCCTGCCAGGTACCTAAGGCGAGATTTGAATTATGAATAGCGATGGATTGACTGTTGCCGATAAGTGTTGATTTTATATGTGCGTCAGAGTTGCTCTCTATGTGACGATAATCGCCATCTTTAGGAATGGTTTTATTTAAATATTTGATTATATCTTTTACTACCGCCGGGTCGGCTTTTTCATTAATTGTTATTGCGGCGGTTGTATGTGGTACAAATATCACACATATCCCTTCACTGATGCTATTTTTTTGGATAATTTGATTGATCTTTGCAGTGATATCTATAAATTCTATACGTGATCGAGTTGAAACTTCAAAACTAATCATCTTAAACTCTGTGTTGCTGAATAATTTTCTTAATCAGCTTCTCGGAAATGTCTTCTACGACGATGGTATGGCCGATTTTAGCCGGTAGTACTAATCTGTTTTTCCGGTGTATGTATTTCTTATCATGCATCTGCGCACGCATAATTGCTTTTATGCTACAATGTTTAATTTTATTTGGTAGATTATATTTTAAGATTAACTCCTCAATACGGTTAAGCTCTCCCTTTTCCATAATTCCCAATGCGTGTGAAATTTCTGCGGCGCAGATTAGACCCACCGCAATTGCCTCACCATGGCTGTAAGATGAGGAATAACTACCTGCCGCCTCAATTGCATGGCCGATGGTGTGTCCCAGATTGAGCAGAGTACGATAGCCCTTTTTCTCAAATTCATCTCTCGATACAACTTCTGCCTTTAGCTGGCTGCATCTTTTAACTATATATAAGATTTTATCTGGCTTAAGGTTCAGGATTTCCTTTGCGTTCTTATCCAAAAAAATAAATAAATTCCGGTCAAAAATAACTGCGTATTTGATAACCTCGGCCATCCCGCTGATAATTTGTCTTCGTGGCAGGGTCTTAAGCAGTGAAATATCAGAAAATACCACGCGTGGCTGGTAAATTGCCCCGACTAAATTTTTACCTGCAGGTAAATCAATGCCCGTTTTACCGCCAATTGCCGAGTCAACCTGGGCAAGTAAGGTTGACGGAAGTTGTAAATATGGAATACCACGTTTATACGTTGCGGCAATGAACCCGGTAAGATCCCCAATTACCCCTCCGCCAAATGCGATAAGAAAAAGTTTTCGTTTTTTATCTAAACGGGTAATTTTTGAAATAACACTTTTGTATATGTCCAAAGATTTACTTTTTTCCGAATCCAAAACTGTTATAAAAAATGTATTAAATTTTTCTAACATTAATACTTTTGTAAGTCTTTGTCCATAATACTGTCTTATCTGATTATTAGTTATAATGACTGCATCCGGTCCCAGGCTTAATCTTTTTGCAATTTTTGCAAATTTTTTTAAATTATCCGATTCAACAACAATATTATAACTACGGCTATTTAATTTAACCCTAATCACGGCTATCTCTCCATGTTTGGACAGATTATAATCAAAAATAACAAGGTATGTTCACGCGGTTTTTAAAGCACGAAAATGTCAAATGCTATTTCGTTTCCACAAGCTAAAATATTGATTGTAATAATAACAAAAGCAGGATTAAGATAACAACTCCATATGGTTCGATACGGCTATAATTATAAGCCAGTCTCCTTGGCAACAGTCCAATTACTATTTTTGAACCATCCAAAGGAGGCATAGGGATAAGATTGAAAATCCCCAAAATTAAATTAATCACTACAGCTGTCTCTAAAAAATATGCCGCAGCACTAAATTCAGGAAATATCTGTAAGCGGAAAAAGTTGTAAAAAATAAATACGCCTAAAAAATTAGCCAGCGGTCCAGCTAATCCCACCCAAATCATGTCACGTTTTGGGTTTCTTAAATTATAAATATTAACTGGGACAGGTTTTGCCCAGCCAAACACAATCGGTGAACGTGTTAGTATTAAAAATAGTGGTAATACTACTGTCCCGATCGGATCAATATGGCTTAGTGGATTTAAGGTCAGTCTTCCGCTGTCTTTTGCCGTATTATCGCCTAATTTATAAGCAATCCAGCCATGGGCATATTCGTGTATTACAACCGCGGTTAAAAAGGCCGGTAATGTGGTAATATATCTGGCAATACTATTCATTTTGCTACATTGGTTCGATCTTTTCAACAATAATTATTGAATGTTTATAACGTCTTTCTTGTTCTAATGTGCCCCATATTTTTACATATTCATTGGCATATTGATTTAAAAGTTTCCGGTCGCCTTTTAAATAATATAATGTATTTTTATTATGATCAATTAATTTATGCGTTCCTGGCCGTTTAATATACCACCCTAAATCCTGTATTTTCCCGACCGCCAATGGCGTATGACGGGTATATAAATCATTTTTAAGCAAGGCAATCTCTTTTGCTTTATTACAAAGCTCGTCTATTCTCTGTTGGATAAGCCTTGATTGTTCTGCCGTAGGGTTATATTTATCTAAAATCTGTTTGTATTTGATAAGCAGACTGGAAAAATCTGCATCAAGCATTGTCTTTTTCTGCATTTTGCAATATTCTTCTTCAGCGGCAGCAAACAGTTGAACAGTTTCCTGCTCTTTCTGCTCTTCGATTGCATATCTGGCAAGCGTAGTATAATACTTTACATAGTCTTTATGTATCCATCCCGCTGAGTCCTGCGGCGGATAAATTTTTGCCCAATCGTCTTTAATTTCTCTAACAAAAATTGTATCACCGGTATTTACCTGACAAAGAACATTATAGTTTGTGCTCGGGCCACCTCGGACATTCACATTTTTACCGGTAATTCTAAAATAATTATTATCTATTTTTTCCAAATATTTAGCGCTAATAAAACATGATGCCTCTTCTGGAAGGACAATCCGGTACCAATCGGAATTTTCTCCCAGCACCTTAACAATTGCTGATTTCTCTAATTGAAACAGCGGCTCAAAATTAGTACTTGGCCCGGCACGGACATTAACCCGGTCAGCACAAACCATACCGGCAAATTTATCCGATGCGGCAACCAGGTGCGCCGGATCAAGAAAAATAAATATTAATGCCAAAATTAAAGATTTACTGTTTTTCATTTTAACCGCTATTTTTTGCCTGCTGCTTTTGCCCCGCTGCCTTCTTTCGTAGAGGCAGTAGCTGCCGGTGTTTCTGTTTTTGCTGCCGCGGTCTTTGTCTTCTTTATCTTTACCTTAATATTTTTAATCTTTGGCAGATTATATGCCGAAGTTTCTTCTGTCCATTTTTCTTTCTTTTTTAAACATTGAATCCGCTCATATCTTTTCAGCACACTACGGTGCTTACTGCCTTTTTTTGCCGATAAACTCGTATGAATAGACATAACTGTTTACACCTCCTAACATAGACGTGCTAAAACCAAAAAATAACGGAGCATACAGAAACTTTTACAACAAACATAAATTTTATCGATCAGACCCTAATTAGTATTACCTATGAAAATAATTCCTAACACGGCTAAACACATAATATGCAATGTATTTTCCAGACTGTTATTTGCGACACAACTGTACTTAAAAGGATACGCCTTCCATACTCTCGGCAGGGTCAATGCTGCATGCTTTTAATCAAACTTCATCTTCTTTTGCTATCGTTCTGATAAAACAATCTTTGAAGCGTTTTTTAAAATTTTTAAGCTCGTTCGATGCAACATTTTTACTTATAAAATCACCAATACAAAGCACGTAATATTTCCCCTTTTTAATAATAAACGTTTTATGCCCGTTTTTCCGCCAATTTAATTCTTCTGTCCGCGCATAGTTATCCGACAAATATGTTGCAACCTGTATTGAGTAGCAGGTATCGGATTGTTTAACCGTAATCGAATCAGCCGGCATTGTTTTTATTTTCTTCTTTTCTACTGGTTGTGTTGTTTTTATATTTATAGCATCTTCCTTTTGCTCCGTTGTTGGATTGCAATTAATATTTTTTTTATCTTTTTTATTTTCTACAATATGTTTTAAATCAGCAATGTAATCAGGAATACCTGACATTCTCTTGCCGCGTTCTACGCCTAACGTATATACAACAATATTAATCATTAAAAAACTGATAACTAAAACAACAATAGAATCATATTGTATTGTCAACTCCATTTTTTTGCTAAAAATAAAATTACGTAGTCCCTGTTTTTTTGAGGAATCTACATTTTTAAACAAATCAGGCTGGATTTCATTTTTCCAAAAATGCATCTTAATCTCCTAAATTCCCACAATGCCTTTTCGCGGGAATTTTGTTCCACGGTTTTGCTTTCATTAGAAAGCATCTGGGAATAAGTTTTTCTAATTCTCACTCAATTTAATTACCCTTTTTATGCCCGGATTATTAGTATATCATAATAAGGCTTTTAATAAAACATTAAAATAGATATAAAAAATTTCCTTCAGCTTAACTATCACTCAGCAAAACTGCAGGGTATTATGTCAAGCTGGTAGCACCAAAAATTTTTTTTGCCGATTGATATAATTGGCGTACAAGTCCTTATAGAAAATTCTGAAAATACTTCTCGTTGTATAATATTTTTTTGTAATTGGTTCTTTTAATAACATGGCAAAATGCATCGACCACTTGCGGATCAAACTGTGTTCCGCTATGTCTGGTGATTTCCAACATTGCCTGCTTAACCGTCATGGGTTTACGATATGGACGTTTTGAAATCATTGCTTCAAAAGAATCTGCAATCGACATTATTCTTGCACCAAATGGGATTTCATTCTGTTTTAATCCCTGCGGGTATCCGGTACCGTCATAGCGTTCATGGTGGTGTAAAATAATCGGGATCACTGGCTCTAAGTCGTCTAACGGCTGGATAATCTGTGCGCCAACAATAGGATGTTTTTTTATAATGTTCAGTTCCTTCCCCGTAAGCGGCGATCTTTTTTTGATTATTTTTTCCGGGATACTTGTTTTTCCGGCATGATGCAGCATAGATGCAAAATACAAAATTTTCATTTCCGATTCTGGCATTCTTAGCTCCCGGGCGATTGCTATAGTAACATTTATAAAAATCGCGGGTGAAGTTGAACGATCATTCATGCCAATATCTAAAACTGATGCCAGCGCTTTAATACTGCCATAGGTTATCTCTTTTTGTTTCGTATGAAGTTTGGCATTTTTTATCGCAATAACTGCTTGTTCGGTGAGGGTTGAAAGTATTTCAAAGTCAAACAAATTAAATGATTTTTTATTAATGTTGTTAGAAACAGTTATCACCCCAATGATTTTTTCGTCACTGACCATGGGAATTGATATATATTGATTTTTAAATATCGCCCTACCCGTTCGAACAACCTTTGCCGGCAATCCCTTCTTTAAAAAAACTTTTTTGTTTAGATCTACTATTTTTTGTTTTAGATCAATAACGGCCATCGGACGTAATTGATCTTTATCTGAATCCAGTAACATTATCGAACAACGTTGTGCCTTAATAACCTGCAGAGTTAATCTAGCAATACGCGGTAATAAATTATCCAGGTCAAGATTTGCGCTGATAATACGATTTACCGTATGTATCGTTGAAAGGGCAATTGCCCGCGGACGAATTGTTTCGTACAACTTTGAAAGTTCCAACTCTTTTTGTGCATTTTCAATGATTGTTTTTATAAGTAGATCAAAAAACTCGAGAAGATTGTCTGAAATCTTTGCTCGGACATTACAAGTGCCCACGTAGCCATATAATTTATCTCCGCGGCATAAGGGGAAACAGTAAACATATCTATTGTTACAAGTGAATATTACCGGGGTATGTTTACGTTTTGCAGTTTGCAGGTATCGCAGCCATCTGGTGATACAACTCGCAATCCGCTGGCGAACACAGACCGTATTTTTAAGCAAATATAGGGTTTTTCTGCTAATCTTGGGAATGAACCACCATCTTCCTTCTTTACCAAGATAGGTTGTAATAAGCTGCTGTGTCTTTTTCCATTCACTTAATTCAAAGATTTTATTAAATAATTCTTCCTGATATTTATTTCTCATTAGTTTGAACTTCCTGGTGGCAATTGTTTGTCAATATAGTTGTTCAGGATTTTCCGATCTTCATTTGACACCCACCAGGAAAAACGAATTCCCACATTATATTGAGATAATCCTTCTGATTGACTTATCCATGCAACACGGCCAAAAGTTTTTATTGGAGCTGTTTTTCCAAAACGAATAGTTAAACCAATTGGTGTATCAACAGGCAGTAACGCATGGGTTTTAAATGCAATACCACCTAAACTTATATTTCTTGCATCTTCTTCGATCATTTCTTGATACATGGGAAGTGTTTGTGTATTATACAGCTTATAGCTTACAGCAACATCCGCGGTGATAATACGGTTAAACTTCCGTTTTTCTGCAATTGGTCCTCCCTTTTTCATTCCCCCTCCTTTAAATGACCCGCCATGTCTTTTGGCGGGGAATTTAATCCGCCAGTTTGTTAGGCGGATATCACGCGCACTTCTTTGATGATCCGCCCTGTTCCTTTTACGGGAAATTTATCCCCCTTTTTTGAATACAACACACTTTTTAAATCTTTAATTACAACTTATACTTCATATTTTAATATTAACACTTGCAATATATTTTGTCAAGCCCTTTAAACCACTTAAAACACAGATTATCCTGAATAATACGTGAATTTAATATTTAGGCCTCGTCTTTTTTTATCCGAGTGCAATCAGTGTTAATCCGTGGCTTTATCTTTCCCTGTTTCATCAGCCTTTGCATTTAAGAGCATGCAAAAAATCAAGTTTCGATAAATTCTACACTTTTGCTAAAAACTTTTACACAGTTGTCGTCTGAAAAGGCTATTAAAAATAGTGTTTTCACGCATTATTCCTGATCATCTGTGTATCAGACACGCTCGTAAGGGGTAAAAAGCTTTTTGTATTCATCAAGGGCATAACGGTCAGTCATTCCGGCAATATAGTCACATATTGCTCTGTATTTTGATTCTGCCTTAATCCATTGCTGAACAGTTGGCGGGAGTTGTTTTGGTTTTGCAAGATACACCTTAAACAACTGATTTATAAAACGCCGCGCTTTATCAGACATGCGCATTACTTTATAATTTTTATAAAGTTTTTCCATGAGAAAAGATTGTAAATATTTTCTTTTACTTAGCATATTCGGAGTAAAAGTAATTAATGTTTTTTTTGCATTTCGTACATCTAAAACAGATTTTATTTTTAGTTCTTTTAATATTTTTTCAGAATAAATTAGGAGATTATTTATTTGAAAATCTATTAAATTACGTACCAATTGATGCCGGTATATATCCGAAGAACCATCAAAATCGTTATTCTTCATTTGCATTGACATGTCTTTATAGAGACTGATATCTTTAAGCTCCGCAATCGAAATCAAACCACTGCGCAGCCCATCATCCAAATCATGATTGTCATATGCAATTTCGTCTGCACAATTGACCACTTGCGTTTCGAGTGTAGGAAACTTGTTTGGTTCAAATTCTTTTGCTTCCGGCCGGTCATATAATGTCTGGTGTTTTATTATCCCCTCACGCACTTCCCATGTAAGGTTTAGTCCCGTAAAGTTTGGATATTTTTTTTCCAGCAGATCGACGATTCTTAATCCTTGCCGGTTGTGTTCAAACCCGCGATGATCTTTCATTAATTCGTGAAGCTCTGCTTCACCAGCATGACCAAACGGCGTGTGCCCGATATCGTGTGCCATGGCAATCGCCTCGGTTAAATCCTGGTTTAATTGTAGTGCCCGGGCAATTGATCTTGCAATTTGAGCAACTTCCAATGTATGGGTTAAGCGTGTACGGTAATGATCCCCTTCATAATTAACAAAAACCTGGGTTTTATACTGTAAACGTCGAAATGCCGTAGAATAGACAATTCTGTCTCGGTCCCGTTGATAAATACTCCGGTAGGCATGCTCTTTTTCCTTATGTCCCCGGCCGCGACTGTCTTTCGATTTCATCGCATAGGGCGCTAACGTCAACTCTTCTATATTATAAATTTTATCGATACTTAACATTTTTAATAACCGGCTATGCTTTTTGGCGAAGAGAATTTATCCCCGGTCTTATCCACCAGTACTGCGGCAAATTGGGGGGATATTCAGACGATCCTTTATATAAGAAACAAGATTTTCCCGTGCAACAACATCTTGTGATTTAGTATGCATATCTTTTACCATGACGGTTCCCGCGGACATTTCATTTTCCCCAAGAATAATTACCAATAATGCATTTTGTTTATTTGCCAGCCGTAATTTAGCTTTTAATGATTTTCCTTCATAATTTATTGTCGTAGAAATAGTTTCCTGATGTAAGGCATGCCAGATATTAAATCCTTCATTTACTGTCTGATCACCTAAGGTGGCAATATATACTTTGGGATAATTGTACGTTAACTTACCAAAACCGGTATTTTTAAGTGCGATAATCAATCTTTCAACCCCAAGGGCAAAGCCGCATGCGCCAGTTGCTGTCCCGCCAAGTTCTGCGATGAGATTATCGTAACGTCCTCCGGCACATATTGCATTTTGTGCGCTTAATTCTTTATGGGTAATTTCAAACACGGTTTTTGTATAATAATCTAATCCTCTTACAAGATTATGGTCAATAATATATCGAATATTTAAATCTGTCAAAAGTTTTGTAACAGTTGTAAAATGTGCGGCACAGTCAGGGCAGATATTTTCAGAAATTTTCGGCAGGTTTTGCAGCAATTTTTTGCACGGCGCATTTTTACAATCGAAAATTCGCAAGGGATTTTTTGTAAGACGGACTCTACAATCTATGCAAAGAAGATCAATTTGTGGATTAAGAATCTGTTTTAAATGCTTTGAAAATTTCTCTCGATCTTGTAAACAGCCAACATTATTCAAAATGATTTCATAATTTGTCAGGGTATTTTTTTGCAAAAAGTTATCCAGCATGACAATAATTTCACAGTCAAGATATGGACTAGATGACCCAATTGCCTCTACCCCGATTTGATGAAACTGACGATATCTGCCGGCTTGAGGATTTTCTCCGCGAAACATTGCTCCGCTATAGTATAATTTTTTTAATCCTTCCCGTTTTAGATCATTTTCTATATATGCCCGGACTACACCCGCAGTTGCTTCCGGCCGCAGGGCAATAACTCTACCGGCACGATCTGTAAAGCGATACATTTCCTTCTGGACAATATCTGCAGTTTCGCCAATACTGCGGGTAAATAAATCCAAATATTCAATGAGCGGCAGGCGGATTTGTTCATATCCATAATGCTCAAAAATAGTACGGGCATTATCTTCTATAAACTGCCAGGCAACGGCCTCCCCTGGCAATATATCATTGATACCTTTTAACCGCTTAATTTCCTTCATTTAATTAGAAAAATACCCCATTGCCATACCAATTAATGCATTGGGGTTCTTATATTTTACGAATATCTTTTATCTTAACCTATTGATAAATAAATAGTAATTCGATATCGCGTATTTATTTTACCTGTTTTTTCATTTCCAGCCCGGGTTTGAACACCGCAATCTTTTTTGGCGGAACCGGTACTACTTCACCAGTACGCGGATTTCTGCCCGTGCGTCCTCTGCGGGACTTTACCTTAAAAACGCCAAAATTTCGCAGTTCAACTGTTTGCCCGTTTACTAAACTTTCAATAATCACATCAAGTATTTTCTGCACAACCCTTTTTACTTCCAGCTGTTTTATTTTTGTTTCATTCGAGATTTTTATCACAATATCTTTTTTTGTCATAGATTACCCGCCTCCTTTCTTGTATTTTTTGCTACTGTATAATTATTGGTTAAGCTAACCCAAAAATGCGAAACATTTTTTGAATATGGATAAATCACGGGTTATACTCGTGGTTCTCCATTAGTAATTAAAAAATTTTGTATAAATCAAGTAAAAGATAATAATGGCAATAATTACCGATAATAACGAAACCAATGGGCCAGAAAATATTTTGTTAATAATTACTTTTACATGGCTTATATTGGCAAGTTCTGTTTTTCTATTTTCTAATGACCCGAGCATCTTATTTAAGGAAATATATGAATTATGCCATTCTGTTTCAATTTTCTGCATTTGCAGTTCGGAAATATTTATAACATCTTTTAAAGAAAGGAGTTGTGATACAACATCAAAAGTGCGGTCTTCCGTAGTTAATTGTATATTTAAAGTATCCAACAGTCCCTGATATTTACGGGTTAGCAAGCTTTTTAAATCCATAAATTCTTTTTCTTTAGTGGGGTTAACTACCTGCGTTTGTGTAACTTCTTTATACAAGTCGTGAAAACGCAGCCACAATTCCAAATATTCTTCTACTGCCTGGATTTTATTTTCTAGCGCTTTACTTATCATAAACTTTTGATTTTATTAGTTGTTATATTAATATATCATAATAAAATTATATATGTCAAGATAAAATTTCTTCAAGTTCAGGACAATGGTCAATTGCCACACGTTTGGTAATCAACCCATTTTCATACAATCTTTTTATGGATTCGGCCATTGTATGCATCATATATTTTGCCCCGGTTTGGATAACAGAAGGAATTTGTACGGTATTACAATCGCGGATTAGATTGCGCACAGCATCTGTAATCGTCATAACCTCGGTTGCTACCACCCGGCCTTCCCTGTCCCGACGCGGGAGTAAAAGTTGGGTAATAATTCCTTCGAGGCAATTAGAGAGTTGAAAACTGAATTGATGTTTCTGCTGCGGCGGAAAGATATTAATTAATCGATCAATTGCCTGTACCGTATCCGGTGCATGCAAAGAAGTAATTACCAAATGCCCGGTTTCTGCGGCGGTTATTGCGGTACGAACCGTTGAGGCATCTAACATCTCTCCAATCATAATCACATCAGGGTCCTGCCGTAGCGCTTGTTTTAGGGCGCCGGCAAAAGACAGGGTATCGGTTCCGATTTCTCTTTGCTTAACAATGCTATTAATATTAGTATGCACATATTCAATCGGGTCTTCCAGGCAAATTATTACTGTTTCTCTTTCTTTGTTAATTAAGTCAACCATTGATGCTAAGGTTGTTGTTTTTCCCGTTCCGGTTGCTCCGGCAATTACAATAATTCCCTTCTTTTTTCTGGCTAAATTTTCAACTACCGATGGCAGTCCTAATTCTCTGATCGAGCGTATTTCTGGCATAATCGCTCTAAAAGCTGCTTCAATATTACCGCGCTGCTGATGTACATTAACGCGAAAACGCAGTTCCGGATTAGGGGAAAATGCAAAATCTAATTCTTTAAGTTTTTCAAATCTGTCTATATGATCATCTGTCATTATACTATAGATCATGTTTTTTAAATCATCACAATCTAATGGTTCCATCTCCAGTAATTTTAAATTTCCATGTATTCTCAAGATTGGCGGCCGATTATAAGTTAAATGTAAATCTGAGGCATGCCGTTGATGTGTAACCTGCAATAACCGCATTATATCCATTAATTCGATGCGGCGGATTATCTCATTTTTATTATCATCCGTTATTTCCGTAAAAATTACCCCAATTAAAAACCATTTACCCAATTCTTTTTCTTCAATGCGGATAACTCTTCCTTTAACATGGGAGGGATGATCAATTCCCGGGATATTAAAAGTTATGTAAAGTTCTGTATCAATTGGTATTAATCGCGGGCTTTCAAACAGCATCCCGCTTGCGCTTATATCACGGTTAGTTGTATATACTGGACCTGATAAACTGTCGTCACTGGCAACAATCTGATATTTAATTCGTAAGCGCGTACGGAGCCGCGTAGATTTTCTACTTTCAATTCTCATAATCGTAGTTTTTTTCAAACTGGACGAGTCAAATTATTCTTTATCATGCTTGCTTTTGACTCGTCCAGCTTGTGATATTAGAACCTACGGTTTTCAAGCTTTCTCTAAGTGCTGCAGCTTTTTCCCTTGATGTAACTTGGCATTAGTTCAAGCAATGACCTTTCAGCAAAGGTAAAGGACGAATATCACTGTAATCAAGTCATTGCTGGGGTTTTTCAGCAATAACTATAATAAGTTATTACTGTTAATTTGTCAAACTAAATAACACAATAACACAGGATGATCGCAGATTTTACTAACTTGGTCAAGCCCTTTTGAACACAGGTTTTAGTAAAAAATACATAAAAAATTTCTCGTAAAAGAAATTTTTTATTGAGAGAGCTCGAATTTTATATTATCTGCTCCGATGAGGTCTTCTAACTCATTGAGCAGCTTTTCCGTCGGTTTAACTTTCATTCCCGTAAGTATTTGTGTTGGGGTGCGTACACTACTGTTGAAATTTAAATAAAGGGGTACTTTTCCCGGATGATTTCTAACAATGTTTTTTATTTTTATTAAACATTCCTCATGGTTTATCCGGTCGACCTGTAAACTTATTGACTGAGTAAGAGAAGAAGATACATCTTCCAGCGGAATTAAATCACGGGCAATGATTTTCGGACGTAATCCCTCCTGAACGTTTACGTTACCTTTAACAAATACTATTGCGTCTGCACGAACATTATTTTGTACCTTTTTAAACGTTTCCGGAAAAATCACTACTTCGATAGCTCCGTCAAGATTTTCCAGTTTAATTACTGCCATTTTTTCCTGTTTTCTTTTTGTCACCGTAAACTTAACTTTTACAATTAAACCGCCAAGCATAACGTCATTATTATTGAATTCGGCAATATTTTTTAAAGAACAATGATTAAATTTGCTTAAGATCTTGGCATATTGTGCTAAGGGATGTCCGGTGATATATAATCCGAGCATCTCCTTTTCGAACGAAAGCAGCTGACCTTGCGGCCATTCCTTAACCTCGATATTGTCATTCTCTTTTTTATTAAATAAACTATACCCGAAGTTATCGATAAAGGTCAATTGTCCATTTTGTTTATCTTTCTGCATGGAAGTCGCCACTTCCAGTGCATTATCGATAGATGTTATTAGACATGCCCTTGATTTTTTAAAGCTATCAAAAGCGCCGCATTTTATCAGACTCTCAATAACTTTTCGGTTAACCGTTCTCAAATCAACTCGCTCAGAAAAATCATAAAGTGATGTAAACGCACCTTTCTCAATACGCGAACGCACGATTGCATCGACCGCAACGATGCCAACATTTTTTACCGCGGAAAGTCCAAATCTTATTGCGCCGCCAACTACGGTAAATTTACCAAAACTTTCGTTTATATCAGGCGGCAAGATTTTTATATTCATTCTTTTCAATTCATCAATATACAAAGCAATCTTATCGGTATTATCTTTTTCACTGGTCAGCAATGCGGCCATAAATTCAACCGGGTAATTTGCCTTTAAATAGGCCGTATAATATGATATTTGCGCATAAGCGGCAGAATGACTTTTATTAAAACCATAACCGGCAAAATATTCAATCAAATTAAATATCTTTTCTGCAATCCGTTTATTAATATTTCTTTTTACTGCACCCTCGATAAAAGAATTACGAAGCTGATCGATAACCTCCGGTATTTTCTTGCTCATTGCCCGGCGGATGGTATCTGCCTGCGAGAGGGTAAACCCGGCTAAAATATTTACGATCCGCATCACCTGTTCCTGATAAATAATAATCCCATATGTATCTTTTAAAATAGGTTCCAGCAGTTTGTGATCATATTTTATTTTTGTCTTATTATGTTTACGTTTTATAAAATCATCAACCATTCCGCTGCCTAAAGGTCCCGGCCGATATAACGCTAATATGGCAATTAAATCCTCAAACATTTCTGGCCTTAACTTCCGTAATATTTCCCTCATCCCGGAACTCTCAAGCTGAAATACTCCGGTGGAATTCCCCTCAGAGAGCATCTGATATGTCTTTTTATCATCCGGGGGGATATGTTCTATTATTAACTCAAGATTACCGGTACGTTTTAAAATTTTGAGTGTTTGATCAATAACGGTTAAAGTTTTAAGCCCCAAAAAATCCATTTTTAAAAGGCCTATTTTTTCAAGTGCCCCCATGGGATATCCTGTGGAAATTTGGCCCGCGTCATTAGGCTTAAACAATGGCACGTGCTCGGTCAAACGATCACTGCTAATCACCACCCCCGCCGCATGCGTTGAGGCATGACGCGTAAGCCCTTCAAGTGATAAAGATGTATCCAAAAGTTGTCTTATGGTTGGGTCTGTTTTATATAAATTTGTTAGTTCAGAAACATTATTAATTGCATCCTGCAAGGTAATATTGATATCATAAGGAACAAGTTTAGCAATACGGTCGGCATCTACGTAGGGTAGTCCCATAACCCGGGCAACATCACGGATTACCCCTTTAGCGGCCATCGTGCCAAAAGTAATTATCTGCGCAACATTTTCCTTTCCATACACCTCGGTAACGTATTTAATAACCTCTTCCCGTCTTTCGTAACAAAAATCAATATCAATATCTGGTAAACTGATTCTTTCGGGATTTAAAAATCTCTCAAATAATAGGTCATATTTTAAAGGATCAATATCCGTGATCCCTAAGAGATAGCTAACGATACTTCCGGCGGCCGACCCCCGGCCCGGCCCGACAGGGATAGATTTTTGTTTTGCAAAATTTATAAAATCCCAAACAATAAGAAAATAGCTGGCATAACCTAAATCTTTGATTACTTTTAATTCATGCATTAGGCGGTTACAGATAATCTCCGTAGGCTCCGGATAGCGTGTTTTTAAATTGTGGTGGCATAACTCCGATAAATAAATCTCTGGTTTTTTTCCGTCGGGAACCTTATATTTCGGCAAATAAACTTTGCTAAAATCCAGTTCTAAATTGCATTTTTCTGTTATCGCCAAGGTATTTCTCAGCGCTTGCGGGACATCCGAAAATAAACTATGCATTTCTTGAGGATTTTTAAGATAAAACTCTTCGGTTTGAAAACGCATATGACCGGGATCAGCTAATGTTGTTTGTGTCTGGATACATAACAATATTTCATGTGCCTGCGCATGCTCTTTAAGTAAATAATGCACATCGTTTGTAGCAACGGGTAAAATTTCAAATTGTCTGGCAAATTCGAGTAAGTGCCGGTTAACCGTTCTTTGCTGAGTGATGCCGGAATCCTGCAGCTCTAAATAAAAATCGTCTTTACCAAAAATATCAATAAATTCTGCGGTTGTTTTTTTTGCCTGTTCAATTAATCCGGAGGCAATCAACACCGGAATTTCTCCTTTAAGGCAGCTGCTCAGACCAATCAAACCTTTGGCATATTTTCCCAGGATTTCTTTATCTATTCTCGGTTTATAATAAAATCCTTCAAGATAACCAATTGATACAAGCTTCATTAAATTCTTGTATCCCTGTTCATCTTTAGCTAAGAGTAATAAATGATATGCGGTATCCCGCCCGGCCTTGGATGTTTTTTTTAAACGGCTTTCCGGTGCAATATATACCTCACATCCAATTATTGGTTTTACCCCTTTATTCATTGCGGCTTGATAGAACTCAATTGTGCCAAACATGTTACCATGGTCGGTCATGGCTAAGGCCGGCATTTTCAGCTGATAAGCCTGATCGACCAAATTATCGATCATACAGGCCCCATCTAAAAGACTATATTGTGTATGCACATGTAAGTGCACAAAATCGGAATGCTTCATTTTTTTCGTATCGCGTATTAAGTATTGAGTATTGAGTATTGAGTATTGCGAATAAAACGCAAAGCATAAAGCAAAGGGTACAGAGCATGCTGTTCAGTTTACCCCTATCCTGGGGGCAAGCAGCTAACAGTAAAAGCAAAAAAATTAAAATTCTTATCTTAAAGAAACGCAATACGCAATGCTCGATACGCAATACTTTTTATTACTTATTCCCACTCAATCGTTGCCGGTGGTTTTGTGCTAATGTCGTATACTACCCGGTTAACACCTTTAACTTCATTGATAATACGATTGGAAATCTTTTCCAGGACATTATACGGTAATCTTGCCCAGTCTGCGGTCATCCCATCTAAACTGGTAACGGCCCTTAATGCAATAACATTCTCATATGTACGTTCATCGCCCATTACCCCGACTGTTTTTATTGGTAAGAGCACGGCAAATGCCTGCCATATCTGCTGATAAAGGCCACTGGCTTTTATCTCTTCGAGCACACACCGGTCTGCCTTTCGCAAAATATCGAGTCTATTTTCAGTTACCGCACCAATAATTCTAACGGCTAGCCCCGGACCGGGGAACGGCTGACGGGAGATAATTTCCGCAGCCAGTCCCATTTTTTTACCGACTTGCCGTACTTCGTCTTTAAACAAAAATTTAAACGGTTCCAGCAATTTTAAATGCATCTTTTCCGGAAGCCCGCCGACATTATGATGGGATTTTATTTTAGCGGTCGGTCCGCCAAACACGGAACGGCTCTCGATGACATCCGGATATAACGTGCCCTGGGCAAGGTATTCGATGTTGCCGGTTTTTCTTGCTTCCTGTTCAAATACGCGGATAAACAGCTTACCAATTATTTTCCGTTTTTGTTCCGGATCAGTAATCCCGGCAAGTTTCTTCAAAAACTGCCTGCGGGCATCCAGACAATGCAAATTTATATTAAAATTTCTGGTAAATGTTTCCTTAACCTTTTTCAGCTCGCCAAGTCTTAACAGTCCATTATCGACAAAGATGCAGGTTAACTGTCGGCCAATCGCCTGATGGATTAATACTGCCGCAACCGCGGAATCGACTCCGCCGCTTAATCCCAGGATAACTTTTGAGTTTTTTACGGTTGATTTAATTTCTTTTATTTTTTCCTTAATAAAAGATGTTACTGACCATGCACCTTGACAGCTGCAGATTTTATATAAAAAATTATGAATAATTTTTTTTCCACAGGGGGTATGGACAACCTCCGGATGAAACTGTACGCCGTAAATATTAAGCCTTTTATTAGCAATTGCTGCATATCGAGAATTATCCGTGTAAGCAAGCGCCTTAAAATCATCCGGTAAAGTATTGACCCGGTCACCATGACTCATCCAGCAGCTTATTGTTGTATCAATTTTATAAAACAAATCCGTTTTATCTATAATTTTGAGTTTGGCTGGCCCATATTCCCGTTTATGTCCTGATATTACTTGCCCGCCAAAAAATTTTACGATTAACTGCATGCCATAACAGATGCCTAAAATCGGAATTCCTAAGTGCAGGATCTCCTTATGGCACTCTGGCGCACAATCTTTATAAACACTAGCCGGTCCGCCAGAGAGGATTATCCCGCAAGGATTATGTTTTTTTATAAGATTAAATGCGGCATTTGCCGGTAAGACCTCTGAATAAACATCCAGTTCCCGCACGCGTCTGGCAATTAACTGGGTATATTGAGAGCCAAAATCAAGAATTAATATTACTTCTTTTTCTGCCATTTTTTTAACTGCTTATACAATTCATCGAGTGACTGAGAGATTATCTTAGTCTTTGTTATCGCGGGCATAAAATTACTATCCCCGATCCAGCGCGGAACAATATGTAAATGCACATGGTTGGCAAAACCGGCCCCAGCCGCGCGTCCAATGTTTATACCCAGATTATAGCCGTCGGGATTAAGTATTTTTGAGAGATAAGATTTATATATTTTAATAAATTTTAACATTTCATTCCACTCTTCAGTTCTCAGTATAGAGACGTCAGGCAAGTGCCGGTATGGTACAATCATCAAATGTCCATTGTTATAGGGAAAAATATTCAAAATCACAAAACTGTACCTGCCTGTTTCAACAATATAGTTTTTTCTAAGATTTATCTTTTTAGCTTCTATACAAAATATGCATTTTCTCTTTACCCTTTTGTTAACATAAGCTATCCGCCATGGTGCCCAAAGCCTATCCACGTATCTTCTCCGCTGTGACAGCAAGTTCTGTCAAAAATTACCTACCCTTTTAAGAATAAAGCCTTTGCTGTTCGTGTTAATTTGTGTTACGCGTAGTTTAACTATTTTTTTAGCCACGGATTCACACGAATGAAACACGGATTTTTATTTAATATTTGTCTTTTGTTTTTTATCCGTGTTCAATCAGTGAAAATCTGTGGCATTATCTTTTTCTTTTTTATTATTTTTGATGTTCTACACCGCACGATCATGTAGTTTTTTGTCAGCTTCGTCAAAAAAACTCTGGGCAAATTCCGTCGTCCAGGTGCGCTCGGCAAATGTTCGGTTTTTAACAAGATTTAAAAATTTCTGAAATTCCTGATAATAAGAACCATAGATATGAAAACTATCGCTTATATCTACATAGCGGCCAACAATAACTTCGAATTTTAATATTTCGGATATTCTATCGGCAATCAGCTTCTGCAGTTCCGTCAAGGCAAAAATATTCATAAATGCTGCTTTATACGCATCTCGGCTTCGCCAATGGGTGTTCATGTTCAATACCTTTTTTCCATCGCTATTGGTCATAAGCCGGCACCAAATTCTCTGCAGACACGGAGGATCATCAGTCTGCGGGTCAAGTTTTGGATTCCATGTTATTGCTTGTGCACGGCGGGAATAGCCGTTTTGTGATAATTTTTTAATAATATAATCTATTTGTCTGATTATTTCCTGCTCGATTTCATATTCAAATAAACGTTTATGGTAGGTATATGTCCATTTACCTTCTTCTGGATTTATCCAATGGTCATGAACGCCATAGACGACCTCTTGCTTGTAAATTTCAAGGTCCTCCAGCCCTGCGGGAAACGCACGGTGAATTCTTGGCTCGGAAAAAGGTTGATTGACAACCATTGTCATTGTTGCATCTTTACTTGGCGGATCGTCTTTTTTATCATATTCTGTTTTAATATCAACCCCATTTTCCCAGATTTTAATAACCGCGCGCTCCCAAACTTCAGGGAGAGTCTCACCCTGAACCAAAAATACCGGGATGTTACCATTTATATTCATTACGACTACCCCTTGTTTATAAGTTGGTTCTGTCAAAAATCTTTCGTATATCTTTTAAAGCAACCACAGATTTCACAGATTAAAATGATTTTATTCTTTTAAATTATTTGTATAAATCTGTGGTGATTTAATCTGTGGTTATAAGTGTATTTTCTACCTTATTACTCTCTTATATTCTAAAGAAACTCTACCTATGTTAAATAATAATCATTTTCTTCTAAATTCTCTACTTACTCCTTCTTCATCTACTGCTTCAAGAATTCCACATCCTAACTACTTGTGGACTTCCATTGCCGCACCAATTATCTTGTATATTATCTCCTTGAATATGGAAAATCTTTTTCTCTTTCTTTCACCACTGATCCATTCACCACAGATTTTCTCCCCTCTTAAAATCTTTATAACTATCTGCGTAATCTGTGGTTGCTTTCCGGTTTTTCATTTTATTTTTGACACTACCTATAAGTTATAACTTATTTCTGCCTGGCCAACAGTTACGCATCACGATCTCACTGTAAACCGTAAACTGTTAATTGTTGTTATATCTTAACAATCTGCGCTTCTGCTTTATTCCCTTTGACCTCTAAAACAACATATGAATTGTAAGGGGCAAAAATTTTATCTGTCGGGCTGCCCGGGTTTATAAACAAAACTCCATCTATTTTTTTTATCATCGGGGTATGTGAATGTCCAAATATAACTACATCCACCTTCATTGTATAAAACAGCTCTTTTACCCGATCTAATAGGCCGACCGGCGGCCCCCAGCCGTGGATTAACCCGATTTTAATCTGTTCCGCGCGTATTAATTCTCTCTCCGGCAATATCTCTTTAAGCACTGGGGTATCCATATTTCCCTGTACTGCTTTAACCTGGGCAATTTTTTCTAATTTTCTAATCACCGCCAAATCCAATATATCACCCGCATGCAAAATTAAATCAACGTTTTTTAGTCCATCAATTAAAGCTGCCGGGATTTTATCTTTTGGCAGATGTATGTGTGTATCCGATAAAATACCAATTTTCATTTTACCACCTAACAACGCCGCATCGGCTGTATAAATCCAAAAGCGAATTCAAAGTTTCAATTTCCCAGATTATAAACTTATCTTCTAATGCTTTCAGTTTTGCATTAACATCCAACGTGCGAATTGTAACAATAATCTTGCGTATTGGGCGCAGTTTAGCATTACGCAGATATTGACTAAAATCGATAATATCCTGTTCCGTAATCAGTTTATTTTCCAAGAGGCAGATCCATTGTTTTTGTGATGAGGCTGGAGTAGCAATAATATAGCAGAACCCCGATTGATTTTTTAATTCAACTTTTTTAAATTTTGACAATTTGAATCTTTTTTTGCCAATTTCTACAATTTCATTGCCAAAAGATTCAAAAAGTGTCAAGAGAATTTCCCCTAAATTTTTACGGTCCGTATCACAAAAAGCGGTAAAATTATCATCAATCGCCATATTGAATGCGGTAGAAAGCATCTGTGGATTAGTCGAATAATTCTGTTGCCGTGTTTTATATACATATTTCAGCCATAATTTCAACATCGGATCATGCAAGCGGTTAAAGCTTCCGCTACGTTGAACAATTTCCATATTGATCAATTGCGAGAGATGTTGTGTGATGTCTTTTACCGGCCGATTGGTATATTTTGAAATACCGGCTGTCCTTTTTTGTCCATCGGCAAGCGCATTTAAAATTAAAGAAAATGTGCAGTACGTACGATTCTGTAAAAACGTTCCGATATGATGTTCAAAGTACTGATGTAATATGCCACGCGGGTCAAACAAGAGATCATTTAATGCATCGATAATTAATTCTCTGGTCATTTTTTTTGTTTTATCTGCGGCAAAAAGGCGTTTTAAACGTTCGACAATCAAATCTAAATAAAATGGTTTCCCCATGGTTAAATTATATAAAAATTTCTTGCACAGGTCCTGCATTTCGATATCCATAAGTTTTTTATCCAAAAAAAACTTACTGGTCGGCATATCAAATGAAGTGATATGCAGGGTTTCAAAATTTCCAAATAACAGACTAAGCTTTTCGGACAATATTTGCCTGGCCTTTGCCTCCCAGGAGCTGGTAATGATATACATCGTTGTCTTTTGCATCATAATTGCATTACTTAAGACCTTAAATGGATTATTGATTTTTAAAGTTTCCAAATTCTGAAACTCATCTATTGCAATCAGGCAGCGTTTATTTGTCTCGGCATAAAATATTACCGGCAATTGCAGTAACCGAACAAAGGCTTCATTATTATTATTATTTTCTAAATGGGAAAAAACATCTTTAATTCCAAGATAAGTTTTGCTGGCATGCTGGCGGCATTTTTTAATCAGCAAATTTAGATCTTCGGGAGATTGATGTTCAACCGTGGTGATAAAGCGGTTTAAAAAGACACCAATGAATTTTTGCACAAAAAACTGCAGGGGTTCTGATTTAACCTCTACATAAACCGGAATAATCGTCTTGTCGTTATGTTGATTAAGTAATTCTAATACCAGGGAAGTTTTACCAATTAATTCCGGTCCAAGCAGCGCAACATTCTGGCGATAGTCATTTTTAAAAGCCTCAATTCGTTTTTTCAATAAGTCCAGAAGCAGCTTGCGCCCGAAAAATTTTTCTTTTATAACTGGCTCGCTAAACATATTTATACACAGATTTCCACAATTTTATAGGAGATTATTCTGAATAATGCGTGAATTTCATATATTTTTTAGCCACAGATGTTGCACGGATTTTTAATGGACCCCTGCTTAACAGTAATACTACCCAAAATACCCGCCGAAGCTCTGCATAGGCGAGGTCTGTGTTTAATCAGTGTTAATCCGTTACTTTATTTTTTCTTTTCTTTGAAAAAGAAAAGGTAGTCAATAAATTAGTGCTGAAGGCAATAATTTATTGACAGCTACTACAATTACCAGTGGTACATGACGTGCATCCTGAACTATTACTACCAGAGCTTTTATCTTTTGATTTAAATCCAAAAATTGAAAAAATTCGTTTAATTTTTCTTGAATTACAATGAGAACACTGTATGCTCAACTCTTGATTTGCCGAATGAAAAAACTGCTCAAATTCTTTATGACAGTTAAAACATTCAAATTCATATATTGGCATCTTTTTCCCTAAAAACCATTTTTTCTGGTTCTCCTGCTGTAAACTATAAATAGTTCATTGTACACTATCTTTACTGGAGCGGGGAACGGGATTCGAACCCGCGACGTCAAGCTTGGGAAGCTTGCATTCTGCCCCTGAATTATCCCCGCAAATTCTTTTCGGCTATTTTTATCGAACAATATTCCCCGCACATCGTACATACATCCGTATGGCTGGCTGAAGACTTATTATGGTATTTCTTTGCACGTTGTTTGTCAAGGGATAGTTTTATCTGCGTTTTCCAGTCCCGCTTTCTGCGGGCTAAAGATATTTTTAAATCCCAGTCTTTGGCGCCAGGGACATTCTTGGCAATATCTGCTGCATGCGCCGCAATCCGTGAAGCAATTACCCCCTCTTTTACATCATCGGCATCTGGCAAATGCAGGTGTTCGGATGGGGTTACGTAACATAAAAAATCTGCCCCGTGCATTGCGGCAATTGCTCCCCCAATTGCTCCGCAGATATGATCGTATCCTAAAGCAACATCCGTAACCAACGGTCCTAAAACATAAAAAGGTGCATCATGGCAAATCTTTTTTGCCAACAAAACGTTCGCTTCAATATCAGAAAGCGGGAGGTGTCCGGGACCTTCAATAATTACCTGTATTCCGCGTTCCTGCGCCTTTTTTGCCTGTTCTCCCAAGATGATTAATTCCTGGATTTGTGCCCGATCCGTAGAATCAATAATTGCCCCTGGTCTTAATCCATCACCTAAGCTTAAAACCATGTCATATCTGCTGGCAATCTGCAATATTTTATCAAAATACCGGTAGAAAGGATTTTCCTTTTTGTTATGGACCATCCATTCCAGGAGAAATGACCCGCCGCGGCTAACAATATCTAAAATCCGGCCTTCCGCCTTAAGCCGCGCTACTGTTTCCTGAATGACACCGCAATGAATGGTCATAAAATCCACACCCATTTTGGCATGGGTTTCTACCGCTGCGATCATATCCTCTGCCGTCATATCGATAATCTTTTTTTTCTTTTGTTTCATCGCTACCGCGGACTGGTATATCGGTACGGTTCCAACGGGAACGGGTGAATGAGCAAGTATTTTTGAAAGTATCCTCAGGGTATCCCCGCCGGTACTTAAATCCATTACCGTATCAGCGCCGTAGCAAACGGCAATTTTTAATTTGTCAAGTTCCCGATCTAAATTTTTATACTCGGGAGATGTCCCAATATTTGCATTTATTTTTGTCCGCAGTCCCTGTCCGATACCGCAAGGCTTTTTTATCTTTTTCTGTTTATTTTGCGGGATAACCACCTTGCCTGTAGCAACACAATCTAAAACAAACTCCGGCGATAAATTTTCAAGTTTGGCTACTGCCCTTATTTCCGGAGTTATCTTTCTTTTTCGTGCCTTCTCTAAAAGCGTCATTTAATATTCCTTTGTAGTGTCTGTTTTAAAATATACATTGCCCGGCAGGGATTTTTGTTTCGCATAATATACGAAGCAAAAGCAAACATAAATGCCCCTTTTGCGCGGGCTATTCTAATCGTATGATTATTTATGCCCCCGATTGCTACTTGGGGAATTTTTAGGTTTTTAAGACGCATAAAAATATCCGGGCCTATTGGAGTAAGCTGGGGTTTAGTCGTTGTTTTAAATATTGGGCCCACACCGATATAGTCAGCGCCGTTTTGTTCAGCAATAAATGCCTGATTAGCTGAATGAACACTGCAGCCAATGATCTTATTCCTGCCCAAAAGTATTCTTGCACAATCGACCGGGGCATCATTATGTCCAATATGCACGCCATCTGCTCCAGAGACAAGCGCAATATCGATACGGTCATTGACGATAAACAAGGATTTATTTTTAGTTAATTTTCGAACGGTTTCTGCTAATCTAAGCAGTGCCGGCGTATCAAGATTTTTTGCTCTCAATTGCACACACCGGCAGCCGGCCCGTACGGCACTTTTAACTTTATTTAAAAAAAATGATTTATCCGCACATAATTCCCAGTCAGCGATTAGATAAAACCTTAAGTTTCGTGATAGATTCCTTTTCAAGACGATAGACCTTAAATCTTAATGCCTTAAATTGTTTAAATAACTCAAAATCAAACAGCAAGCTTATTTCTTCAAGTACCCGCAACGCTTCTTCCGCGCGGTGGATGTTACTTAAAAAGACATCTGTCAAATCGTTTTTTTTTTTCCAAAAAAATTGCCCTTTGGCCAAAATCTTTGTTAACATTGCGTGCGTAACTAAGGCTAAATTCGGTAATTTTAAATTGTTTAAATACGGCAGTTAATTTATGGCGGATATTTTTTGCCGTAAGGGTCAGCGGTTTATCACAGATTATAAAACGCAATATTTCCTCAGCAACTCTCATTCCCTCTTTTGCGCGGTCGAAATTTACGTCTAAAATTTTAAGATAAGCATCCTTCATAATGCCTTAATCTTTTTTATCAGCAGGGTCGTAGAAAATCCTTTGATATAAGGGATAATTTTAACTCTGCCGCCGTTTTTTATAACGAACTCTCTGCCAACCACCGCGGTTTTCTTCCAATCGCCTCCTTTTACTAAAATATCGGGTTTTATCGTCTTTATTAAAGTATAAGGGGTTTGAGAACTGAATACGGTTATATAATCCACAACTGCCAAAGCGGCCAGTTGTTTCACACGAACGAGTTGCGTATTTAGCGGTCGATTTGGACCTTTTAGCTTACGTACGGAGCGGTTACTGTTTAACCCGATAATTAATACATCCCCTAATTTTTTTGCACTTTCCAAATACCGGATATGTCCGTAATGCAACAGATCAAAACAGCCGTTGGTAAATACAATTTTTTTGCCTTTTTTTTTATAATCTGCGGTTATTTTTTTGACACAAGCAGTGGTGATAAATTTTCTATTTTGCATTGCCAAAAATATTCTCCTCAACCATTCCACAGATTACATGCGCACAGGTAATATGCACCTGCTGGACAAGCGGTACGTCTTTTGACGAGACAATAAAGGCAATGTCACAGATTTCTCCAAGCCTCCCGCCATCACCACCGGTCAATGCGATTGTCTGCATTTTTATTTTTTTTGCCTGGATAATACCGTTAATTACATTTTCCGATTTTCCACTTGTGGAAATACCAATCGCCACATCTCCGTTCACACCCAGTGCCTCAATTTGGCGTTTAAATACTTCACTATACCCATAATCATTAGCTAAACACGTCAATATCGGTGTATTGCCGGATAAGGCAATTGCCGGGAGAGCCGGTCTATTCTTTTTAAACCGTCCAATAAACTCCGCGGCAATGTGCTCGGCATCTGCGGCACTTCCGCCATTGCCAAACAAGATAATCTTTTTCGACTCCTGTAGTGCCTTTGTAATTATCGCAATAATTTTACAAAGTGTTCCAACATCATTCTTAATTACCTCCTGCAGCAGATTAGAGGAATCATTAAGGATTGCTTTAATCTTATCTTCCATATATTTACCCCGCTAAAAATACCGGTTCTGTCAAAAATTTCCGTATATTTTTAAGCAACCACAGATTAACTCAGATTTACTCCTCTTTAAAATCTTTATAGATATCTGTGCAATCTGTATAATCTGTGGTTGCATTCAATTCTTTCATAGGATATTTGATACCACCAAAAAATCAAAAAAACACCTTAGCCATCTCATAAAGCTCCATATCTATAGTTTTTAATTTCCCCACGGCATTTTCTATCGGCACATCGACAATTTTATTTCCTTTGAGGCTTACCATCTGTCCGAATTTTTTTTTCTTTTACCAATTCCACTGCTTTTACCCCAAAGCGTGTTCCTAAAATCCGGTCAAATGCGGTCGGTGTACCTCCCCGTTGCAGATGTCCCAAAACTACGACTCTTGTTTCAAAACCAGTTTTTTGCTCAATAAGTTCTGCGACCTTTTGACCAATTCCCCCAAGCCTTACATGACCAAATGCGTCAAGATCTTTATCCTGGGTAACCATATCTGTTTCCTCAATCTGCGCCCCTTCAGCAACAACAATTATGCTAAAATCTCGGCCGCGCTTATGTCTTTTAATAATACTCTCACACACGGCGGTAATATTTGCCTTAACTTCCGGGATTAATATCATATCCGCTCCGCCGGCAATACCGCCAAAAGTTGCAATCCAGCCCGCGTGCCGTCCCATGACTTCAACGACCAAGATCCGGTTATGGCTTTCGGCGGTAGTATGCAAACGGTCGATTGCTTCCGTAACAATATTTATCGCCGTATCGAAACCAAACGTATAATCCGTCTCCGATAAATCATTGTCTATCGTTTTCGGGACACCAACGATATTTAGCCCTTCTTTACACAATCTATTAGAAACTCCTAAAGTATCTTCTCCACCGATGGCAATTAAAGCATCAAGCTTCATATTTTTAAAATTTTCTTTAGCCTTTTCCAAATCCCCGGGGTTTTTATATGGATTAGTACGGGAAGTTCCAAGGATTGTGCCGCCTTTTGGCAGTATTCCGGAAACCGATGATAAATCCAGCACCATACCTGTTCCTTCAATCAATCCCTTCCAACCATTTTTTATACCAATTACTTCCCATTTTTCCAAATACGCTTTTCTGACCACGGCACGAATTACTGAATTTAAACCTGGACAATCTCCTCCTCCGGTAAGCACCCCAATCTTCATATTACATTACCTCCTCGTATAATAGCATTACTTACTATCTTTTAGTTCTGTTAAAAATTAACTACAGAGAGTACACGAAGAACAGAGAGAAAAATTTTTTATTTAAATATTTATTCCATACCTTTTCGCTGTCATTAGTCTTGATAAATGACCGGAAAATGCTTGCATTTTCCGTGTATAAATTAGTGCCAACGGCACTAATTTATCCCATATAAGGAAACTCCTGTTGCGGGTGTTGTTTTTGTGCTTCTTTTGACTGTTCTTTTTGAACAATTTTTACCACATGTACTTTAACGATGATCGGCTCTTCGATCCCCAGCATTTCCTGAACGTGGTTTCTGACAATTGACTGTATCTTTTCCGTAACTTCTGGAATGTTTGTATCTGACCACAACACAATACGGCTCGTAATATCTATTCCTTTACGTGTGGCTGATACATATGAGCGTATTTCTCTTACTTCCGTTACCTGTTTTGTAATTCTTTTAATAACATCTTCAATTGCGGAAAGTGAAATTGTCACTTGTCCTTCTGGGTTATTAAAGGCAATTGTCTTTTCACGTTGAAAGCTGCCATAGGCAAGTTTTGCCAATGAAAAACTCACGACCACCAATACAATACCAGAAGCAGCTAAAATAATCCATAGGTTGGGGTTATCGGTAAAATATTCAAATACAAACGATAAATCAATTGTTTTTCTAAAATGCAGGGCTAAAAACACTAAAACTATACCCATAACCATAAAAATTAACGTATAAAATGTCACCAAAAATTTACTAAAGGTTCTCATAATTTACCTCCTCAATAATGCAAACCCGGGTTTTTATCCGCGCAGCGGATAAACCATTATTTTTGCGCAGCAAAAATAATCTATGGCTGCAAATCTTGAATATTAACATCTACTTCAACAACCGAAAGACCGATTGAATTCTCTATTGCATCTTTAATCTTTTCCTGCACCTTAACGGCTGCTTCGGCCAAATTAGTGCCGTACTTTACAATTATCGACATGGATATTTTAACTTCGCTTTCACTTATCTCGACTTTAATTCCCCGGATTACCTGCTTGCGGGTAATAAATTCAATTACGGTATCGGTAAAATTGCCAACAACTTTTACCACTCCATCCACTTCACATGCCGCAATACGGGCAAGTGTTGCCACGACATCATTATTGATTTTTATTATTCCCAAATCCGTCTTTTTTTCCCGGTCAATCAATTTTACACCCTCCTATTATTTATAAATGCATTTTCGACAAAATCCGTATAGTATCTACCTCTGATAAATAACGGATTGATAAAGACCTGTTTATGAAACGGGATCGTAGTTTTTATCGGCTCGATTAAAAATTCATCTAAGGCACGTTGCATGATTTTTATTGCTTCTTGTCGGTTGGTGCCATGCACAATCAGCTTTGCGAGTATTGAATCATAATAAGGAGATATCGTATAGCCATGATAGATATGCGTGTCCATACGCACATGCGGACCTCCGGGAAAATGCAGCGTTTCAATTTTTCCTGGTGAAGGCATAAAATTATCATCAGGATTTTCGGCATTTATCCGGCACTCAATGGCCGAGCCGGATATTTTAATGTCATCCTGGCCATAAGAAATTTTTTCCTCATTGGCAATTTTTATCTGTTCCTTGATCAGATCAATCCCGGTTACCATCTCGGTTACCGGATGTTCAACTTGTATTCTGGTATTCATCTCCATAAAATAAAAATTATTATCTTCATCCAATAAAAATTCAACCGTACCGGCATTTTGATAATTGACTACCCGAGCCGCCCGTATAGCCGTATCCCCCATTCTGCGCCGCAATTTTGCATTTAAGACCGGCGAAGGACACTCCTCAATCAGTTTCTGATGCCTGCGTTGTACCGTACAATCCCTTTCCCCTAACTGCAATATATGGCCGTATTGATCCGCTAAAATTTGAAATTCGATATGTCTTGGACGATTGACATATTTCTCGATATAAACATCAGTATTGCCAAATGCGGCATCTGCTTCTGATTGCGCCATAATAAAAGCGCTCACCAGACTCACATCATTATGCGCGACGCGCATCCCTTTTCCTCCTCCACCGGCAGCAGCCTTGATAATTACCGGATATCTTATTTTTTTTGCTATTTTCACTGCGTCATCTTTATTTTTTATGACATTTAAACTACCAGGGATAATCGGGATACCGGCTTTACGCATTACCTCTTTTGCCGCCATCTTATCTCCCAGCGCTCTGATATTTTCAGGCGAAGGTCCGATAAATTTGATATCACAAGACTGGCAAACTTCGGCAAAGTGGGCATTTTCTGCTAAAAAGCCATACCCAGGATGGATAGCTTCGACATCAGTTATCTCGGCCGCGCTCATTATTCTTTGAACATGCAAATAACTATCACTGCTGCTGGCCGGACCAATACACACCGCTTCATCAGCCAGTTGTACATGTAACGAGTCTACGTCTACTTCAGAATAAACCGCCACCGTCTTTATTTGCAATTCCTTGCACGCCCGGATAATTCTTACGGCAATTTCTCCACGATTAGCAATCAGAATTTTTGAAAACATTTTTTTATTTTTTATCCGCATATCCGCAAAGCAGATGAATAATTGTTACTCTACCGTGAAAACAAATAAAACCTGGCCAAATTGTATCGGGTCGCCGTTATTTACCATGATTTCTGTAACTTTACCCTTAACTTCTGATTTTATCTCATTCATCAACTTCATTGCTTCAATAATACAAACAACCTGACCAACTTCGACCATCTGGCCAACTTCCACAAAAGACTCAACATCCGGTGCGGGCGCGCGGTAAAAAGTGCCAACCATCGGCGATTTTATTTCAATTGTCTTTTCCGTTACTATGGGTTTTAGTTCCGGTACGATATTCGGTAATTCTTGGGGGTGAGATGAAATCTGGGATTTTTCAATAAACACCTGCGGATACGGCTGCTCATTCCCCAAAGCCTTACGCAGTCTAATCTTTTCTCCTTCGCGTTCAACTTCTATTTCTAAAAGATTATGTTCATTCATCAGCTTTATCATCTCTTTTAATTCTTTCAAGTTCATACAACTATCTCCTCTTTTACTCTATACACTCTGTTCTCGATTCTCTACTTTATTAAGTCCTCAATTGCTCAATGACTAATTTATTCAATCTCAAATTACAAAACTGACATTTGAATTTTGTCATTAATAATTATGCCAATAAATCTAATCTTTACGTCTATAATGATATATTAACTCCATTACTCTTTATATCCTGCCCACATATTCTCCGCTGCGGGTATCAATCTTTATAATATCCCCGGTAGTTACAAAAAGCGGCACGGAAATAACGGTTCCGGTTTCCAAGGTTGCGGGTTTCATTGCTGATTTTGCTGTATCTCCTTTTAATCCCATCTCGGTATGCTCTACTTTTAGCTCGACAAATATGGGCAGATTGACCTCAATGGGGGTTTGGGCATGAAATAAAACCCTCACTTCCATATTTTCCTTTAAAAATTTTAACACTGTTTCCGGAATATCAGAAATATTCAACATACATTGCTCATAAGTCTGTTGATCCATAAAATGGTAAAATTTATCATCAGGATAAAGATACTGCATTTTTTTATCTTCGATAAATGCCTCATCAAATTTTTCTCCGGCCCGAAATGTTTTATCGATTATTCTTTTTGTGATAAGATCTCTTAATTTTGTTCTAACAAAAGCACCGCCTTTTCCAGGTTTCACATGCTGAAACTCGACAATCTGATAAATATTTCCATCGATTTTTATTGTCAATCCGTTTTTAAACTGTTCTGTTCCAATCATTACGACAAGACCTCCGATCCTTTCTCGGTAACACAAACCATATTTTCAATACGGATACCGCCCCATGCGGGGAGATACACGGCAGGTTCGATGGTAAAAACCATACCCGGCTTTAAAAGATTACTATTTTTTGAAGATATTACCGGAGACTCATGCACCGCTATTCCTACCCCATGACCGGTAGAATGCGTAAAATATTTTCCCAAACCATATCTGGTCAAAACAGATCTGGCCGCTAAATCAATCTCCGAAATACGTACACCTGGCCTCACCTTTGAAATTGCATTAAGCTGCGCCGCCTTTACGATACGGTAATATTTTTTGAAAGTGGAATTCATTTTACCTAAAACACAAGTTATTGTCAAGTCAGAACTATATCCTTGATAAACACATCCTAAATCAATAATTACCGGCGCCCCCGGTACTATTTTTTTATCACTAACTAATGCATGCGGCATAGCGGCATTTCTCCCCGAGGCAACAATAATATCAAAAGCGCTTTTTTCCGCTCCAAGCACACGCATAAAATATTCCAGTTTCACTTGTAACTCCCGTTCCGTTAGTCTAAGTTTCAACTTCTTTTTTGCAAAGTTTAGCGTTTGTTTTGCGATTTGTGCGGATTTTTTGATCAACGCAACCTCTGCCTGATTTTTTAATACCCGAAGTTGTTCAACGATTGGTTCCATGATACATAATTTAATCCCGGTTAAGGTCTTTTTCAATGTCAAAAACAAATCGAGGTTTATGTTTTTCGACGCTATTCCCAGATTTTTAGCCTTTTCCTCATTGAGAATTTTACAAAACGTCTGAATTAAACTTTTCTGATACTGAATAATTTCATAATCTTTTTTAAGTTTTTGTGCTTGTAAAACATATCGTGCGTCTGTAACAAAAAAGTTTTTTTTTGGGGTTATCAGAATAAATGAATCACTTCCCCTAAATCCGCTCAAATAAAATACATTTTGCTCGGAAGCTACGAGGAATGCGGATAGGTTTTTTTGCGATAAGATTTGCTTCAGTTTTTTTATTCTATTTTCTATCATAGAACACCTAATACTCAGTTGTAAGACGGGCGACGTTTTTTGTCGTTTATCGCCGTAACTACTTATTTTCCCGCCAAGACGCAAAGTTCGCCAAGATTTTTTAAATGACGACATAAGTTACACCTGTCTGCCTCAGGCAAAGAGACGTAGGCAATGTAACTTATCGGTCGAAATTTAATCCGCCACATTCTTTAATGGGGAAATTTAAAGCTATTCCATTAACAACAAATTCCACTCCTAAACCCAGTTTTTATCTATGGTTAAACTGTGTTTATTAGTGGCGCGATTTTATTTTTTAGCCACGGATACCTCTGGAAAACCAAAATTGTTCTTGATTCGGGACTTCCGATAAACGGAATCACTTAATTTCTTAATCGGTTCCACCCGTCATCCTTTAGAAGCGATAGTATCCGTGTAGAGACAGCTAAGCTTCTCATTTACACTTGTTCATGCCCTCTAAAAGGATATCCATGAGGTATTTTACCAATCATCCCTTGACTTAGCAAAGTTTATTTTTTTAAAAGAACATTTGTTAATAGGCTTAACACCTATTTTCAGCATACAATTTACACGGATGTTGCACGGATTTTAATAAATAAATCGTTTAACCACATCTCTTTTGACAGGATGAACCCCGTAAGAAAATGTTAACTAACTCTGTTTGAAATACATTTTATAACTAGCTTTGTTAATACAATACCTTTTTTTACCACTAACTATTGTTGTATGATTTTCTTTAAGGGTTTATCGTGTTAATCCTGTCTATATTTTTTTAACCACACATTGTCACGAATAAATCTTTTTCCATTCGTGAAAATCGGTATTATTCGTGGTTTAAATATTTTTTTAGCTATGTCTTTTTTTATCCGTGTTCAATCCGTGAAAATCGGTGGCGTTATGTTTTTCTTTTTTTAAGGCTAACTATTTGTGTATTTGCGGTTGCTTTTAGTTTTAGCATGAAATATTTGACACTACATCTTCATCTACAGCCATAAACTAAGCCCGGTTTCTGGATCGTTTTTTCTGTACAATTCTCCACCCGTGAGTTCTTTTATATAATATTCTGCGACAAATATTATTGATCCGGGCATAAGATGACCTCCATAACATGCCCCCTGATGGTCGGCTGCGGTTATATGTGCATGAACAAAAATTTCCGCATCTTTCAATGATATATTACCAATACACGCTGTTATCTCAAGTTTTTTATCTAAACTTACACATTCAACATATTTCTTTGCATCCTGATGATAGTAACCCAATTTTATGCTCGTTAATGCCCCGATAACCGAGAATATTCCCAGTCTAATACCTTCCCTTTCACAAAACTCTGCGAGGGATGTTAAAAGGTCAGATTGAAATTTAAATCTTCCGACAAATATCCGTCCTTCATTCAACTGCATATTTTTCTCCCTGTAATTCTTCTTCTAACCATTTGCTATTTACTACATGTCATTTGCCAATCTGGCATGCCTGGAGGGACTCGAACCCACAACACCCGGTTCCGAAGACCGGTGCTCTATCCAATTGAGCTACAGGCACACCAATTTAATTGTCAAATACCAAAATCTAAATTTCAAATCCTAACCGGTCATTATTGATTATGCCGATGTTCATAACTCATCTTACCACATAACAATAACCGTTTCCACTGAAAAAGCTGCCTATAGGTAACTTTTTAGTTTACAGTTTACCGAAAATCCAAAAATCAAAATATAGAGACTATAGAAACAATGGAACTACTAAATACACAAAATTACACGAAAATAAAAATAAAATTATCACACAAAACTACGCAGCACGCAAAGAAAAACGTTTAGACTATGTCTCCAGTTGACTTTTAAAAAATAGTAATGTATCATATATAGTATGGCAAAAAAATATACGGACATCGAACTTTCCCGTTCCGCCGCAGAACTGGCAATGCTTTATGAAATAAGTATTGCTATGCGCGCGACCTTAAAGCTTGATGAGATTCTCTATATAATTCTAACCAGCGTTACGGCAAAAGAAGGCTTAGGGTTTAACCGGGCAATGCTCTTTCTGGTTGATTCTACCCGTAATTATCTTCAAGGAAAAATGAGCGTCGGCCCGGATACCGGCGAACAGGCTCCCCAGATATGGAGCAGGCTTTCTGAAGAAAAAACAACATTAGATAATCTCTTAAGCGCTTACAAAGAATTTGAAATGCGCACGGATTCTAAATTGAATAATACGGTAAAATTTATAAAATTACCGCTTGAACCAAGTAGCGGCATACTTGCTAAAACAATTTTAGAAGGCATCCCTTTTAATATCGATACAAAAGAGAAAAAAGAAAAAATCTCCCCGCAGGACATCGTGTTTAAAAAACTTAAAACTGATTTTTTTGCCACCATTCCGCTAAAAGCTAACGACCATGTCGTTGGGGTAATTTTGGTTGATAATCTATTTACCCGAAAACCGATTACGGAATATGACATAAAGATATTTTCCATGTTTGCTGACCAGGCGGGGCTGGCAATTGAGAATTCCCAAGTATACGAGGAAACCGTCCATTTATCCAATACTGACCGGCTCACCGGAACATGGAATCACGGCTACTTTCAACATCAACTTACCGAAGAAATCAAACGCTCTGTCCGCTTTAACCGTTTTATAAGCTTACTCATGATTGATATTGACTATTTTAAAAAATATAACGATACCTATGGACATATTGCCGGGGATAAAATTTTAAAATCTATTGCCACGATTCTAAAAAATACCTCCCGGGAAATAGATTTTATTGCGCGATATGGCGGAGAAGAATTTGCGATAATTCTGCCGGAAACAACAAAGGAAAGCGCATTTATGCTCGGCGAACGCCTGCGCAAAAGCGTCCTTGAGGCATCATGGGATAATCATCAAAAAATCACTATAAGCTGCGGAGTAGCAAGTTTTCCTGATGATGCTGAAGAAAAGGAGCAATTAATCAATTCTGCTGACTCGGCATTATATGCGGCAAAGCGTGCCGGCAGAAACCGAACTTGTATGTATTCTAAGGAATATGGCTCGTTGCGGCACAATCCATAGTGCAAATTTTACATTTTTATCCGCATGCCGAAGACAATAATTTAAATAAATCAAGAAGCAACTAAATCCTCTTTTCTTTCTGCCGGCATTTCTTTTTTCATCTCTTTAAATTTAACCGAAACAATCGTAGAAATACCAAATTCCTGCATGGTTACACCATACATTACATCCGCCATGCCAATTGTCTTTTTGTTATGGGTAATAATGATAAATTGAGAAAGTTTCAGAAACTCCTGCAAGACCTTGGTAAATCTTAGGATATTTGCCTCATCCAGCGGGGCATCAATTTCATCCAAGACACAAAACGGGCTCGGATTAACTTTAAAAACAGCAAAAAGCAAGGCGATTGCCGTCAACGCCTTTTCTCCTCCGGAAAGCAAGGTAATGCTTTGTAATTTTTTACCCGGCGGTCGTACAGCAATTTCAATACCGCTCTCCAGCACATCACTTTCATCAAGCAATATCAACTGTCCATCACCGCCGTCAAAAAGCATGCGGAAAAATTCTCTAAACGTTGCTCTTGTCTTTTCAAACGTTTCCATAAACATGGTCTTGGTTGTGCGGTTAATCTTCAAAATTGCTTTATGCAAAGTCTCCTGCGCGGTTAATAAGTCATGGCGTTGGCTGTTTAAAAAGTTCAGCCGTTCAGTTAAATCTTGTTCCTCTTCTATGGCCACCAAATTAACTGTTCCCAGCTTCTCAAGTTTTATCTTTAAACTATCAATTTCCTGCCGCAGTCCGGCTGCATCCCATTCTCCGGCTAACTCTTCCTGACAAATTTGCTCTTCCACAACCTTATATGCCTCAAGCATACGGGTCAATAATGCCTGCACTTTATAATTAAACTCATTTTTCTTTATTTCTAAATCACGCAGCTCGTTTTTTATGCCGTCCTGCTGCTGACTAAGACTGTGCACGGTCTTTTGAGTGGCATCAGCTTTTTCTCTGATCTCATTACGCCTATTTTCCGAAGTTGTTAATTCATTACCCATCTTTTCCTTTTTTTCACCAAAAGTAGTGTTTTCTCTTTCTAATTCTGTAATCTCAGAATTTAGCTGCCAATGCTTCCTTTCTAACTCTGCCACTTCATTCTTTTGGCTGGAGAGCTGGATAGTTAGTTCATTACCGGAGAGCTCCAACATCTTAAAAGTTTTTTCCGTAGTTTGACGAGTTTGACTTATGTTTAACAGTTCGGTTTTTAACTGAGCAATTTGTACCAATAAATCTTCCCGGCTTTTTACCGCTTCGCCCGCAAACAGGTCTGACTCCTGAATAGAATTTTCCCAAGTTTTCTGCTTCTCTTCAATCACCTCTAACTCTTGCCGCAAAGATCCCTGTTTGTTTTCAAGTTCCTGCTCTCTTTCATTTGCCTCATCAGCTTCAAGATTTATCAGGGAAAATTCTTCATTTAGTTTTCTCCGTTGTTCTTCAATGTTCGTAAATTCTGCCTCTTTGTTGGTTAAAACAAGCTCTTTTTCATGCAAGGTGGTTCTTTTAGTATCTATCTCTGTTTTTAAACCATTTAGCGCTTCAATCCGTTTGTTTTTAAGTTCTTCCCGTTCTAAAATCTCAATATTTAATTTTTGAAATTCTTCCTTTAACTGGCGGATTTTTGACAGGCGGGTAATCACACTATGTTCTTCATCTAAAACCTTCACCCCGACGAAAAAAAAGCTCTCTTGGACCATCTCACCTTTAGGGGTTACAAAGCGAAATTTTTTTTCTGAATATTTTTCATTTAAACTTAACGCCTGATCAAAATCCGAGACAATAAAAGTATCTTTCAATAAATATTCAACCAAAGGCTGATACTCAGAACGTACCCTGACCAGATCACCAAGCCTTTTGAGCGCTGATAAATCCTCTTCCGTATGCAGATGCTCATTCACTGGCACATCCGCCAGAGAAATAATCAAAGCATTACCTAACTGTTTTTCTTTAAGATAGCGCACTGCGGAAACAGCATCAACCCTATTTTCCACAACAATCGAACCGCTCATATCACCCAGGGCAACTTCAACTGCCTGCTCATAGCCGCTGTCCACTTCGAACATATTTGCCAGAGGCCCGATAATCCCTTTAAATATCTCTAAACTGCTGTCTTTTCCCTGTAACAGGGCCTTTGTTCCGCTGGCAAATCCTTCATAACGGCGATTCATATCTTCTAAAAAATCAAGCCGGGTTTTAATGGCATTAAACCGATGATTGAGTTCTAAGAGTACCGTGGTAATACTATTCAAATACTCCTCTTCTTCCTGAATATTTATTGATAAACTTATTTCTTCATTTCTTAAACTTGTAACATAACCCCGGATTACTTCAAGTTCCTCTTTTACTTTGCTAAATTTAGTTTCGATTTCCCGGTTCGTATCATTTACCTTTTCCTTTTCTACCCCTAAGCGGCGTATCCGCGCACAGATGTTTGCTAAATCGGCACTACTCTTTGTTAAATCATTTTTAGTTTTTGCCTGGCGGGCGGCAATCTCGATAAGACACAGTTTACCCTGTTCGATATTATCATGCGCTTTTTTTATTTTGCAATTTATTTCTTGCAGACTGTTTTCTTTATCCAAAAGCGTTTGCCGCTGTTTTTCCTCTTGTAAATTCTGTTCGCTAAGGGTATTTTGATACTCGGTTAATTCTCTGGATATCGCCTCTATCTTTTTCGTCGTATTTTCTATGTTTTTCGTCAGCTCGCTGCCGCGCGCTTGGTATTCCTCAACCCTTTCTTTATTCAAAGTTATTTTATGTACATTTTTATCAATTGCTGAGGCTAGATCTAAATACTCTTTCTGCAATCTGGAATAGGCTATTTCCACGTTTGAAGTTTCCCGTCGCAGTTCTTCAAGTTGTCCCGATAACTGCCGCAGATTTTCTTCAATATCACTTTCGCGGATACGATATTCTTTAATCCGGGTTAAAAGATCATCTTGCTCTTTATGGAAATTCCGCAGTTCGCCTGCGGCAAATCTTATTTCTAAAGCCTTAAGCCTTTCAAACTCATCTTTGTACCGCCGGGCCTTATTAACCTGGCGCTGTATTGCATTTAACTGTCGGGTAACTTCCGTAATAATATCATTAACCCTTAAAAGATTTGCTTCTGTTTGTTCTAATTTACGCAGGGCCTCGCGTTTTTTGGATTTATATCTGGTAATCCCGCTCGCCTCTTCAAAAAGAAAACGCCGATCTTCTGGTTTAGAACTGATAATCAAATCCATCTTACCCTGCTCAAACATCGAGTAAGACTCCGTACCCATACCGGTCCCCATGAGCAGTTCACTGACATCCTTAAGGCGCACAAGATTATTATTGATTAAATACTCACTTTCTCCTGAACGGTAGAGTCGGCGGGTAATTGTTACCTCGTCATAATCAATCGGTAAAATCTTTTCTTCATTAGAAAGGGTAAGCGAAACTTCGGCTAAATTAAGTGCGGGTTCTTTATCTGTGCCGTTAAATATAACATCTTCCATTTTTGCCCCGCGCATAGACTTTGCACTCTGTTCACCTAAAACCCAGCGCATGGCATCAGAAATGTTTGACTTCCCGCAGCCGTTCGGACCAACAACCGCCGTCACCCCAGGTTCAAAGTCAAGGGTGATCTTTTTTGCAAAAGACTTAAACCCAAAAAGTTCTAAGCGTTTAAAATACACTGTATAAACTCCTAATTTGAACAGACCCGAATCATATATTTTAATGCAATCGTTTTTCCGGTCATCCGCTGAGGCGGATGCAAACAAAATTGTCTTCATCCCCGCCACGGCGGATCTTCGACAATTTCGTAAAAATTAAAAACCTTTTACCCTCTATCAAGCTATCAGGAATACTCAAGTTTAACACAAATCCTACTTACTGTCAACACTTTCGTTATCACATTAGCATAGATAATTGCACATAAAAATATACCAGCCGGTAGGAATAACCACATATTATATATTTATTTTATTGTATCTGTAAGATTTAACTGCTGTTATGTAAATTTTTATTTTTCCGGTTAAATATCTCACCTTGAACATTTGTATTAAAAAGGTTATATTAAAGATTTTAATAGGCAATATTTTAATATCCTTATATCTATTTCCTTGTTTTTAAACCTATTCTCCATTTCAGTCGCTACTATGGACTCTATATTAAAATAATCTTCATGGCGAATAGAACTATGAACAAAAACTCCAAGATCTATGTCGCTTAGGTAATTAGTTTTTGCACTGGCCGACCTTACCTTTAAATATGTTAACGTCCCCATCATAAAAAATCCCACCTTGCCATTTCCCCTAAACAGTTGATAAAATAGATTCGATTGTTCTATGAGGAAGCGGCTCGATATGGCTTTTTGAGGAGTCAAAAGACTGCCTCGTGCTAAATGCCAAGAGCGCTTTCTCTTTTTTTTGTTTAGCTTTCTTGCTTGGGTAATCCCTGAATATAATCGCCCTGGCTTCGGTTTTCGAAATAGGATTACCATTAA
>JBDRCZ010000016.1:0-3466 GCA_043821285.1 Candidatus Omnitrophota bacterium | reverse complement strand
ATAAAAAAAAGAAAACCCCGACATATTTACCATAAAAATAAATATGCAGATATAAGGAAATCACCAGCTCCAGCTTGGAATTTAGTATCTTTGCAATCGTATCTTGGAGCGAGTGTGCAATATTCGCGAGGATGTCCTTATGAGTGCGAATTTTGTGCAGTAATCGCCACAGATGGACATGTCCCGAGAACGAAGTCTAGTGAACAATTTCTTAATGAACTGCAGATGCTTTATGCGCAAGGATGGCGGGGGCATGTGTTTATTGTTGATGATAATTTTAATATGAATAAAAAAAAGCTAAAAGAAGAACTGTTTCCGGCACTTATTTCCTGGGTAAAAAAGCATAATTACCCTTTCTTCTTTTTTACACAAACAACAATCGAACTTGCAGATGATGACGAACTTATGCGGTTAATGCTGGAAGCGGGGTTTTATAGTGTTCTTGTCGGCATCGAAACGATTAATGATGAAAGTTTAAAAGAATGCCGCAAATTCCATAATAGAAACAGAGATCTAGCAGCTGACATTAAAAAAATCCAACGGCAAGGACTCATAGTTAAAGGCACTTTTATGCTTGGTTTTGATCGCGATGATCCCTCTGTTTTTCAAAAAATAATTGATTTTGTCCAAGAAACCAGGATTGTTTTCATGTTCCCCTTTTTATTAAGAGCAGTGCAAGGGACAAAATTGTATCAACGTCTTTCACAAGAAAATAGATTAATAAAAGAAAATTTTCAAAACTTAGTCGCTATTAATTATGTGCCCAAAATGGATCCCAAGCTTATTTTGAAAGGATGTGAAAAAATATTTACGTCTCTCTATTCATGTAAGACTTACTACAATCGAATTTTTTTGTTCATAAAGGAATTTAGGCCAGCGAGATTAAAAAACACACGAGGTTATTATGCGCAAAATATTCTAGTGGGATTAAAATGTATACTTTTTTTTGGAATTTTTAGCCGGGAGAGGCTGCATTTTTGGAAATTACTATTATGGGCATTATTCCATCGTTCTTCAGCAGTCTACTGCCTGTTCATTTTTTTAATAGAAGGGCATACAATTAAAAATTTTTTTTATGAGTTTATGTATAGAATAAAAAAATATAAATTATACAATTATCTTTACGTCAATGCGGACGATAAAAATTTTATTAACAGACAATTATGATCAAGAACCACTTTAAGAAAATGCGCCAGGCCGTTATTAAAAAACAGGTATTTCTATTGATCGCGATTATTTTTTTAGGGCTTATTTTAAGAATCAACAAATGGATGTTTTATAGTTTATGGTATGATGAAGTTTGTTTTTTATTGGCGAGTAAAAATATTTCCTTACTAAAAGAAGCTTCTGCGTTTTTTTTGAAGCCACAACTGTTTGCGCTGTTTTTATTTATCTGGCAGAAAATTTCAACAAACGAATTTTTTTTGCGTATCCCATCGCTAATAGCGGGTGTTTTGTCGATTATCACCACCTATATTATTGGAAAGTGGTTTGTCGACAAAAAAACAGGGCTTATTGCAGGGGCGATAACAGCGATTATCCCTTTGCACATTTACTATGCTCAAGAAATCGGATATTATACGATAACGGTGCTAACCGCGTCGCTTTCTATGATATTTTTTTGGATGTCAATAAAAAAAGATGAGTGGCGCTTTTGGATCCCGTATATCCTAGTGACTCTTATAGGTATTTTTATAAATTATCTATGTCTTTTGATTTTATATGTTCAGTTTGTGTTTATTCTGATAGTGTTTTGTAAAAAAAAGATTATTATATCAAAAGCGCTGCTTGCACAAGCAATAGTATTTATTATATTTCTTCCATTCGCTAAATATTTTCTAGTTTCGTCTTTATTGTTGATGAATAGCTCAATGCAATTTTATCATTGGTTTCCAGCTGGAAATATGCAGTATATCTTTCAAACATTTAATGTTTTTAATCTCGGATACCATGCAAGTAAACAGATGTATTATTTTGGCGCAGGAGTATTTTCTGTGTTATTTCTTGACGGGATATGGGTTTTACGCAAAGAGTTTAATAAGTTACTACTCTTGTTGCTATGGCTCTTTTTGCCACTGATAGCAATTTTAATAATGGGACATATATTTTTTATCCCAATGTACACGCATAGGAATTTAATATTTTCATCGGTCCCCTATTATATAATTATCGCAAGTGCTATCGGGAAATTACCCCAGCGCTATGCGCGTTGTGTCCTTTTAATAGCAATATTCAGCATTAGTGTTTCTTTATATAATTTATATTTTAATATTCTTCATACTTCGGAATTTCCGTATCGGCCGGGAATACATACAAAAAAAGACCACCGTTCAACTGTGGAGTATGTTATGCAGTATTATAAAGATGGCGATATGATAAGACATGTCTGCTATAACACTTTTCTCCCATTCGCTTATTACCTTACATATAAAAAGCATGTATTAAATAGGAATACTTATAGCGTCTTATTAACCGATGAACAGCAGTTAGACAATCTGGGAGAAAAATGTAATCGGCTTTGGCTTATATATTCTTCATGGGAGATGCAACGCGATAAGAGTATAGAAGTAATAAAACAAAAATGTGATGAACGATTCTTTCTTCTAAATGTTCGACGATTTGAAGGCATAGATGTTTATCTTTATGATATAAGCTTATCCAGCAATGGAAACCGGCGTTGACATAATTTGAGGTATAAAGTGAAACAAAAAAATAAAAGTAAATATAAAGAAATAACTTTATGGGGTGGGTTGATTGTGATGGTTCTGATAGTTGTTTTCATAATCGGCAATAAATATCGTGTCTATAAAAAGGAATCCTTTTTTTCTTATGCAAAATTTTTGGAGCGCGCCAGCGAATATCCCGAAATTAATCAGCTTGTCGCAGTATGCCCTAATGCGCTTGAAGTTTTTAAGACAAACAGGGAATTGAGAAAAGTAATACACTATCATCCGGATTCAGCTATTTTTATTACGCGATATTTGATACAACATCCGGATATAGCTGAAGAGGTATTTAGCAATAAGTATCCCCTTGTGGAATTGCAATTACTGGGTATTAGATTGAATTTAGAGAAAGTGCAATAGGCATATAAATCATCAAAAGATAAAAACAATAAGTAACGCGAAAATAAAACAGCACATAAAAATTTAGCAATTACATTTAGTCGTGTTATTTACGGCATTATTTAATTTGCATGTCGTAAAAATATAGCATGTCTAGATGGTTTATTGCTTGGAGAAGCAGAGGTGACATTGCCTATTTTTTTCGAAGACATAAAAAAGGGAAAACCCCGACATATTTATCAGGCAAACCTATTTGCAGGCATGAGCAAAACGCCAATTCCGAAGTGGGACCTGATATATTTACAAAACTATTCTGGTGCGAGCGTGCAATATTCACGCGGTTGTCCATATGAGTGTGAATTTTGCGAAGTAATTATTCGTGACGGACGTGTTCCGCGGAC
>JBDRCZ010000015.1:0-2054 GCA_043821285.1 Candidatus Omnitrophota bacterium | reverse complement strand
TGGGGAGAGGGGGGAGGGGGGTCAGCATCTCGCCACGGCCTTCAGCCAGGGCAGTGCCGCCATCGATAAAGAACGGCACATCCGAGCCCATCTGCGCGGCGAGTTCCAGTAGTTTTCGTTGTGATAAGTCCAACTCCCATAGCTGGTTGAGTCCCCGCAGGGCGGCGGCGGCATCGCTGCTGTCCCCGCCCAGCCCCGCCACCAGTGGGATATGTTTTTCCACTTCTATTGCCGCGCCTCTTGAGCAACCGATAGCGCTTTGTACCAGGCTTACTGCTCTGGAAACAAGGCTTTCTTCCGGTTTCCATTCCGGTGAGTTGGAGGATACAGCAACACCGCCGGCGTGACGAAAAATGAGTGTATCATGCAGGTTCACGGTCTGCATGACGCTGCGGATTTCATGGTAGCCGTCCGGGCGTTTGCCCAATACCTCGAGCGTCAGGTTAAGCTTGGCCGGCGCCTCAATAATAAGCATTATTCCTTTTCCCTGTGAAAGACTTCCCAGAGCCTTGCCCATTCCTGGAGGGTAAGAGTTTCCGCTCGCCGCTGTAGTGCAATATCCGCCTTTTCCAGTAGCGACAAAACATCAGGTTTGGGCAGTCCCAGTCCCAGCGCCAGTGAGTTGGCTATCTGCTTGCGCGATGCGGTAAATCCAGCCCGCACCAGTTCAAAGAAGCTCTTTTCACAAACGACACAGTAACAGTTGCAACAGAAGTTCCTATTTTAATAAACAGCGACGATTTAAAACATTACAAGCATGAATTAAATTTTGATATACCTATTATATTAAATGATGAGGAATATATTACAGGGCACATAGATTTAATACAAATAAGAAACGGCTCAGTTCACATAATGGATTTTAAGCCGTCTGCGTCCAAGGCAAAACCAATTTCACAATTGACATTATACGCTTTAGCCTTAAGTAGACTGACTGGCTTACGACTTTATCATTTTAAATGTGCATGGTTTGATGGCAAAAATTATTATGAGTTCTTTCCTTTGCATGTTGTTTACAAGTTAAGAAAAAATAAAAAGAAGTTGCCGAGAGACCAAAAAAAATTAGATAGTTAATTATTTAAAGAATTTTTATTTATTAATTAAAATGGTAAAGAAAAAAACAAATACCTTAAATGGGGAAAAGATAGAAAATTTAAAGAAAAAAATAGTTGGAATTTTAAAAAAACATAAAGTAGTTAGAGCTGGAATATTTGGAAGTTATGCACGGGGAGAAAACAAGAAAAACAGCGACGTCGATATTTTGATTGAACTTTCAAAGCCAGTTGGTTTTGGATTTGTAGGGATTCAATTTGAGCTTGAAGATGAACTAAGGAAGAAGGTTGATTTACTTAGTTATAAAGCAATTCATCCACTCTTGAAGGAGAGAATATTAAAAGAGGAGATAAGAATAATATGAAAAAAGAAGCATTAGTTTTTATTGAGCATATTCTAGAAAATATTGAAGAAATTGAGAGATTTTCAAAAGGGATTTCTAAAAAAGTATTGTTTACAGACAAACAAAAACAATATGCAATTATCCGTGCTATAGAGATTATTGGGGAGGCTGTAAAAAACCTTCCCAAAGAGTTTACTAAAAAATATCCTGAAGTTTTATGGAGAGAAATAGTTGGCACAAGAGATAAGCTTATTCATCATTATTTTGGAGTTGATTTAGAAATGATATTAAAGATAATTAAAAAAGATTTACCTAAACTAAAAAAACAAATTAAAAAAATTAAAGAAAATGAGAATAAAAGTTGAATTAGTTAGGTTCATAATTAAATTAAAGGAGGTTAAAAAATGGTGAGACAAAAAAACATACAGGGGATTGTAATGGTTGTTTTAATTGTGTTGTTGATTTTGGCAATCGGCTATATCGGAGTTAGCAAGTATATTGCATGGAATCAGTCAACTCAACTTGGGGTTTTTCAAGAAGGTGCACAATATGCAGTAATGACAATTGCACAGCAAGCAGCTACATGTCAACAAATTCCGTTAACAGTTGGAAATCAGACAATTAATATTGTAGCAATTGAATGTCCTGAAATTCAGCA
>JBDRCZ010000014.1:0-15394 GCA_043821285.1 Candidatus Omnitrophota bacterium | reverse complement strand
GTGGAGTTAATCGTCCCTATCGCTATGGAGAAGGAACTGCGGTTTGCGATACGCGAAGGCGGACGTACCGTAGGGGCAGGAGTAATCTCAGAGATTATCGCATAAGAGATTGTTGAAAAGACCAACAATCTCTTATTATTTTAAAGAGGAGTTACTTTTTTTCTCCCTTTTCTTTTCCAAAGAAAAGGGAGTGGATAAATTAGTGACGAAGGAACTAATTTATGAGAGAACAGATAACTATTGCATGCACGGAATGCCGGTCACATAATTATACTTCAACGAGGAATAAGAAAAAAACACCGGATAGGTTACAGATAAAAAAGTTTTGTAAGATGTGCCGTAAGCACACATCACATAAGGAAAATAAATAATTGTCACTTCCTGCTGCTACGGTGATAGGAGCGTCGGTTAATGGTAAACCACCGGTCTCCAAAACCGGTACTGCGGGTTCAATTCCTGCCGCTCCTGCCAAATTTATTGTAGGAAAACAGGGTATATTAAGGAAGAAACTTAATGTCCGCCTAACAAATCAAAGACCCGCCAAAATTTTGTGGCGGGCTGGCGTCCTCCACAATAATTGGCGGGTCATTTAAGAAGGGACTTAATACCCGCCAAAAAAGATGGCGGGTTAAATTCACAGATGGACATAGTCCTGCAATTTATGAAGTATAAGCTTCATAAATTGTCTGCTCATTTAAGGAAGCAAAATTGTGATTGTAAAAATTAAAGGATATTTTCAAGAAGTAGGACAGGAATTAAAAAAGGTATCATGGTCGACTAAAGATGAACTTATAAATTCGACGATTGTTATTATTGTTTCCGTTGCCCTGCTTGCTGTTTTTGTTTGGATTTTCGATCTTATTTTCTCGTTTTTGATGAAAATAATAATCAGATGATAAATTATTGCCTGCGGCAATAATTTATGTACTACCTTTTCTTTAGAAAAGAAAAGGTAGTACATAAGAAAAAAGGGCTATTTTTCTGTAGTGGGAAAGCTTGAAAACCGCAGGTTTTCAAATGGATAAAAAGATTTCGAAGAAATTTTTTTATAAGGAAATAGGTTAATGGCAAAACAGTGGTATGTAGTTCATGCCCAGACCGGGCAAGAAGAAAAGGTAAAGGCAAATATCGAAAATAGATTAGAAGACGATATTTGCAAGGAATATATTTTTAATCTACTTGTACCTACGGAAAAAGTTTCGGAAGTACGGGCCGGTAAAAAAAAGATTACCGAGCGTAAGTTTTTTCCGGGTTATGTTTTGATTGAGATGGAACTTAATGATCATACCTGGTATTTTATTAAGAATACGCCGGGCGTGAGCGGCTTTATCGGGACCAAGACAAAGCCGTTTATATTAAAAGAGGAAGAGGTCAAAAATATTCTGAAACAGGCTGAAGAGCGTAAAGAAAAACCAACGCCAAAGGTAATCTTTAAAAAAGGAGAAGCGGTAAAGATAAATAATGGACCGTTTGTTAATTTCACCGGAGAAATAGAAGAGATAAATCCGGCAAAACAAAAATTAAAAGTTATGGTATCTATCTTTGGACGGGCAACCCCAGTAGAATTGGAATACTGGCAAGTGGAGAAGTTATAATATGGCGAAAGAAATTACCGGAATAATAAAACTGCAAATTCCTGCCGGGCAGGCAAATCCCGCGCCACCCGTGGGACCGGCGTTAGGTCAGCATGGTGTGAAAATTATGGATTTTTGTAAGAAGTTTAATGCGGAAACAAAGGAAAAAGAAGGACTGATAATTCCGGTAGTGATTACCGTGTATAAAGATAAAACGTTTTCTTTTATATTGAAAAGTCCGCCATGCGCGGTGCTTTTAAAACGTGCCTGTAACATTGCCAAAGCCTCGGCACAGCCGAATAAAGATAAGGTTGGTAAAATTACCAGAAAACAGGCCGAAGAGATTGCCCAGCAGAAAATGAAGGATTTAAATGCACATGATCTTGAGCAGGCGGTACATATTGTTGAAGGTACCGCGCGGAGCATGGGAATTGAAATTGTAGCAAGGGGTAAAGATTGAATTTGCCTATTGCTGACGGGCATACTTGCCACATGACATTGTTGAGGGAAAGTTTGAACACGAAAGGTTTTTAAACTTGATTATTCCCTGCAGCTTGCTGCAGGATGATCTTTTGGATGGAAAGTTTGAAAACCTATGGTTTTCAAATGGATAAGAAATTTCCGGTGCTGCGAAGCAGCATCAGCTTGGCAAAATACCCTGTAGTCTTGCGACAGGGATGGTCAAGCTGAAGGAAATTTTTTATGCCGAAGGCAGTAATTTATGAGAAAATCAAGCAAAAGACAAAAAGAATACGCAAAATTAATAGATAAGAACCGTGCTTATCCGCTCGCTGAGGCAATTGAGCTTTTGAAAAATGCTTCCTCTGTAAAATTTGATCAGACCGTAGAGCTTAATTTTGATCTGGAGGTTGATCCTAAACAGTCAGATCAAATGGTTAGAGGTACGGTGGTTCTTCCGCATGGTACAGGTAAAAAAATAAGAATTGTTGTGTTTTGTAAGGGCGAAGCAGAGAATTTTGCCCGGGATGCCGGCGCTGATCATGTTGGCAGTACAGAACTTATTGAAAAAATTGCTAAAGGATGGACGGATTTTGATGTGGCTGTAGCAACACCGGATATGATGCGGGAAGTAGGTAAGTTAGGCAGAATATTAGGACCGCGCGGCCTTATGCCCAATCCCAAGGCAGGAACAGTTTCCAATGATGTGGCGAAAGCAATTGGTGACGTAAAAGGTGGAAAGATTGAAATTAAAATGGATAAATTGGGGAATATTAATGTTGCGATTGGTAAATTGTCTTTTCAAAAGGAAGCCTTGATTGATAATGCCAAAAGTGTTTTAGATGCGGTGACAAAGGCAAGACCCGCGGCAGTTAAAGGGCAATATATTAAAAATGTCTATATTTCAAGCACCATGGGACCGGGGATAAAATTGGGATTTTAAGACGTATGTCGTATCTGGTATCTCTTGATTTTACTAGATACGAACAACGAGATGCAAAATACGGTTTTTCAAGGAGTATTTTTCATGCCAAAGTTTGAAAAAGAACTTATTGTTCAAGAATTAACCCAAAGGTTTACCGAGGCTAATTATTTTTTTGTAACCGGTTATCAGGGGATTGATGCCAATAGGTTGAATGGGTTGAGAAAAAAGTTGCTCGAAGCAAGAACAGATTATATTGTGCTAAAAAATACCTTAGGGAAAATGGCATTAAAGAATCGAAAGATGGATTTATTAGCTGACTTGATTGATGGCCCAACAAGCATTGCCTATACTAATCATGACCCGGTAGCTACTTCAAAAGTATTAATAGATTTTTCTAAAGAAAATGAGACGTTAAAAATTCGCGGCGCCTTTTTAGATGGTAAAATTTTAGATGCAGATGACGTTAAATTACTTGCCGCTTTGCCGCCAAAAAATATAATACTTGCTCAGTTAGTTGGCGCAATTGCCGCCCCGCTTACCGGACTGGTGGGAGTATTGTCAGGGGTGATCAGAGGGCTGGTAACTGTTGTGAAGAAAATAGAGGAAGAGACGGAGAAAGAATAAAATCCTAAGCACGAATGCCGAAATCCGAAATAATATTAAAATTTACCGCCTTTGGCGGAGAATATTCTAAAATTCAAAACGAGATAATTTATGAGTCAACATATTTTTGTTTAGAGAAATAGAAAATTGAGCAATAGAACACAATTAAAAATTTTTTCTATTGTCAATTATCAATTGCGCTATTTTTTGCGAAGCAAAAAATAAAGAGGAGGGTATTATGGCAGAAGAGGTAAAAGAAAAAGTGGAAGAAGTACAGGAAAAAAAAGAAATAAAAATATCAGAAAGGGTAAGTAAAATAATTGATACGATTGCCGAAATGTCTGTGCTTGAATGTTCACAAATGGTGAAGGCGCTGGAGGAAAAATTTGGTGTTTCAGCCGCACAGCCAATGGTTGCGGCAGCAATGGCTGCTCCGGCCGCGGCTGCCCAGGAAGAAGAAAAAACTTCTTTCACCGTGGTCCTTACATCTAGTGGAGATAAAAAGATTCAAGTTATTAAGGAAATACGGGCAATTACCAGCTTAGGACTGAAAGAAGCAAAGGATCTCGTTGATGGCGCGCCCAAAACTGTTAAAGAAGATTTACCAAAAGAAGAAGCAGAAGCAATAAAGAAAAAATTAGAAGAAGCTGGTGCAACAGTCGAACTTAAATAATGTCGTGTATCGTATCTCGTTGTTCGTATCTCGTATCTATTAAAAAGATTCGAGATACAAGCTCCGAGATATGAATTAAACGAGGTCGGTGATGATAAAAAGACGGGATTATACTAAAACGGCAGAATGTATACAGCTGCCTAATTTGTTAGCCATACAAATTGATTCCTATCGGGATTTTTTACAAGTAGGTGTGCCCAAGACAAAAAGACAAAATAGCGGGCTGCAGGCAGTTTTTGAGGAGATTTTCCCTATAGAAAATTTTGACCGTAGCTGCCGCCTGGAATTTGTTCACTATATTTTGGATAAACCTAAATATGATATCCGTGAATGCCAAAGAAGAGGGTTAAGCTTTGCTACGCCATTAAAGGCGAAATTAAGATTGAAAACGAAAAAAGATGTTAAAGAGCAAGACGTCTATATGGGCGAGCTTCCAATCATGACACCGGTTGGTACATTTATTATAAATGGCGATGAGCGTGTTGTCGTAAGTCAGTTGCATCGTTCCCCTGGGGTATGTTTTGAGGAAACAATACATCCTACGGGTAAGCGTCTTTATTCGGCACGGATTATCCCTTACCGGGGCGCCTGGGTAGAATTCGAGTTTGATATTAATGGAGTGGTTAATGTTTATATTGACCGCCGCCGCAAGTTTTTATCGACCGTATTCCTGCGTGCTATCGGGTTTTCGACAAATGTCGATATATTGAAAGCATTTTATTCTGTTGAGGAATTTGTATTGACTGGACGCTCAAAAGAAGAAATAAGCAACGTCGTCTTAGCGATCGATGCTCTTGACGCTAACGGGGAATTGATTGCAGCAAAGGGGCAGCGCCTGACACGTCAACTGGTAGATAAAATACTTAATGCACATATAAAGAGTATTTCTATGTTCTGTCCTCCAACCTTGGAATTGTTAAATACCTTAGATAAAGACCGTACGACATCAAGAGAAGAAGCACTTTTGGATGTTTACCGGCGCCTGCGTCCGGGAGATCCCCCAACAATTGAAGCGGCGCAAGCGTTTATTAACCGTTTGTTTTTTGATGCTAAACGTTACGATTTAAGTAAGGTCGGCAGATTTGTTTTAAATAGAAAATTACACATGAGTATGTCCTTAGAAAAACGGATATTGGATGTAGAAACGGTAGTTGAAACGTTAAGATATCTGATAAAATTAAATAATGGCGAAGGAGCGGTAGATGATATAGATCACCTTGGTAACCGCAGGGTGAGAACAATTGGCGAACTGCTGCAAAATCAGTTTCGTATTGGGCTGACCCGTATTGAGCGTTCAGCAGTTGAACGTATGGGTATTTATGAGATCGATGCAATAATGCCGCAGCATTTGGTGAATTCCAAATTACTCTCAACGGTAATAAAAGATTTCTTTGGCCGAAGCCAGCTTTCACAATTTATGGACCAGACAAACCCATTGGCAGAAATGACACATAAACGCCGTCTTAGTGCGCTCGGCCCTGGCGGGTTAAGCCGAGAACGTGCCGGGTTTGAAGTAAGAGATGTGCATTATTCCCACTATGGCCGAATTTGCCCAATCGAAACTCCCGAAGGTCCAAATATTGGGTTGATTGCTTCGTTAAGTACCTTTGCGCGAATTAATGAGTTTGGATTTTTAGAAACGCCTTACCGGAAGGTGGAGGATGGTAAAGTAACGGATAAAATAGAATATTTATCTGCAGATGTTGAGGACCAATATGTAATTGCTCAGGCAAATGCCCAACTGGATAAAAATGGCTGTTTTGTCGATGATCTGGTTCTCTGCCGCTATAAGGGTGATTTCCCAAACATGCCAAACAAACAGGTAAATTATATGGATGTTTCTCCGCGGCAGTTGGTAAGTGTTGCGGCAAGTTTAATTCCATTCTTGGAACACGATGATGCAAACCGGGCACTTATGGGTTCAAATATGCAGCGTCAGGCTGTTCCACTGCTTAACCCGGAGGCGCCGTATGTTGGTACCGGGATGGAACATTGTGCGGCCGTGGATTCGGGTACGGTTGTGGTTGCGGAAAATGATGGCAGAGTAAAAGAAGTGGATGCCGTGGGTATTTTAGTTGGGGATCGAAAGTATGTATTGAGAAAATTTGAAAGAAGCAATGCTTCGACATGTATTAATCAGAGGCCTTTAGTTGTTACCGGAGAGTATGTGAAAAAAGGCGATGTGATTGCCGATGGTGCCGCAACTCAAGGCGGAGAATTAGCGATGGGAATGAATGTCTTAGTGGCGTTTATGCCATGGCGTGGATATAATTTTGAAGATGCTATTTTGGTTAGTGAAAAACTGATAAAAAATGATATATATACTTCAATACACATTGAAGAATTTGAAATCGAGGCCAGGGACACTCGCCTTGGTAAAGAAGAGGTTACCCGTGATATCCCGAATATTGGCGAAGAGTCGTTAAAAAATTTAGGAGAGGATGGAATCGTTTGTGTTGGTGCAGAAGTAAAACCAGGAGATATTTTAGTCGGTAAGGTTACCCCTAAAAGCGAAACGGAACTGGCCCCGGAAGAAAAATTATTGCGGGCAATATTTGGCGAAAAAGCACAGGATGTGCGGGATACCTCTCTTACCGTACCGCCCGGGGTTGAAGGGATTGTTATCGATAGTCGCGTTTTTTCACGCAAAGAAATGAAATCAAAAAGCCGGAGTGAGCTGAGTGAAGAATTTAAACAGATTGATAAGATAAAAAAGTATTATCAGGAAGAGATTAAAAAATTAAAAAAGGAACGCTCGTTTTGTTTATTTAAACTGCTGGTTGGTAAAAAACTTGCTGCCAGCCTGCTCGATGAAGAGACGGGTGATACCTTAATTGCGATGAATAAAACCATTGGTAAAAGAGATATAAAGAAAATTGAAAGATGTGATATTACCAGTATAAAACTTGTAAACTCCCCGCACACGGAAGAGCAAATTATCAAAGCAATAAGAATTCTTAATGGTCAAATCGAAGAACAGATGGAAGAACAGGAAAGAGAGATTGATCGCATTAAACGCGGTGACGAATTACCGCCCGGCGTGATTAAAAAGGTTGTAATTTATGTTGCCAGCCGCAGAAAACTCTCAGTTGGCGATAAAATGGCCGGACGCCATGGGAATAAAGGAGTTATCGCTAAAATTTTACCGGAAGAGGATATGCCTTATCTTGAAGATGGAACTCCGGTAGAAATAGTGCTTAATCCATTAGGTGTTCCTTCCCGAATGAATGTTGGACAGCTGTTGGAAACACATTTAGGATGGGCCGCAAAAACACTTGGATTTTATGTTGCCAGTCCTGTTTTTGGCGGAGCGACAGAAGAAGAGATTAGAGAAGAATTAAAAAAGGCAGGGTTGCCGGAAGACGGTAAGGTTACGATTTATGACGGATATACTGGAGAGCGGTTTGAACAGGATATAACGGTTGGATATATATATATGATGAAGCTGGCGCATCTGGTGGATGATAAAATTCATGCCCGCTCGATTGGTCCGTATTCATTAGTAACCCAGCAGCCGTTAGGTGGCAAGGCGCAGTTTGGCGGACAACGGTTTGGTGAAATGGAAGTCTGGGCGCTTGAGGCCTATGGTGCGGCTTATACCCTGCAGGAACTTTTGACGGTAAAAAGTGATGATGTTATCGGCCGAACGCGAATGTATGAATCAATTGTAAAGGGTGAAAATGCCCTAAATCCAAGCACTCCGGAGTCATTCAATGTTTTACTAAAAGAGCTTCAGAGTTTGGCTTTGGATGTAAAAATGGAAAAGGAAAAGGAGTAACAAGAATATGCCTGGTGATATCACGGGTTTTGATGCCATAAGTATAAAAATTTCCTCGGCGGAAATTATTCGTGCCCTGTCGCATGGCGAGGTGAAGAAACCGGAAACAATAAATTATCGCACTTTAAAGCCGGAGCGTGATGGATTATTTTGTGAAAAGATTTTTGGTCCGACAAAGGACTGGGAATGTAATTGCGGCAAGTATAAACGGATAAAACATAAGGGAATTATTTGTGACCGATGCGGGGTGGAAGTAACCCGTTCTAACGTAAGACGAGAACGCATGGGACACATCGAACTGGCAACCCCGGTTTCACATATTTGGTTTTTTAAATCGATGCCTTCGCGCATCGGCGCACTGCTGGATTTGACAATGCGTAGTTTGGAAAAGATTTTGTATTATGAAGAATATATTGTATTGGATCCAGGGGAAACACCGCTTAAGAAAAAAGAATTATTATCGGAAGATAAATTTCAGGAATATCTGCAACGTTACGGAAATAAATTTAAAGCATTGATGGGAGCGGAAGCACTACATGGTCTTTTATCGGAACTTGATATTGATAAACTTTCCAGAGTATTGCATAAAGAAATTCGAAATATAAAAGCCGAAGCGGCAATAAAAAAGAGTGTCAAAAACTTAAAGATTATTGATGCCTTTCGTAAATCCGGCAATCGTCCAGAATGGATGATTTTAAAAGTAATTCCGGTAATCCCGCCGGATTTAAGACCACTGGTGCCGCTTGATGGCGGGCGTTTTGCCACCAGTGATTTAAACGATCTATATCGCCGGGTTATTAATCGAAACAATCGTTTAAAAAAATTAATCGAGTTAAAGGCACCGGATGTAATTATTCGTAATGAGAAAAGAATGTTACAGGAATCTGTTGATGCATTGTTTGATAATGGACGGCATGGTCGTCCCGTGCTTGGTCCCGGTAATCGGCCGTTAAAATCATTAAGCGATATGCTTAAAGGTAAACAAGGAAGGTTCCGCCAGAATTTATTAGGGAAAAGGGTGGATTATTCCGGAAGAAGCGTAATTGTTATCGGTCCGGAACTCAAACTTAATCAATGCGGCCTGCCGAAACGTATGGCATTAGAATTATTTGAGCCATTTATTATTAAGAAATTAAGAGAAAGGGGTTTGGTACATACGGTAAAGAGTGCAAAAAGAATGGTCGAACGCGCGCGCATTGAAGTTTGGGATATATTGGAAGAAGTAATAAAAGATCATCCGGTGTTTTTAAATCGTGCACCAACATTGCATCGTCTGGGAATTCAGGCATTTAATCCGGTGCTAGTTGAAGGAAAGGCAATAAGAGTGCATCCGCTGGTTTGTACGGCGTTTAATGCTGATTTTGACGGTGATCAAATGGCGGTACATATACCATTGTCAACAGAGGCACAGATGGAATCACGACTGTTGATGCTGGCCAGTAATAATATTTTTTCTCCATCTAACGGTCGTCCGATAATTACTCCTTCGCAGGATATTGTCTTAGGCTGCCGCTATTTAAGTGCTAATCCTAAGGTTGCGCTTAAGAAAGATAAAGAAGGCCGCCCGCAGACGATTATTTTTAAAGACATTGAAGAAGCAATTACCGCCTATCAGTGCGAGATGATCAAGATTCATGATTGGTGCCAGCTTTCTTTTAACGGCACTTTAATATTGACAACCATGGGCAGGATAATTTTCAATGATATTATACCGGATAAATTAAGATTTATTAATGAACAGTTGGGGAAACGTAGACTCAGCATATTGATCTCTGAATGTTACAAAAATTGCGGACATGAAGCAACGGTTATATTACTAGATGGACTTAAAACTTTGGGATTTGAAATGGCAACTAAAGGGGGCATTTCCATTGCGGTTAGTGATTTAAAAACTCCGGTGGCCAAACAAAAAGTTCTTGATGCAGCAAAAACCGATGTTTTAGGCGTAGAGCGTCAGTATAAAAAGGGGATAATTACTGAAGGCGAGCGCTACAATAAGATAATTGATATCTGGACACATACCACTGATGAAATTGCAAATATGGTATTTAAGGATTTAGATCCGTTTAATTCAATATATATGATGGCAGATTCCGGTGCGCGCGGTTCCAAACTTCAGATTAGGCAATTAGCCGGAATGCGTGGACTTATGGCTAAACCATCTGGTGAAATAATTGAGAATCCAATCACCGCTAATTTCCGCGAGGGATTGACTGTGCTGGAATATTTTATTTCTACGCATGGGGCAAGAAAAGGTCTGGCGGATACGGCCTTAAAAACCGCTGATGCTGGTTATCTGACGCGGCGATTGATTGATGTTGCCCAAGACGTGATTGTTAATATTGAGGATTGCGGTACGCTCAGTGGTATCTTAATTGGCGCAATTGTCGAGGGTGATGAGGTGGTTGTAAGTCTGAAAGAGCGGATTATCGGCCGGGTGGCATTGGATAATATTGTGGATATTGTTACGGATAAAATTGTTGTTGCCGCGGGCGAGGCGATAAGTGAAGAAAAGGCCGAACAGATAGAGTCGGCCGGTATTGAAAAAATAAGAATAAGAAGTGTCCTTACCTGTGAAGCACAATTTGGAACTTGTGCAAAGTGCTACGGTTTTAATCTTGGAACACAACAGATAGTCGAATTAGGCGAGGCCGTGGGGATAATTGCTGCCCAATCAATCGGAGAACCCGGGACACAGCTGACAATGAGAACATTTCATATTGGTGGTACCGCCAGCCGTATTGTTGAGCAGTCTTTTATCAAAGTGAAAAATAAGGGAAGAGTAAAATATCAGAATTTAAAAATTGTCGTTACGGAACAAAAAGATATAATTGTCTTAAATAGAAATGGTCAGATTAGTGTGCATGACGATAACGGACGGGAATTAGAACAATATGTAATTCCGGTAGGTTCAGTGTTGAAAATAGCCCATGAAGGTACTATAAATAAGGATGAACTGCTGGCAAGATGGGATCCGTATACCTCCCCGATTTTAACCGAGGTTGCCGGCAAGGTGCGTTTTGAAGATATTATCGAAGGACAGACAATGCGTAAAGAAATGGATGTCTCTACCGGCTTGATTGATTGGGTTATCACGGAACACAAAATTGATTATCATCCCCAGATTATTATTATAGATTCAAAAGGCGATGTCGCCGGTTTTTATACCATTCCCACGGGTGCGCATATTGTCGTAAAAGACGGGCAAATGGTTATGGCGGGAAGCATGCTCGCAAAGACGCCAAGGAAGATTTCAAAAACTAAAGATATTACCGGTGGGTTACCCCGAGTGGCGGAGATATTTGAGGCGCGTCGTCCAAAAGACCCGGCGATTATTAGTGAAATTGATGGAATAGTTGATTTTAGTTTAACAAAAAAGGGACAACGCAGTATAATTATCAAGAGTTCGACCGGAATGAAGAAAGAGTATATCATCCCGCCCGGTAAACATTTAAATGTTTATAAAGGAGATAAGGTAGTTAGTGGACAGCCGTTGACTGACGGGCCGATCGTTCCACAGGATATTTTGCGTGTTAGCGGTGCACAAAAGCTGCAGGAATATTTAGTAAATGAAATTCAGGAAGTATATCGCCTGCAGGGCGTGGATATCAATGATAAACACATAGAGGTGATTGTCCGGCAGATGCTCAAAAAGGTCATGGTAGAAGACTCAGGGGATACTGACTTTCTTGTCGGACAGCAGGTTGATAAATTAAAGTTCTTGGAAGAAAATAAAAGGATACTCGCGAAAAAAGGGAAACCGGCAACCGCCGTGCCTTTGCTTTTAGGGATAACTAAGGCATCGCTGACTACGGAAAGTTTTATTTCCGCGGCAAGTTTTCAGGAAACAACCCGTGTTTTGACTGAGGCCGCGGCAAGTGGAAAACGTGATGAGTTGCGCGGACTGAAAGAAAACGTGATTATGGGGCACCTTATTCCCGCAGGAACAGGTTTCTCCGAGCATCGTAATATAGAGATTGTCAGAAAGACTTAATCTCAGGGAAGTCCCGAACAAGATTAATTTTGCTTGTGTCAAATAGAGAATGAGTGTGCTGGCAAAGTACAAAAAGAATAAACCCCAGCGTGACAAGAGAAATAAAAAGCCGGTGCGCTGATAATGATATATGATTAGATTTCTGATTGCACCTTAATGCGTAAGTGGAGGATATATGCCAACAATAAGTCAGTTGATACGTAACGGTAGAAAAAAAGTGTCTGGTAAAACAAAATCACCGGCGCTGGAGCGATGTCCACAGCGCAGAGGAGTGTGTTTACAGGTAAGGACAATGACGCCAAAGAAACCAAATTCAGCGCTGCGCAAAATTACCAGAGTACGTTTGAGTAATGGGGTAGAAGTAACTGCCTATATCCCGGGTGAAGGGCATAATCTACAGGAGCACTCAATTGTTTTAGTGCGTGGCGGTAGGGTTAAGGATTTACCGGGGGTGCGTTATCATATTGTCCGCGGGACGTTGGATACTGCCGGTGTTAGTGATCGTAAAAAAAGCCGGTCTTGTTATGGGACAAAGAGACCAAAATGAGAAGGGATAAAGTATGAGAAGAAGAAGAGCGGAAAAAAGAGAAGTACTGCCGGATCCAAAATATAAGAATAAACTGGTCTCGAAGCTTATTAACATGATTATGAAAAAAGGGAAAAGGTCATTAGCAGAACATATTGTTTACGGCGCGTTTGATATTATTGCTGAAAAAACAAAGAAAAATCCCCTTGAGGTTTTTCAGAAAGCATTGGAGAATGTCCGGCCGCTCCTTGAACTTAAACCCCGCCGGGTTGGTGGAGCAACTTATCAGGTCCCGATTGAAGTTAAGCAGGAGCGGGGCATGGCATTGGCGCTGAGGTGGGTACAAAGTTATGCAAAACTTAAAAAAAACCGTCCGATGCAGGAAAGACTGGCCATGGAAATTTTAGATGCTTATAAACGTGAAGGTGCTTCAGTTAAGAAAAAAGAAGACACACATAAAATGGCAGAGGCAAATAAAGCATTTGCACACTTTCGATGGTAAAAGATAATGCAGAGTGTAAATTTGATTAATAAAAAGGATATATATATAAAAAATATGTCAACGCGACAATTGAAGCAAAAAAACAGCAGAAATATCGGAATAATGGCACATATCGATGCCGGAAAAACAACAACGACGGAACGCATATTATATATGACCGGGCGGGTGTATAAAATTGGTGAAGTAGATGAAGGCACGGCAACGATGGATTGGATGATACAAGAACAGGAAAGAGGCATTACGATTACTTCTGCCAGTACCACTTGTTCTTGGCGCGATTTTGAGATTAATATTATTGACACGCCCGGGCATGTCGATTTTACCGTCGAAGTTGAAAGATCATTACGGGTGTTAGACGGAGGTGTGGTTGTTTTTTGTGCCGTCGGTGGCGTGGAACCTCAGAGCGAAACTGTCTGGCGACAGGCATCCCGCTATAAAGTTCCAAGAATTGCCTATGTGAATAAGATGGATCGTGTTGGCGCAGATTATCTGCGGGTAATAGACCAGATCGAAAAAAAACTTGCCGCGGTTCCTATCCCCATACAATTGCCGATCGGCAGTGAGGATAAATTTGAGGGAGTTATAGATCTAATTGGAATGAAAAGTATCACCTTTACGGATAAAGGAGAAAAAACCGTTATCTCAGATATTCCCGATGGATTAAAACAGAAGGCACAAGAATATCGTACCAAGATGATTGAAAAATTAGCAGAAACAGATGATCTGATTATGGATAAATTTGTGCATAATCAGTTAATTAGCGAGCAGGAAATAAAGGCAGCTTTAAGAAACGGCACATTAAAAACAATGTTTATCCCGGTCTTGTGTGGGTCATCGTTTAGAAATAAAGGGATACAGCCGCTTTTGGATGCAATTTGTGATTTTTTACCCAGTCCGTTAGACCTGCCGCCGGTATCGGGGTTAGATCCAGATACCGAAAAAGAAATAGATAGAAAAACAAGTGATGATGAGTATATGTGTTCATTGGCATTTAAGATAATGACGGACCCTTACGTGGGAAGATTAACTTTCGTGAGGGTATATTCAGGAATGATTAAAAGCGGCAGTTATGTTTATAATTCTAATAAGAATGTTAAGGAGAAAATAGGCAAAATTGTCAAAATGCACGCCAATAAACAGGAAATAGTTGAAAAGATTAGCGCGGGCGATATTGCCGCGGTTGTTGGGCTCAAGCAGACGAAGACAGGGAATACGATTTGCGATATTAATAATCCCATTGTCTTAGAAAGCATGTATTTCCCTGAACCGGTGATTTCTATGGCCATAGAACCTAAGACAAAAGTAGATCAGGAAAAGTTAGCGCTTTCATTGGGCAAATTACAGGAAGAGGATCCTTCATTTCGTGTGAGTTTTAATACGGAAACTTCACAAACAATTATTTCCGGTATGGGAGAATTGCATTTGGAAATAATAATTGACAGATTGCTTCGTGAGTTTAAGGTGGATGCAAATGTGGGCAAGCCTCAGGTTGCCTATAGGGAAACAATCACAAAAACCGTAACGGTTACGGGGAAATTTATTCAACAAACCGGCGGACGGGGACAATACGGGCATGTGGTATTCGATTTATTTCCTGCTGAGCCGGGCAGCGGAATAAAATTTGTAAATAAAATAATTGGTGGAGCAATACCACGTGAATATATCCCTTCGGTAAAAAACGGGGTGCTTGAATCCGCGCGCTCAGGCGTATTAGCGGGATATCCGGTTACGGATGTAGAGGTGAAATTGGTTGATGGTTCATTTCATCAGGTTGATTCTTCAGAAATAGCTTTTCGTATGGCCGCCGGTATCGGCTTTAAAGAAGGATTATCAAAGGCGCATTCGATTATCATGGAACCAATAATGGCGATGGAAGTCATTGTTCCTATAGAGTACATGGGGGAGGTAATTGGTGATTTAAATTCGCGCAGATGCAGCATTAAAAACATTACTGACCGCTTAAATACAAAAATAATAAATGTTCATGTTCCACTATCAGAAGTATTTGGATATGCTACCGCAATAAGAAGCTTGACACAGGGCTGCGGTTCGTATACAATGGAACCTTCGCATTATGCAGAAGTCCCCCGGCATATCGCAGAACATATTATAGACCGATGATTATCGTATGAAGAATGCACGTTAATTCGTATATTGTGAAGTGGTAAAAGAGGTTATCGAGTTGTAGGAATAAAGCAGACAGTTTTTTAATTCAAAAAATTTTCTTTTGGTCACCCTATTTCTTATTAAGAAAAGGGAGTGAATAAATTAGTGCCTTCGGCACTAATTTATAAGGAGGTTAGAGATGGCGAAGGAAAAATTCGAACGGACGAAACCACATGTAAATATTGGAACAATCG
>JBDRCZ010000013.1:0-2488 GCA_043821285.1 Candidatus Omnitrophota bacterium | reverse complement strand
TGCCTCAATCGCTTATATTCCTCGTTATTCCAAATGGAGAGAAAATCACTATTATGCAAATTGCCTATCGGCTCTCCGGCATAACAGCAGGGCAAAGCGTTTCCCAGCGCATCAACAAACAGGTGATCCCAAGGATCTCTGCACGAACCCGCGGCCTTTACGGCTTCTCCCGTCCCGAACCGAGGAGGAAGAAAAAACTGGATGTTGTGTTTCTGCGCCCTCCGTTGCGCCTCATCAAACATCCTGTTTGTGGTTTCCTTCATAAAAAAACACGACAGCTTAATATGCTCGGGTTTAAATATAGTAAGGTAATGGCATGTAACGGAATTGACCCCTAATTTTCCGGCGAAATCAACAAAACTCGGCAGATTCTCTATATTTAAAGAAGTAATGATAAAAATTAGATTTATATAAAGATTCGCCGCGTTTTTCTCTTTTTTTAAAGCGTTGATTGTTCGAATGTAGCCTATGATCTGTTCATAATAATTTGTCCTCGTCAGTAACCTGTGGATGAGAGGATCGGAGGCATGCAAAGAGATCTGTAAATCATACCTACCTTCTATTAATCGCTCGATCAGATTCTTATTAAGCGGCGAGCCGTTAGTGGTAAAAACTTTTGTTACATCGGGAAGCATCGAATTTAAATAATCGAGAAAAGATTCTATTTCCGGGGATAACAGAATCTCACCCCAGCCCGTATTAAACAGGTGAGTGGCGTTTCTCATGTTGTCGCCTAATTTATCTATAAATATCTCCTTATAAGCATCAAGACTGAAGTCCGGATCATTGCCTCTTTCCAAGCAAAATATGCACTGCATATTGCATTTGTAATTTGCGCAAAATGTTATATTTACGGGCGTAGATTTCAGCTCTATCTGGCCGGAGGAATATTCTGCGTCGTTTAATGCTTTATTTTTTAACTGCTCGAGTGTCATTTTATTATAAGAAGTTTGCGTGCTCCCTCGGCTGTTTTATGTTCCAAAGGATCTGATTGAAAGTATTGTCGCGGCACAAGGGCACGCAATCCCTAAAATCTATACTTTCTATCACTTTTTTTCTCTGTTTAGAGCTCCATATTTCTTTAAAGGTATTCTTCTTTAAATCACCAATACAATACCTTTCGTAACCTCTCATGTGGCAACACAAATACATTTTTGCATCTGCCGCAATCACGGCGGCAAACTGGTGGCCGTAGCATATTTTGTAGTGCCGGCCGTATTCTTCATCCCGCATCATGTCGTATTTATGCTTGGAACATAAAACCCTAAAACCATTTCCACTCTCGTCCATACATTTATGAATATATTTAGTAATATCGCTGCGGTGATATTTAAATTTACCGCTGTCGTGTATCTGCATCGGCCTAAATTGCAGGTAATCAACGGACAGCTTCTTACATAGTTCGGTGGCTTTAAGCATTTCATCCTTAGTGTAATCACTAGTCAAGTAACCCACTCCTATTGTAGCCCGGCTATTAAGAATCTTTTTCGTTTCTACCAATAACCGGATGTTATTAATTACATTCTGAAAGGCATCGCCATCCAAACCATGGATTTTCCTAAAAGCTTCTCTTGATGCAGCATCCAGAGAAACCCTTAACCAAGTACAGCAATTTAATAGCACCTTACTATTCTCTTTATTAATAAGTGAACCGTTTGTAATAAAACCTATGTCTAAGCCTAAACCATGGGCTAATTTAACCGCTTCGTTAACCTGAGGATGACAGAGTGGTTCCCCTCCTCCAGTAAAAATGAGGCCGCGGACTCCGGCTTTAGCCAATTGCCTGATAATATCTTTCAGTAAAACAAAAGGCAGGTAACTCTGGTCCCTATTCTGGAAATACCATCCTGAACATTCTGGGCATCTATGATTACAGAGATTGGTCAAATCTAATTCAACCGTAATGGGGGAGGGATTTTTATCTTCTATCCAAGCATTTATCCGGTCAATATGTCTTAAGATTTTATCAGAACTAAATTGCCTGGCATCAAGTTCCATTGTTTATGGGGCTCCTTTTAAAGAGAGTGGACTTAAAAACATTGAGAGACTTCCTAAAGAATATGATTGCTACAGAAACTAAAAGAAAAACTAATAGCATAATGTTATAGGCAAGCCGCGGCACAATCATCAAATACGACTTGGCCGTTCGTGGCTTAATGGACCACCATTGGTGCCACTGATTGTACAAAAAGACCCTGCTGTTCTTAAATAAGAGGGAGGCAATAATCGGCGTTATATCCAACGATAACAAAATAATATAATCGTGGCGATTACGCGAATTAAGCATAACGCGGGCGATTCTATATTTTTTAAATATATAATCGCCCGGCTCAACAAATTCTAACGCGGGGAATTTATTTTTCAATTCTCCCCTCTCTGCCGAAGTTAAAAGAGTAATTCTCGCCTGCGGCAAAAATTCTATTGTCCTTTCTACTGCGCAATATATATGCTCGTATGATGCGTAACCATTATCAACTATCAATACCGA
>JBDRCZ010000012.1:0-45763 GCA_043821285.1 Candidatus Omnitrophota bacterium | reverse complement strand
CGGTACCGGTCCAATCTACTCGGATAAGGCTTCTTCTCAGGATATTCTTTCCCTGAACCTATCGCTTTAATTACCTTTGATACTGTTTTCCAGTCATGGCCGGTTACTTGCGATATCTCGCTTTTATTCATCCCTTTTTCCCTAAGTGTCTTTATTGTTATATACATTGCTACTCCTAACATTTTCTTCACCCCCTTAATACTTTTATTATATTGCATTAAGGGGTATGGTCATTAACATATTCACATTCCGCCACAAAACATTAGCGGATATTCGATATTAACAAAGAAAGAAAAATTACCAAAAAGAAAGTCTACGCCTACTACTATGGAATTTTCTCGGCCATTTCCTATGGAATTTATTTTAGCCTTGAGGTTCATAACGATGCTATGGCGCATGCTCTCTTAGACAGACTTATCGAAAGATCAGAGGTGTTTCATTTGGAGGGAAAAAGTTATCGAGAAACTCACCGCAAGCGATTAAAAAGCTGACCGTTTACCAAGCTTCTGTATTATTAACATCCTTTACTTCATAGCAGCGTTTTTATGCCCTGTGGTAGAAAGGACTATGGATTACTATGCCTGTTTTCCAAAAAATACGTTACCCTTTTTTCTCTGGTACACCTTATACCGTCGTTTTTGGTACACCTTCAAACCGTCGCTACCATTGACAGCTATTTATAATAGATATTTAAGATGGACTTGCTTATTTAGGTTTTTACGGTTATAATAATTATGGTGACATGCATAGCGGAGCAGAAGATGATTAAGAATAAAGCTAAGCTGGGTAAATTTTATCAAAGGTTAATTCAAAAAGAAAATATTTCATATAAGCAGGCATTATTGATATACGAAGCACTTCATAATGAGGCTGTATCTTTAAGAGTTATCAGTTCCAAAAATATTTTAGATGGATTGGAGATAGATATTAAAATAGCTAAAACAATAAATAAATTATCCGCGTCTGCTTCGCGGCCCAGGATAATGCCAAAGGTGATAAGCTAAATGATTGAAAAATTAATTAGGAAAATAGCTATACAACTAAATAAACGCAAAATTCCATATATGATTATTGGTGGACAAGCTGTTTTATTATACGGAACACCGCGGCTAACACGAGATATTGATATAACATTAGGGGTAGATACTGATCAATTTCAATTGGTCAAAGAAGTTTGCCACAATACAGGCTTGAAGATGTTGCATAAAAATCCCGAAGATTTTGCAAGAGATACTAAAGTGCTGCCGACTGAATATAGACTATTGAAAATACGCGTCGATTTTATTTTTTCCTTTACTCTCTATGAGAAGCAGGCTATTAAAAGAGTAAAAAAAGTTCTAATTAATAAACAACAAATAAAATTTGCATCCTGTGAGGATGTTATTATTCATAAAATGTTTGCCGGAAGAGCTATCGATACGGAAGATGTAAAAAATATATTGATTAAAAATAGAAATAAAATCAATCTCAAATATATTAGAAAATGGTTATTAGAATTTAGCAAGATTCCAGAGCAGGAAAAAGTGTTAATTAGATTCAATAATTTGTTAAAGCACGTGATAGAGCCTCAAGGCTAATAATTGTTAATTCATAACGTCTTAGGGAAAGGTAAAGATGTATTTTCTGCTTGTAAAATAACTTTTATATGTTTTTTCAGCTCAGGAACCTTATTTTTTACAATGTCCCATAAAATATTGCAATTAATCCCGAAATATTCGTGTATTAATATATCTCGTAACCCCGCAATCTTTTTCCATTCAATATCACCATATTTCTTTTTTATTTTCACCGGTAAATGTTTTACAGCCTCACCGATTATCTCAAGATTCCTGATTGTTGCATCTACAACAACCCAGTCCTGGACAAATTTGTCAAATGACCTGTTTTTTGTTATAAACATAATTTTCTCTGAACTTTTAAAAATATCGTTAAGAAACTGTATATATTTTCTTTTAGACATAAACTACCTCATCTAAAATATCCTGTTTTATTTCTTCTCTTACAGCATCTTTTAGAATCAAGTCTACCTTTGTTTTGAACATCTTTTCTAAAAAAAACTTCAGCTCCATGTAATTATCAAATGTCTCTCCTTCTTGTTCAAATTCCACAAGAATGTCTACATCACTTTTTTTATTCCTTGCACCCTTTAAATAAGAGCCAAATATCCCAAGTCTCCTTACCTTAAAATTATGTTCTAATATGCTTTTGCTCTTTGCAAATATTTTTCTTATCTTATCAAGACTTTTCATATTCTACTCCTCTTTAAAAATAAAAAATTTCTTTCAGCTTGGCTATCTTTGTAGCAAGACTACAGGGTATTACCCAAGCTGATGAGGCTTTGCAGTACTGGAAATTTTTTATCCATTTGAAACCTTTCGTGTTTAAGCTTTCCTTCTAAAGATCAACCACCCTGTAGCAAGCTACCGGGAATAATCAAGTTCAATATTCAGTTATATTGCTATTTTATCTCTATGGTTCAACATTCAGAAAATATTCTGCTTGACAGTATTGTATCATTTCCTAATCTCTTTTGCTATAGAAAAATATAAATTCTACATTAAAATCTCTGCCTGTCGGCAGGCAAAATATTCAAATCTTAGAATTCTATAATCTTCGAGTTTTTAAATTATTGCATCCTCAATGCCCAATACACATTACGGGTATTTATTCGTGTAGATTTGTGTAATTTGTGGTTCTCTATTTTTAGTTTTCTCTATTTTGATTTTTGATATTTGTTTTTGGATTTTTTTAGATTGCTTCCATGACAAATGATAGGTATTGTGTTTGTTCGGGGGATAATGCCCTGTTATTAATCATTACATCAGTAGCGGCCGGATGGGAATGCCCAATACCTTGCTGATACGTAGTTTCCAAATGAGTAGCAATATAGGTGCTTGGTTGCTCAGCTAAATATTTACTAAATTCCTCAGAGGAGATAAAAGTACCTTTATACCATCTACGTAGTTCTTCAAAAGCATTGGTAATCTCTTCTTCTTTTTCAACCATCTTAGCGACTAATTCTGCCTGTTTCTGATAAAAATCTGAATTATGCGTCCATTCATTTGAACCTTCTACTAAGTGTACTGCTTCATGTGAAATAGTACCATGCAAATCTCTAATTAAATCTTGGATTTCAGAAATGTCCTTTTGCCCTTGGATAAATTCGCTAAGTTCTGAAATCCTTCCATTTAAATTTAAGATATTCCAAGCAAAGCTATCCATCCCTCTCAAAGCATGAGCAGCACTACCATCTGCTTTACAATAAAAACCAAGGGAAATTTCTCTATCCATTACTTGAGAAGCAATATTACTGACTATTTCGGCAAATGCCCAATAGGTATCTAAACTTTTATCAACCTCTTCAGGCAATCTACGGTCATGCTGAATAATTGAAAAATCCCGCTGCTGAGCATGGCTTTCCTGTAACTTTGTTGTCTCTTTTTCCTCTTGAAATCCACTATTAATATACTCGGCAATTTCATCAGGTAAATCTCCAATTTTTATCTCTTTCCACGCTAACATGTCTAATACGTCTTTGAGAGAATAAAGCCCTTCTTTGTTATCTACGCTAATAAATGGGATACTGACCAATAACATCGCTAAACAGGTATCGCTATCTTGATATCTGGTTAAATCTATATTTTCACCCTTATTAATTTTTTCTAGATCATCTTTTACAAAACTAGGTATAGAATAATGCCCTGCGCTGACAATAAAGTCATAAGGTATAATACTCAAATCGATTTTGCCTTTTGCGAATAGTTGAATTAATATTGAGATAGAAAGACTAGTAATCGCTGGTCCAATTTCTGTTAAAACACTATCTTTTGCAATAATATCGCTGCGATCGCGTACCAATTTAATCCCTGCGGGTAAATCCACAACAATCCCCATTTTTAACAGCGCATCTCGTACTAGTTTCGGGATAAACTGGGTATAGTCATTATCAACCTCTTTAAGATAAAGTCCATTGTGGGTAACAATATTTTCACCGGGAAGATAGTATACGGATAATTCCCCAAAAGGAATTGAAGTACTACCCAGCAGTTGTTTTTCTATATTAATAAGCCTATCTCGCCAGTAGATTTTTAAATCCGCTGGGTCAACTAAACATCCATAAGTAACAAGATTAGACTGGATAAATGCCGCCTCTAATTCTGGCGCAAGGCTTTCCTTAACCCAGACAATACGCGTCCCTTGATAATCTTCAGTTTTAACATCAATGGAAACATCTATATCCATAACTTTTCCTTGTTCCCTTAAAGGTACAAGTCTTACATAGACTACCCGGCCATCACCGCGGGAACTTTTTATATAAACCTCTTTTGACTCCCGCAGGGCCGTAAAGAAACCTTGGCCAAAATGTCCAATCAAACCTTCGATGTCCCTTTTACTAGAATTATTTGGAATAAGTAAATAATTAAGGATAACCTCTATGTCCATACCTAACTCATCTTCAAAGGAAACTAATACGTCGTCATTTTGTTTAGAAACCGTTATATCAAGAATTCTCCTATCAGGCTCAACTTCCTCGGTCTTGGCCACATCCATAACATTCTGGATAAATTCCCGCAGGAAGATATATCTATTTGCACTTTGCGAAGTGATACTTTGATTTATTGTTCTTTGCGCCGTTTTCAAAGTTAACTCGGGATAATCGGCGGCCGATAACCTTATCAGAAGAAAAAACATATCTGTTGTCTCGGCATCTGACCGCCCTAAAAACTCAGCAAACAGACTGGAAAGTTGAAATTTATAACTAAATTCTTCTGGAAAATCAATGCGGTTTTCATGTTCACCTAAACTAATGAACTCCCCAACATTTTCCTGTTGTAAAAAGAAAATATACGGACGAATAGAACGCGGATAAACTCCATTTTTGAAATCTTCAGTTGGCTCGCACCATTCTTCACCTATTCCGAGTTGAGCAGCGCTAAATGTTAGAATAGGTACAAACTTATTACTTGTTAAACCATCACTTATAACTAAAGTTGCTTTTATATTATTCTGCTGCTCTAAAAATTTATTTTTCGTTATTTCATAAGACTCGCTATTATTAAGCATATCTTGCCAGATAAGTACAACCTTCTGCGGATCCCACTTTACCTGCCATCTTAAGCACAAGAGTTTGCAAAAATAGGCAACAATCTTAAAGAAATCATTTACATATTCTAAATCATATTCTCTATATGTCCGTAGTGCTTCTAAAAGTAATCTCTCATCTGGTTGGTAAAAAGGAATAAACGAATCAATTGACTCTACCCGCCACCATCCGAATATTGACTTTGACTGAGTTACTAATTGGACAACCTCATCTGGATGAGTTCCCAGTACTTCTCTCCCTGCTTCATAACTTGCAAACTCAATAATGCCACAAAAAGACTCAATATCTAATTCTCCACTTAAAACAGACTCCAGATATTTTTTAACTACATTATAGAGAGTATCTTTTAATTCTGGATAATAATAAATTGTTCCGAATAATTTACTCATCTCATCTTTAAAAGCTTCCTGAGTCTTTTTATTCAAAAACTCGTTTTTCATGCTTTCCGCGTCTATTTTTCCTCTGCTGGTGCGTAACCCCTCATTTAAAATAGTCTTCCATTTCTTATCGAATATCTCAAGGTAAAGCTTAAGGATAACTTCATTTTGAGGGTCTTGAGAATTAAACCGGGCAATGTCAAACTTTGAGAAAATACTAACTAACCCTCCAAAAAACCAAGCCAAAGTAAGAGCATAAGTAACCTTGTTTCTTTTTAACTGCGGATTATTTAATGCCTCCTTTAGATACCCAACCCATATCTTTCGTACTTCTGGCAAGGCGACCTTCTCCATTTTTCCCTCAAGAGTAAGCTCGAGAACCAAAACCCATATATCAACTTCACTATACCTATCTACGTGACCATAAACCTGTCTATACACCTCTCTTACCTCTTCAAAAAGCTCTCCATATTGATTAAATAAAGCATCAATTGCTCTTTGGTAAAGCTCTTCTTCAGAAATTTCCCTTTCAATAAATTCGTTAGTGTTAACATCAAAAATTTGTTCTGTGCTAGAATAAGGCATAATTCCAGCTAACTTACGCAACATCTCTACGTTATAAAAAGATTGATAAAAATCCCCGATATTATTTTTCTCTGCTCTCCTTGCCAGCTCTTCTCGCAGCCAGTTTATACAGTCTCTCTTTATCTCCTCCTGTTCTTCACTCTGCACTCTATCTCTTCCTCGCCACCCTACCTCTTCTTTTACCCATGCTAAACCACCTTCGCTTTTCGGTTCTTCACTATTTAGCTCTGATTGTAAGTGTATTTCTTCTCTTACTTCCTTCGCTCTTATTCTATCTTGAACAAAATTTACCCAACCCCCTTTCACCTTTATCCCTAAATATAACCTTAAGGCAACTCTTCCTAATAAGGTCTTCGGCTGATAACGGCGATTTAACAAGATAATCTTATCAAAATGCGCGATAACTCTATTATCTTTAAAGTCAACTAAGTATACCTTGTAATTAGACTCTAATCCTTGATATTCCTCAAAAGGCAAGGCTCTCTTTAAATCATCTACAAAAAAGCCCGGATGAATATAGATAACCTTTCCTTCAAAAATAAGGCCATAGAATTCAGGCCGATCCGGTAAATAGATTGCTTCTCCATTTGCCTGTATTGCGTTCTGGAATCCACTCCTTAAAAAATCAACTAAATTATCCTCTTTTTTCAATGATGTATTTCTGGTCTGGAGTGCTTCGATCATTGGGTATAAACTATTAAATAAATCAAAACTATTTTCTTGGCTTGCGGCCAATTCTATAAGTTCTTTAATATATTCTATTGTCTCTGAATTAACAACAACATTGGCCCTGCTTATTGGTATATCTTTAATCTTAGCAAAATCAATAACTATGCCCCTTGGCAAATTTTCACCTTCGGTCTTTACACTAAAGATTTTTACTCCTCTAATCGCAAATATGACCTCACTCATCTGTCCTTGCGGTTTTTCTTCTGTATACATTATCGTCCCATTATTCGAAGACAATTGTCTAAAACCGCTTAAATCATTAACCAGCTCTGCATCAAGATATACATCAGCATAACGATAATATCTTAAGTGTTCCTTTAATGTCTGCACTGCCTGCCGGGCATTAAACTTAGATGACTTTATCTCAACCGTTGTTCCTCTGGGTTGTTCTGAAACAGGTAAAGATTTAAGAGCAATATCAAATCTGCCATTATTAAAACTAAAGGTTATTTCTGCTGCCTCTTTACCGTCAGATGTCCTGACTTTAACATAATTTTCACCGGATGCCCCCAATAGATAATTAAGACAGGTATAAAAACCTACACCAAACATTCCAATAGTTTTACCATTGGTAGAGTTTTCTTTACCAGTTATAGAGGGAATACAAAGGTTAAACAGTACAGTTTCTAAATCCATCCCCACCCCTTGATCAATAACTTTAAATCCATCAGCGGATACTTCTACACTTACTATGTCAGGATAATCTTCTCCATGGACCGCATCTCCTGCATTACAAGCAAGTTCAATTATTCCCCTATTTTCATTAGAAGACTGCGCCCTCACCAAATCCTCTATATATCCCTGCCAGTATCCTACGTTCCCTCTACTTCCTGCTAACACGGTACTTAACCCTTCACCCTGTTTTACTGCCTCTTTTAACTCATGCAAAAATTCTCTATCCTTTCCCTTTTTCACAAGGCAGCTAACTAATTCTGCCAAATTAACTGAAGTACCATAAGTATCAGTATCAGATTCCATAGTGCCTAATGTCAACGCTGGATCAGCCGCTGTGCCTGTGCCGAAGCGATAGTTGTAGAGCCAGTGAGAGAAGGCATTAGCACCGTATGCAGAAATACCCATCCACCTAACGTCAAGGGAACCTTGGAAAAACAATAGTGAAACAATAAACGAAAGTGCTGTGAAAAAACAAATAACACCCGCCCCGATAACACGATATTTATTAAACCCGCCTCTGCCAACCAGTAACTTTAATGTATGTAACACAATATCCGGTAAAAACCACGGCGCAATTTTAAGTTCAATATCCCGCCGGGAAGGCCTCTTACCAAACAACCCATAAAGCCATTCACCAAATCGATAAGTAATTTCATCAGTGAAAGCAAATGTTTGAGCATTACGCAAAAAAATACCTAACCCGGTTACATCTGTATCTTTCGCTACTCTTCTAATGAACTCTGACAATAATAATGTAGGTGTGTTTGGCAGTGTTATTCCTAGGTCATTGATGTTTCTGCCGGGATAATTTTGTTCTAGATATTTTCTCACTGCATCCCAACTTCCGCCATGGTCATTTAAACCAATTGCTTGCATTATCCAGTATAATACAACATTGCTTTCCCAAGGGATACCTCTATTTGAATCACTAATAAAATAATTACCTGAATAAGCACGAGCTTGCATTTTGGGTACATCTGCAAAACTTCCACAGGAAGCCAAGAAGAAAAGTTTTCCTTTATTTGAAGCATTATAGTATAAAGGAAATGTTATGTATAACTGATCTGAATGATCCATGTGCCCATAAATGTCAATGTTGGGATTTTCTAAGTCTGCTTCAACCATTGCAATATCAAAAGTCAGAATGACTCTGAGAATAATTCCATTAGGCAATTTTTTTATTAGAATACAATCGTCATTTTTCTTCTTCTCTACAGCAAAACCATATACATCTCTATATAATTCAATCATCTGGCCAACTAATTGCCGGTCACCTGCTGGAGAGTAAAGTTTGGCAGTTAACATACCATCAGCCAACCAGTTTTGCGGAATTACAACTAGTGGTATTTCCGGTAAAGAATCCGCAATCGCCTGTGCATATCCCCTATTCGCATCTGAAAATTTAGAATAATTTAACTTTATAAGGAACCCCACCGCTGCTTTTGTTTGATTGTCTGAATTATCGTATAAATGTAATAAAAGCTCTTCGTATTTTTGTCTATGATTAGAAGACAGGGATTCGTCATCAAAAATAGTGCTAAAGGTAGAAGTAGACCAAGCAGCATATATCGCACCCAACTCACTTGAAGAAAAAAATAACTTTATCGGATTATAGAATAACAATGGTGCTTTTTTGATTTCTTCTTTTAATGTATCGAATTTAGCCAAAGTAAGAGCAAATGCTGTTAAATATCTTTGTGCAGGGTCTATTCTTTCTTCTATTTCAGTTAGGTAGTTTGGGTTTAACGTTAACCTCTCATAGAGTTTAAAAAAACTACTGGTATATAATGCGTTTCCTCCTAAAGAGCACAGATAATAAATACTTCTTGTGCTTAAATTATTTGAGATTGTCGTTCTTATTACATCACTATTACTGATTTCTCCTTCCCGATCATGTAATTGATTTATTTGTTTTGCACTTAGCCTCCAATAAATGTCCTGCTCTCCTTCATCCTTTTCAGCAAATTTATTAAGCTCGGCAGAAAACTCCTTTGCTAATCCTTCCTTTGTCGTGCAATTTCTAGGGTCAAGGTGTAATTTAAAGAAAAATAGTTGATACGTTTCCTCTAAACGTCCACCACTATTTTTTGTAATAAATACCAAACCCTCTCTGCATTCTTTCGTTAGTGGAATATTAGCCTTCATAATTGACTCTAGTGTTACCGCTGACATTTCTAAAACTAAAAATTTCTCCTTTCCTGATCTTTCTGCAGCTCCAGAAATAGCTGTAATAAATGATAAAATTTCCTCACTAGGCACACCTGCATTACTTAATACAAGTCTTACCTGATCTTCCGATTTTATGGATTTTGGCCTTTCCCTTATGCTTCTTTCAACTAATTCCATTATTCCTTGATCTATATCAGATGCGTTCCCTTGTTCACTTATTACTTCTACTATTCTTTGTGCAACACTTCCCCCGCTCCCTCTTTCATCCCGTGGTTGCCTTACTATTATCATCGGCGTACTGCTAACTTCAGGTTCATTTGTCGAAGTAGCCACATGTGGAGATGCGGGAATAATTGCAACAAATGGAGTATAAAACTGCGAAATAACAAGCAAGGCAATGAACAAAATACCCACTTTTGGGGAGAGGAAAAATCCTCGTACTGTGTTTGATATGTTACGGAAGATCTTTGTTGTGTTGTTTGAGATGTAGGTAAAATAAGCTAATTTAGCAGTCTGCCAAAGTAGACTCAATAATTCAATGCCAGCATACGGATCTGCAGAAAACATGTCAAGACCTCTACCTCTGTTCTGTTCTTCTGAATAAAAATTATTTTCTTGAGCTTCCGAAAATAATCTACACAGACCTCTAAGACACATTACACCACCGTATAGTCCTAATACTAATGGCACTCCTGTCAATGTTGGGAAAAATAAACTCTTGAATATATGTACAAACAAAATTGCCCCAATAATTATTTCACTTAATGGTCCACTGTATAAAACAATAAACTTTTTCCATGAAGATTCTATACGTTCAAATTGAACATAAGGTTCCCATATTAAAGGTGTTACATATTCCCCATAATATCTTCCACTTTCTTCTACTGTCTTTTTTGGCAAAATCTGAATTTTTTCAATTTTAAAACCTAATAATAATGCAGCCACAGCATGGGCTAATTCATGTATTATCATACTAGATAAAAAGAATAAAAATAATAAATAAAATAAAACCTTTTTAGAAGACCAATTTAGTGAAAAGGAATGAAAAGTTGAACTATCATATTGAGAAGCTGTTAAATCATGATTAGTTGATGCTGTTAGCGGTACAGCTCCTTTTATTGTTTTTTGTGCGGGTAATGCTCCTTCCTTATCTGTATATTCAATTAGGAATTCTGCGGTAAATTCATCCATTTTAGGAGCCGGCGCAAGGTGGGTGGTTAGACCTTTCAGGTTACCATTAGCTGCCCAGGAAATGTCTAAGCATAAAAAGGCCTGAATTAGTACAATCGCGATTAGTTTAAATAAAATTGTACGTGTCAAATTATTCATATCTATTCTCGTATCGTGTATTGCGGATTGAGTATTGAGTTTCTTGTTGTTGTTTTTTTATTCTTTTATATTCAATGCTCAATACACATAGCTAATATATTTATAAAGTATTTTTAATTAGCATATTTAGTAAGTATATCATATATTTCATATAATGTCAAGGGTAAGACCACATTTTTTAAATGACCTGTCAAAGCATCTGTAGTGGACATTGCGGGAAATTTAATCCCTGGCCTACCGGCAGGCAAGCCTCTCCGCCAATTCCGGCACAAAGCGCTGGCGGATTTTCAACTTTGTGGGGGATGTCAATACGCCACAATACCGGCGCATTTTCGATTTGCTATGCGGATATTTGTTTTAATATATTTTCAATGCCGTTGTAGAAATTATTTAACAATGTCGCTACTCCTGCAAGCTCCAATTCCGTGTGATTATCTGGTTTTTATTTATAACATTTGAGCTTAAGTATAAGACAGGCACAGCGGTTCTGACTCTCTGTGGTAAATTGTTAAAAATTTTTCACATACTGCGCCTCTTGGCATAAGACTATCTTCCTTCTCCTCTTATACTGTAATTTTACCACCAAAGCCTATACAAAATCAAGTTGACAAAAAAAAATTAGTTAATTACAATAGGATCTATGGATAATCTATATTATGCGGCTATTCAATTTGATAAATTATACCAAAAGGGGCTAAATGCCTTGCAAAAAGAAAATTATAATTATTCTATTGAGCTGCTTAACAAGGCATTATCCTTAAATCCCGAAGATTGTAACTGCCGGCATAAATTGCATCTGGCGAAAATTGCCCGGTTTAAAAAAAACCCGCCTAATTTTTTGTTTATGGCAAAAAAACTTCCCCGGCATGTCTATCAGAAAATAAAAATTAATCTCTATCTCCTGCAGCAAAAATATACGAAAGCCCGTGTGCTTCTCGAGGCAAATTTAGACCATATTGTTTCGGTAAATAATTTATTGCAGTTCGCCGCTTTATTTAAAATTATCGGGCTGGTAACACACGCGATGAATACGTATAAAGAGGTATTAATAATAAATCCGGTCAATAAAACCGCACTAATCGAACTTATTCAGTTTGAATACGAACAGAAAAATTTTAGTCAGACAAAATTATATATTCAATCACTTCTCAAAGCGCATCCGCATAATCCATATGCGCTAAAAATACTCCGTAATATTGACGCGTTAAAAACTATTGATAATAACACAACATGGACAAGCCCAAACTAAACGCTTATATTTTCCGTCTACCGCGGATCAACATTAATTATTAAACGTATCCCGGAAGGTTTTTTAAATTCAACAATTATCTGCCGCAAGGTTTTTGTTATTACAAGCGGCTGTTTTAATTGTAACAATATTTGCCAATAAAAATTTTTTTTAATTTTATAAATTGGCGCCGGTGCCGGGGTGCTGATTTTTACTTTAATATCCCGCAGGTGTTCTGTGACCATCTTATATAGTCTTTCGATCTCTGCGATAATTTTCTTTTCGTCTTTTCCCCGAATAGTCACCTCAATAATATGACTAAACGGCGGCAGGTTTAACTGTTTTCTGAATTTTATTTCTTTCTGGTAAAACTGCTGGTAATCATGCTTCGCACTGGCTGTGATTGCATAATGCGTCGGCAGACAAGTCTGAACAATAACCTTTCCCTGCTCATCCCCCCGTCCGGTCCGGCCGGCTACTTGCGTAAGTAAGGAAAAGGTCTTTTCGCCGGCTCGAAAATCCGGAAAGTTAAATCCGGCATCAGCTAAAACTACCCCGACAAGCGCGACCTCCGGAAAATCAAATCCTTTTGCGAGCATCTGGGTGCCAATAAGAATATTTGTTTTCTTTAGTTTAAAATCCGTAAAAATTTTCTCATGGCTGCCGCGCTTTGCCGTGGCGTCAGAATCTAAGCGCTCAATCTTCGCATCAGGAAAAAGACGGTAAATCTCACTTTCAACTTTTTGCGTGCCTATGCCAAAATGTTTTAAATATGCGGCTGCGCACTCCGGACACATCTCCGGCGGCTGGACTTTCGCCCGGCAGTAATGACAAACTGCCTGCTGCAGGTCAAAGTGATATGTCAAGGTAATGCTGCAGCGTTCGCAGCGTAAGACAAATCCGCACTTTGTACAGCCAATATATGTTGAAAAGCCCCGGCGATTCAGAAATAAAATAATCTGCTTTTTCTGATCCAAAGTTTTTCTTATCTCACGCTGAAGGATATGTGAAAAAATATTTTGTTTAGAATAATCATACTTCATCCCGCGTATGTTTACGATTTGTACTTCCGGTAAAACCTTACCATCCACACGTACGGGCAGTTCGAGCAGCTGATATTTGCCTTTTTTTGCCAGGTAATAAGACTCCAGCATTGGTGTCGCACTGCCTAAAATTACGATCGCCCGGTTTAAGCTGGCACGCTTAATTGCCACCTCCCGGGCATGATAACGCGGGGCATCTTCCTGTTTGTAAGTATTTTCGTGCTCTTCATCAATAATCACCAGTCCAAGTTTTTTAACCGGACTAAATATTGCCGAACGCGGCCCAACGATGATTTGACAAATCCCGTCTTTAATCCGCTGCCAATTGTAAAATTTTTCGCTGCCGGTCATCCGGCTGTGCAAAACAGCAACTAAGCTGCCAAAACGCTGCTTAAATCTTTCTACTGTTTGAGGGGTTAAAGAAATTTCCGGCACCAGAACAATAGTGGCAAAGCCATGAAGCCTTACCGCTTCGATTGTGCGGATATAAACTTCTGTTTTTCCGCTGCCCGTTATCCCGTGCAAAAGAAAAACGCGGTGCTTGTTTTCTTCAACCGCCGCCTCAATCTGCAGCAATGCACTGCTTTGTGCCGGGGTCAGTTTTAAAACCGAATAATTAATGCTTATATTTTCTTCCGGAGTTAAGCTCTGGCCGGTTCTTATTTTTGTCTTCCCTCTGTTTAACGGAGTCGGTATAAAAAGACTTAAGGCCTCGCCTAAGCTGGTGTAATAATAATCGGATATCCACCGCGACAATTTTATCATCTCCGCAGTTATCAGCGGTTCAATATCAATAATACTCAAAACCGGCTTAATATTCGCAATATCTGTTTTACTGATGATATTCGTTACATAACCAATAATATTACGCCGGCCAAAATTAATCCATACGCGCATACCGATTTTAAGTTGAGATTTTAGATTATGCGGTATCCGGTAATGATAGGCATTTTTTAAAGGAAGGTTTACCGCAACTTCGGCAATTTTATCCATATGCATTTTGATTGAGTTCTTTTAATAAAAAATTTGCTAAAAATTTTTAGCTGTGTTAATTTTCGTAATAATTGTTGATATTATTCAATAAATCTTTTAGTCTTGCAGCGGTAATATCAATCGCCCCCAGTCCAAAGACAAAGTTGCACAGCGCGCGGTCATTGGAGGCAACTTTAATTTCCTGCTTATTATTATGCTGTTTAACCAATCGGCAGATAATCCCATCGGCACATTCAGATCTGCGGGAGAATATAACCCGCAGTCTGCCTGTGACATCATTATCAATAAAATTATCCTCCGGCAGACCCATCCCGTCAAAAACAATGACCGCTGGTTCTCCGGAAAAATCACAAAAATTCTGAATAAGCCTAATTAAATGTTCGCGCGCCAGAGATAAACTCCTCTTTTGCAATTTATCAAGCTCTTGCCACTGATTGATTATATTATAACCGTCAATGATTAGCATTAATCATAATTCCAAAATCCAAATGAATCTTCTAATCTTCAAATCTTTTAATTGTTCTTTTGTTTAGTGATTCATTTAGGATTTGACACTTGTTATTAAATATTTTGCACAATTTATATCACTTAGCCTTCTTTACTGTCAAAGCTCTCTAAAAAAGCTCAAATCAGCCCCGCTCCCAGTATTGTCAATATACTAACAATTATTCCGGCAATAACTACTCCGGCAAAAATAGCAAGTACGGCTATTTTTAAATCTACTTTTAATAGTGATGCAGCAATGCAACCCGTCCAGGCGCCGGTCATTGGCAGCGGTATTGCGACCAGCAGCATAAGCCCCAAGAATTCAAAACGTTCGACAAGTTTTGCACGGGCACGGGTACGGGTAAAAAGCCAGTCAAAAAACCGGTAAAACAGCGGGATTTTTCTCAGCCGATTTGAAACTGGCTCAAGAAATAACAAAAGCGGGACAACCGGCAGCATATTACCAATAACCGAAAGAAAAAATGCCTTATGTATAGAAAACTTCATTGCTGCGGCTAAGGGAATTGCCCCTCTTAATTCAATTACCGGTAACGCCGCAACAATGATCGTTATCCATTCATTAGGCAGCTTAAGCTTACCTAAACTATGCACAATAGATTCTACCATAAAATTCCCTCAAATAATCCTGCCGTTACTGTCAAAAGTATCCGCACATTTCTCCAAGCAGCCACGGATTTACACAGATTACTATTTCTTAGCCACGGATTTACACAGATGAAGCACGGATTTTTAATAATCAAACTGTTTAACTTTTTTTGATAAGACGTACAGGATTTATAAGATTTTCAAATAATTTTTATTCTCACACGGAGACCCAGAGCACACAAAGAAAAATAAACTATTTTTTTCACTTTTGAACAATAAATATGCCCTATTCGCACTAATCTGTGTTATTCATGGCTTAAATATTTTTTTGCCTCGGCTTTTTTCTGCGTTCAACTAATCTCCTTATAATCAAACGCATGAAACGGTAGGTATCAATCCATGGATTTATCCGGCTGTTCTGACCCCGATATATCGAAGAAATCTCCACGGATTCAATCTTACCATGCAACTGGGCAATTTCAAAAATCATCTCTGACTCCAGGTCATATTTATTGGTTGAAAGAGACATTTTTTTTAGGATTTCGGTTTTAATTAAACGAAATCCGCATTGTGAATCCTCAATCTGCTGTTTAATTAAACGTGAAATGATATTGGAAGTAAAAATATTCGTAAGTTTCCTGACTAGCGGCATGTTTTTGGGGTTATGCATGCGGTTTCCAATTATTAAATCCGAATTTTTCTCTTTAAATTTTTCAATAAATTTTTTCACTTCCTGACAACCATGTTGGCCGTCGGCATCCATCGTAATAACCGCATCATAATCATGCTCGATACAATAATCAAACCCGGTCTTTAGGCTTTTTCCTTTACCTTTATTTTTTGTATGGGAAAGCACCAGCGCTCCGGACATATTCGCCCAGGCAGCAGTATGATCGGTTGAACCGTCATTAACAACAATCACATCCAGGCCGTAAGATTTAAGCGTGGCAACAATTATTTTAATATAATTCTCTTCATTGTATGCCGGAATAACCACACATATCTTCATCAAAAAATTTTCTCCGCCACCCAGAACGGCCTGAACATAAACCACTGTGCGGGGTAAGATATGATATATTGTTTAATAATATCCAATACCCTTGAGGTGAGATCTTCCACCCTTTCCTCTGCCGAAGGGAAGTCTCCGGCAATAATCGGCTTTTCACAAATCATCTTGTAGGAAAATCCATCATTTTTTCTGATCATAAAAACCGGGACAATTGGCGCGCCGGTTTTAATCGAAAATACCGCCGGGCCGCGTGGGGTAAGCAGTTTTTTCCCAAAAAATTCTAAAAAGATTCCATTTTCACCGGAAAAGTCACGATCACCAAGAATCCCTAAAATTTTATTTTGTTTAAGTGCTTTAAATGCTTTTCGTACACCAATGCCTACCTGAATAATATGCAGTCCTTTACTCTCTCTCTGGTTTACAAAAAAGTCGGTTACTTTTTTACTTTTATGCTCCATGGCAATTGCCGTAACAGGATAACCCAAAAGAGAAAGTGTTATCCCGCACAACTCCCAGTTGCCCAAATGTGCGGTGACCGCAATAAGTCCATTCCCTTGAGAAAGAACTTGTTCAATAACCTCCAACCCGCGATATTCTATATTTTCTTTTATAAATTTTTTATCTATTTTATCAATTCTTAAAAAGTCTACTAAATATTTGGCAAAATTCTTAAAAACCTCTCTGGCAATTTTGTCTCGTTCATCACTGTTGTTTAAAATACATTGTAAATTACCATAAACGCTTTGACGGTCAACTGTTGACAAATGATATTGGAAAAGCGCTAATTTTTCCGCAAGCTTGTAACCTGCTTTAAGCGGCAAACTTTGACTTATAAGTTGGGCTAGTTTGTAAAGTATATAACTATCCATAAATTAAATGAGCAGACAATTTACGAAGTATCAGCTTCGTAAATTGTAGGACATTGTCCGTCTGCGAATTTAATCCGCCAGTTTGCTAGGCGGATATTAAGTTAAAAACAAGGTCCGCGGTTCTTATGGCTGAGTCAGGGTGAGCATGTTTTAATGCCTGCGTATGCATGTTGTTAAGTTCAGATGGATGATTAAACAGCTCAACCACTAAATCTGCCACCTCATGAGGAGTACCTGCTTTTTTCGCCGCGGCCTCATTAAGTAAAAACTCGGTATTTTTAGCCTCCTGACCAGGTAGAGGATTTAAAATAATCATTGGTAGTCCGGAAGACAGTGCTTCGGCCGTGGTCAATCCACCAGGTTTAGTAATAATTAAATCCGCGATGCCCATTAATTCCTTGACAATGTCCGTATAACCAAAAGGAATTACTGTTTTATTGAATTTCGTGGTTTTTCTCTCAAGCCAATTTTTAAGCGGACGGTTAGTACCACAGACAACAATAATATTAACCGGTAAACTAATTTTGTCCAAAAACAACACAACTTCTTTTATTGCCCCAAGTCCCTGTCCGCCGCCCATGAGCAGGACTTTCGGTGTTTCTTTTTCCAGACCAACAATACGGCAGATCTTCGTTTTATCCGTCGGCGTAAGAAATTTATGATCAATCGGTATGCCAAAGATAAAGATCTTATTTTCCGGTATATTATTGCTTTGCAACTTTTCTTTTGCCGCATTTGAAGGAACAACATAAGCGTCAACCCGTTCATATAACCAATAGGAATGGGCAATATAATCGGTAATTACGCCAATCAGCGGCGTATCTACCGAAAATGTTTTTTTATAATCGGCAACCATCCCGCAGGGAAATGCCTGAGTACAAACGATCGCATCAGGGTTAAATTCATCAAGCAGCTTCTTTAGCTTTCCGCTGTTATACTTATGGATAAAAGAACGCAATTTATGCGTCCGCTGCAGGATCTGCGGATTATCATAAAGATATTCCCAAACCTCAGGCGATGTGCGAATTATCCCCATATAAGTATTATTGATAATCTTTTCTAAGATCGGATTAGTATAATTAAAAGAATTTATACATAATATCTCAATCCGGTCATCTTTTGCCCGCAGTGCCCGTTCAATCGCCTGCGCCGCACAGTGATGACCGGAGTTATCGGAAATAAAAAAAATGAGCACTTTTTTTCTCTGCATATCGTTAGATTATCTTTAACATGCTATCCACAGCCTTTTTGGCACGGCGGCGTATATCGGCGGGAACATCAATTATATACTTCATCTCTTCCAGCGCCCATAATATCTTCTCCAGCGTTATTAATTTCATGTTCGGGCAAATTGCCAAATCCGAAGCCGGATAAAATTTCTTTTCCGGATTATCTTTGCGCAAACGGTGCAGCAGTCCGATTTCGGTAGCAATTATAAATTCTGCCGCGGATGAAACTTTCACATGCTTACACATTCCCCCGGTCGAAAGAACGAAATCCGCCAGTGCGATTACCGGCTGTGCACATTCGGGATGAATCAAGACTTCGGCATGGGGATAATTTTTTTTCTGCTGCATAATATTTTCCGGAAGAATCATTAAATGTGTCGGGCAATATCCGCTCCAGCAGATCATCGTTTTTTTAGTCTGCGCCGCAACATAACTTCCCAGATATTTATCTGGGACAAAAATAATTTCCTTCTTATTTTTCAGCGCCTCAACAATTTTTACCGCGTTTGTTGAAGTACAGCAAACATCAACCTCTGCCTTCACCTCCGCACTGGTATTAACATAAGCAATAACAACGGCCTGCGGGTGTTCTTGTTTTAATGTCTTTAATGCGCCAGCAGTTATCATATCGGCCATCGGACATCCGGCATTTATATCCGGTAATAATACGGTTTTATCCGGACACAATATCGCGGCCGTTTCGGCCATAAAATGAACTCCGCAAAATACAACTACGCCGGCTTCCGTTGTACTGGCAATACGGCTGAGTTCCAAAGAATCCCCAGAATAATCAGCAATATCCTGAACTTCTGAAGGCTGATAGTTATGTACAAGTATTATTGCCTTACGTTGCTTCTTAAGTTTTGTGATTTTTTGTTTTAATTGGTCATCTGAATTATGGATCATTACCCCCCCTCATCTGCGCAATGGTTTTGCCAAAAACTTTCGTATATTTTTTAAGTTCCCATAGGGTACAGGCAGCCACAAATTACTCAGATTAAAATGATTTTTTTTTAAATCAGCCCTATAAATCTGTGGTTGCTTTCAATTCTTTCATAGAATCTTTGACACTACCTGAGCAATACCTTACTAAACATTAATGAATCTCCCCTGTGGCTTCGAAAGGCTTTAGCAAAAGTTAGCGGGTTAAAGGTTCTTTTTTTTGCAAAATTGACATACCGAGAATTTTAGAACATAACTATATATTTCGTAACGCACTATAAATTACTCCCCCGCCAACAACAATGTCCTTTCGAAAAAATACTACCGCCTGACCTGGGGTCACGGCCCATTGCGGCCTTTTAAATATAACCAATGCCTGATTATTTTCAACAATTTTTACTGTTGCCTGACCAGCCTGATGCCGGTAACGTATTTTAATGTTAAGTGGTTGAGAAAAATTAAAATCAGTAATAAAATTAAGTTCTCTGGCAACCAGTCCTTTAAAGTAACAATCTTCATGTTTACCGACAACAAGCATGTTCCGTTTACGGTCAATTGCCGTAACATACATTGGCGATGGCGCAGATATCCCCAATCCTTTTCTCTGTCCAACAGTGTAAAAACATATCCCTTTATGCTGTCCGATAATTTTACCCTGGAGATCTGATATCGGACCTGGTTTTATCATCTCGGGAAAATGTTTAGCCAGATAATTACCATAATCATCATCCGGGATAAAGCATATCTCCTGACTTTCTTTTTTTCCGGCCTGGGGAAACTTTAATTTATACGCAATTTCTTTTACATTCTGCTTAAGTTGTTCACCTAACGGAAAAATGATCCGATTTAAGTTCTGTTTTTTAATCGAGTACAGCACGTAGGATTGGTCTTTGGTTCGATCTTTGCCTTTTTTTAAAAAAAACCGACTGCTCTTCTTAGAATATACCACTCGCGCATAATGACCGGTCGCAATATAATCTGCACTTAACTCTTCGGCTTTATGCAATAAATAATTAAATTTCAAAAACTGATTGCAGCGGATACAGGGATTTGGCGTACGGCCAAGTTTATATTCATCGATAAAATTATTGATAACCGTTTTTTGAAATAGTTTTCTGAAATTTAACACATAATGCGGAATGTCTAAAATATTGGCGACTTTTTTTGCATCAAGAATATCATCCGCACCACAACATCCACTGTTTTCTCCCCCTTCATTTTTCGGCAAAAGCTGCATCGTAATACCAATAATATCATATCCTTGATTTTTAAGCAGGTAAGCGGCAACTGATGAATCAACCCCTCCGCTCATTGCCAAAATAACTTTTTTCCCCATAACATTAAATAAAAAATTTCCTATACCTTGACGGTTATTGTCCTAAGATTACCTGGTATTTCCGCAAGGTGATCAGGACCGGCGGTAACGAAAATCTTTTATATATCCTGATTTTTCTTTTTGTCATAATAATCCTGAATTGCTGCTTTTAATGCCTGTTCCGCTAAAACAGAACAATGCATCTTAACCTTCGGCAACCCGCCCAGCGCCTCGGCAACAGCCCGGTTTGAAATATTTAAAGCTTCGTCAATCGCCCTCCCTTTTACCATTTCCGTAACCATTGAGCTTGTAGCAATTGCCGCGCCACAACCAAAGGTTTTAAATTTTGCATCGGTGATAATATCGTCTTTAACTTTAATGTAAAGTTCCATAATATCCCCGCAGACCGGATTGCCGACATGACCAACCCCATCGGGATGATCAATCTCGCCAACATTGCGGGGATTTCGAAAATGCTCCATCACTTTAGTACTATACTGTTCCATTGTAATAACCTCCAGTTAATGAAGCTCCCCTGTCTCAAGAGACGGTGTAGCTTCATACACGAAAAATGCGTTGCATTTTTCGACTATTTTCTTTCTATAAACTGTACACTGTTAACTGTAAACTATTTTTTCTTATATAGCGGTGACATTGCTCTTAGTTTTTTTACGATTTTCGGAAAAACCTTTAATACAGTATTTATCTCTTCTTCGGTTGTAAACCTGCCCAGGGTAAATCTAATTGAGCCATGTGCTTCTGCATGCGGCAGACCGAGTGAAAGCAATACATGTGAGGGTTCAAGGCTTGAAGAAGAACAGGCTGAACCGGTAGAGGCAGCTATGCCTTCCATATCTAAATTCAAAAGCATGGATTCCCCTTCAATATATTTCACGCTAACATTAACATTATTCGGCAGACGTAATTGCGGATGTCCGTTTAAGTGCAAATCTTCGATTGAATTTAATAGTCCGGATATCAATTTATCACGCAGCCGGGACAATTTATTTCTTTCCGCCGTCAGATCTGTTTTCGCAAGTTCACATGCCCTGCCAAAACCAACTATCCCAGGAACATTCTCCGTAGAGGCGCGTCTTTTTCGTTCCTGCTCTCCGCCGTGTAAAAATGGCACAATCCTTGTTCCCTTTCGAATATAGAGAGCACCAACCCCTTTTGGTCCATAGAACTTATGTGCCGAAATACTCATCAGGTCGACCGGCATATTTTCCACGTCAACATTTAAATGTCCTATGGTCTGCACCGCATCCGTATGAAAAACTACCTCCATTTTACGGGCAATCTTGCTGATTTCGGTAATCGGTTCAATCGTTCCAATCTCATTATTGGCATGCATGATTGAAATAAGTATGGTTTTATCGGATATTGCTTTTTTAACATCCGCCGGATCAATCTCTCCATATTTATTTACCGGTAAATATGTTAGCTGAAATCCGTTGTTTTCTAAAAATTTACATGACTCAATAACTGCATGATGCTCGATTGCGGAAGTAATAATATGATTGCCTTTTGCTGATAAAGCTGCCGCAATACCTTTAATCGCAAAGTTAACTGCTTCTGTTCCGCCCGAGGTGAAAACAATTTCTTCATTACGGGCATTAATCATCGCAGCAACTTTTTCTCGCGCCTCTTCAACCGCATGTCTTGTTTCTTGTCCAAAGGCATGAATACTGGAAGGATTACCAAATTTTTCCGTAAAATACGGCCGCATTGTCTCAATTACCTCTTTAGCACACGGCGTTGCTGCCGCATAGTCTAAATAAATCCGCCTCATTTAAAATCACCCCTCAATGAATATCTCCCTCCGCAAGCGGATGGAGATATTCATACCTGGATACGCCTAAGGCGCATCCGATACTAAAGTGGAAAATTCTGGTACGATTTTTTAAAGTTGCCATACCGGCTGACGGTTTTAATAATGTTCATGCTCCCACTGCGAAACCCTTCTAAATCTATGGTTATATAATCAAACCCTATTTTTTTAAACCTGAAAATGATTTGTTTAATATATTTAAAAATAGTCTTTAATTTTTCCGGCGCAACTTCTATTCGTGCAAGATTGTTATGGTTGCGCACCCGGACATTAAAAAAACCTAAATTTTTCAAATATTCCTCAGCATGTTCAATCATTTTTAGCTTGGATTTTGTTATCTTTTGCCCATAAGGCAAACGGGACGCAAGACAGGCCATTGACGGCTTGTTCCATGAACAGAGCCTTAATCTTTTAGAAAATATCCGGACATCGTTTTTTGTGAAATGCGCTTCCATGAGCGGAGAACGAATACCCATTTCCTTTCCGGCAATCCTTCCCGGGCGAAAATCCTTTAAATCATCAACGGTTGCGGCATCAACTACGTTACAGATATTTTTTTCCTTTGCCAGGCATTTAAGATTTTTGAAAAGTTCTTTTTTGCAAAAATAACAGCGGTTAACCGGGTTCTTGTTAAAATTTTCATTTTTAAGTTCATGGGTTTTAATAAAAATATGTCTTACCCGTAATTCTTTTGTCATTTGCGCGGCAAATATTCTTTCTTTTTGCGGATAAGTCTCGGACACTGCCGTCACGGCAATTACGTTGTTATGCAATGTATCTTTGGCAAGCTTAAGTAAAAATGTACTATCCACTCCGCCGGAATACGCCACGACCACACTCTCCATGCGTCTCAAAATATCCTGCAATTGCTTTAAGTTAGCACTGTTGTTTATCATAACATACGCTAAATAAAAAAATTCCGATGCTGTTTTGTAGTACCAAAAATTTTTTATCCATTTTTATTACGCACTAAATATCGAAAAACGCCAAGTGCGGCTTTCGCCCCTTCTCCCGCAGCAATAATAATTTGTTTTTCCGGAACATCGGTAACATCGCCGGCAGCAAAAATGCCAGGGATATTCGTTTGATTATAGATATCGACCTTAATTTCGCGGTTTTTATTTTTTTCTAGATCATCTGATACAAACTCAGAATTAGGCATAAGCCCGATTTCCACAAATACCCCGCGGACATCGAGTATCTGTTCTTGCGCATTAGTTTTAACTCTTATGCCTTGTACGTATTTATCACCAAGTATCGAAAGCACCTGGCTATTATTATATACCGTCACATTTTTGCTCTTTTCCACCTGTTCCTGCATTATTGCATCTCCGCTCAGTTCTGGAGAAGCATTAATTAGGTAAACATGGCTGGCAAGTTTAATTAATTGTATCGCTGCATCCAGGGCAGAATTCCCGCCGCCAATAACCGCAACATCTTTTCCTGTAAACAAAGGGCCATCGCAGGTAGCACAATAGGTTAGTCCTCTATTTTTAAACTCCTGTTCTCCTTGGACATTTAGCTCTTTCGTTCTTTTTCCCGATGCAATTATTGCTGCTTTTGAAAAATAACTTGCCTTATTGGTTACTACTTTGACAAGACGCGCTTCTTTTCTAACGGCGGTGACCGGTTCATGGTCCTTTAATTCCATTTCAAACCGCCGCAGATGCTCTGCAAATTTTTCTGTAAGTTCCGGTCCGCTAATAAACTGGTACCCGGTATAATTTTCAATATCGCCGCTTAATGCCGTCTGCCCGCCAATATCCTTGGTAACTACTAAAAGACGCATTTTTTTCCTGGCCGCATACACGGCCGCGGTTATCCCGGCCGGCCCGGCACCAATAATAATTAAATCATATATGTTCATATCTTTTCCAACACAATTTTCTGTCCTAAATTAAACGCTTTGTCTAAAAGCGCTGGATATCTTAATATGCCTGCCTTTTTATCAACCCCAGAACATAATAGTTCAAACTTATATTCGATATCAATCGTCGCAAACAAATTTTTCACAATTGACTTTGCATTTGTAAAGAAATCTTTCCGGTTTGATGCTTCAACCGAAATAAATGCTCCAATTTTCCTTTTGCTAAACAGATCTTTTTTGAATACGTATTTTGCCATCCAGAAACATTGAAACCTGTCAATCATCATTTTTGTCTGAGCACTTAATGACCCAAAAAATATTGGCGAGGCTAAAATAATCGCATCAGAGCGGTTTATTTTTTTATAGACGTCCTGCATATCGTCAATAACCTTACACCCTTTATTTTTATCGATCTGCGCACATTCCTGACAAGGAGAAAATTTAAGGTTATTTAAAACAAGATGTTCTGTTTTTGCCCCCTTGTTCTTTGCTCCAAAAAGTGCCCGGTCCAGTAATATCTCGGTATTGCCTCCCGTCCGTGGACTACCATTTATCCCTAATAGCTTCACACTATCTCCCTACCTCAATACCTGTTCTGTCATCCAGCGGCCATGCACATTACATCTTTCCACGACTGATAATTTACCGTATGCCTTTTTTAGGTGTATATTAATAACCGGATTAACCTTTTCACGACTCAGGTGATATCGGGCGGTAAAATTATTGTCGATATAGATATCTATATGCATTATATAGTGCTGATATTCCATCACATGCAGCATATCCCCTATTTTAATATTTACATCAATACAATCATCCCCGACCAGACCACACTGTTTATTAACGGCAATATCGGGAAGATGCTTTCTCTCCATGTCTCTTTCTAACTCGGTAAGGTCCTCGACACTGGCGGCTTGTCTTACGGTATTGGTATTAAGCTGAAACTGGCTGCGGGGAGAATTACATACCGGACATACCTCTGGTGACTGTTTAAACGCAAGATAACCACAAATACCACACACAAACGTATCCATTTTCTACCTCCTCATTATATATAAATATGGCTGTTTTCCAAGGATTTTATTTGGCTAATCCTGTATTTTTTAGGAGTAGTCAAAGGCTATCGGTATTTTACCACATAGTATAAAACTGACGTAAAAAGAATAAAATTACCAACAGTAAACGTTTTAAATACAATATCCACCGTATTTAAGCCAGAAGGTAACATCAACACAAAACACACCCATACGCCCCAAACCCACCAAAGACTTACGTCATGGGAAGATTTTCGCTTTTTTATTCTCATGATTAATGGAATATTCCATAACGGTAAAATTATTGCCGCTACTGTCCCAATCACATGCACTAGATCCATCAGTAATCTCCTTTTTTACTGCCGCAATAATGTGAGTAATGTTTGGATATTTTTTGTCATGGGAAACAAACTATCCCCGGCCATTTTTAAATTTCAGGCAAGTTCTTTTTCTATTTTCTTTATAATAACATCCAGTGAGTTAACAAGTTGCGGGGACAACAACTTACTCACCTCGACTTCGATCTTTAAAGAATTAAGTGTCGAAACCATACGCTTAACCACGGCAATCCTTCTTTTCTCTCTGGCAACTTCTGGCTCGTCTTCTCTGAAAGACTCAAGCAAAGAACGAAAGGACTTTTTTGCCTCTTGTTCATCTCTTCCCTCAGTAAGCACTTGGTTTTTTAATTTATTATATCCTTCTTCGTTAATATTTCTATTTTGTTTGGCAAGCCTTAAGGTATTAATCGCATCCAGCAGCGGCACCTGTCCGGCAGAGGTATCTTTGAGATAATCTTCTTTTAATAACTCCGGTTCTTCTTTCTCCAAAAAATAATATGAGCGCAAGAGTTTCAGGGCAGTCTCCTTTCTAATCCCTACTTCTTTCTTACAATAAAACTCAAACGTCGAATATCCCCATTCTTTATAACGCTTATCGTTATACACGGTTACCAAAAACTGTCCCAGTTGTATCCATGAAAATTTAAAATTTTTGGTACATTCTAATACCTTGCAGCGCAGACTGCCTTCTGCTAAATCCTGCATCTTCTCTTCAATTTCATAAATCGCCTTACTTTTCTTAATCGTCATGGTTTGCCATATTCCTTTTGTTTTTTCGCAATTTTCTGTCCGAGGTCACTGCCCCGGCAAAAGCAAAACCCGGCCCGCGGCAGGCATTTCAGAAGTTAGAGTATTGTAGCATATCAATCAACAACACGCAACAAAAGAATACTTAGCTCTTGCACTATTCTCTATATCTTGTTAAAATATAAACACGATGAACATTATTGGCATATCGGCCTTTTACCATGACAGTGCGGCTTGTCTAGTTCAGGATGGCGTGATTATTTCTGCTGTTCAGGAAGAGCGCTTTACCCGTAAAAAATTCGACCCGGCTTTTCCGATTAATTCTATCAATTATTGCCTTAAAAACAGTAAACTTATAATCAAGGATATTGATATTATTGCCTTTTATGACAAGCCGTTTATTAAATTCGACCGAATACTCGAAAGTTATCTGGCATTTGCCCCCTGGGGTATCCGCTCATTTATTAAGGCAATGCCGGTATGGATAAAACAAAAACTCTGGATAAAAGACCTGATCAGAAAAGAGTTAAATTTTTCCGGCAAGATTATATTTCCTAACCACCATATATCTCATGCGGCATCAGCATTTTTCCCTTCTCCTTATCAACAAGCGGCCTTTCTGACAATCGATGGTGTTGGTGAATGGGCAACAGCAAGTTACGGCATTGGTCAGGATAATCATGTTAAACTTATTGCTGAACTGCAATTTCCCCATTCCCTGGGACTGCTCTACTCTGCATTTACCTATTATACCGGGTTTAAAGTTAACTCTGGTGAATACAAGTTAATGGGCTTAGCCCCTTACGGTAACCCGCATTATAAAGATTTAATTTTATCAGAACTTCTCGATTTAAAAAAAGACGGTTCGTTTAAATTAAACCTGAAATATTTTAATTACTGTGCCGGACTGACAATGACCAATAATCATTTTCATCGATTATTTGGCGGCCCTCCGAGAAAACCAGATACAAGATTAACCCAACGACACATGGATATTGCTTGTTCAATTCAGGTGGTAACCGAAGAAATCATGCTCAGAATGACCAAACATGTTTATCTCCAGACTAAGCAAAAAAATCTTTGTTTAGCCGGCGGGGTTGCTTTAAACTGTGTAAGTAACGGAAAAATATTACGTGAAGGGTGCTTTGAACGTATTTGGATACAACCCGCCGCCGGTGATGCTGGTGGGGCATTAGGCGCGGCCTTATTTGCCTGGTATGAGTACCGGCAAAATAAAAGAACTGCTGATAATAAAACTGACCGGCAAAAAGGTTCTTTATTAGGGCCGGCATTTGATAATACTTATATTCTGAACTACTTAAATAACTATCATATCCCGTATGTTAAATTAGACGATGCGGCAATATATGAAAAGACCGCGGATTTAATTGCTGCCGGTAAGGTTATCGGATGGTTTCAGGGACGTATGGAATTTGGTCCGCGGGCATTGGGCAACCGTTCAATCCTTGGTGATGCCCGCTTAAAAGAGATGCAAAAAAAAATAAACCTCAAGATAAAATTTCGTGAAAGTTTCCGGCCATTTGCGCCCTCAGTGCTAAAAGAAAAAGTTTCCGAGTATTTCGAACTTGACCGGGAAAGTCCGTATATGCTGTTGGTTGCCCCGGTTAAAAAAGAACAACAAAAAAACATAACGGCCACAGAAAAAAAGTTTGTCGGTTTAGATAAACTTAAAGTCACCCGCTCGACAATCCCGGCAACAACCCATGTTGATTATACTTCCAGGGTGCAGACAATAGATTATAAAGATAATCCTTTTTATTATAAGCTGCTTGCTAAATTTAACGAAAAATATAAATGCGCGGTGGTTATTAATACATCATTCAATGTGCGTGGCGAGCCAATTGTCTGTACTCCGGATGAAGCCTATGCCTGTTTCTTGCATACGGAAATGGATTATTTAGTTATGGGTAATTTTCTGCTGGATAAAAAGTCTCAAAAGCCGATAAACCCAAATTTTGCCTAATGCAAAATTTGGGTTTATCGGGATTAAAATATGCGCGATAAAAAAATAAATGATCTTAAAGAACTAAGATGTTTCGGGATAATATTCGGCAGTCTCTGGTTAATTCTGGGAATAATAAAATATTTTCAGCTTAAATCTGAATCTATATATTTTATTATCTTTGGCAACGTTATTTTGACCGGTGGTATTTTTATTCCTTCGGTCCTAAAACCACTGCATAAGCTGCTCGGTTATATTTGGTTATTAATCATTAATGCTATATCTACTATTATATTAAGCATTGTATATTATTTGATCATCACCCCAATCGGATTAGCTGCCCGAATATGCAAAAAGGATTTTTTAAATCTTAAAATAGATAAAAACAGCAATACTTACTGGATAGAAAAGAAAGAAGACACTCTCCATAAAGAAAGATTTGAACAGCAATATTGACGAATTTCGCCCGTTTAAAACAAGGTATAAATAAAAGGCGCTACCGCGGCATTAGAAGTCAAGATAATCAATGCCCCTAATAAAAGCAGGCAAAAGATTATCGGGAAAATTACCCATTTTTTATTCTCACAAACAAACTGCCAGAGTTCCTGAACTGTTGATAATTTTGACATATTTTTTACCCCTTTTGTTTTTGAAGTTCGGTAACTTTATTTTGAATTGAACCGGCAATTGCCGCATATTCGTCTTTTTCACCCCGGGTAAAACCTTCTTTTTCAAGAACTGCTGCAGATTGCAGCTTGCCAAAAATTACCTCAAGCGGATGTAACCCGGGAAACTTTTTTGTTCGCGGCCAAGACGCGTATGCCCCTTTTAGATAAACCGGAATAACGCCAATATTTAACTCTTTTACTAAAATCCCCACACCCTTTTTAAATTTTTTCACTTCCCCGTCTATAGACCTCTCACCTTCTGGAAAAATGCACAGGGACTTTTTATTCTTTAAAACAAAATATGCTGCCTTAAGCGCATGGACAATTTCCGGGGCATCTACCGGAATAACCCGCATTGTTTTGGTTAATAATTTAATTGGTTTAGGCTCGAAATATTTTTTAAAACCAATAAAAAAGAGTTCAAGCTGCTTTCGGTAAGGGATAGCTGTCGCAATCAAAAAACCATCATAAAAACTTACATGATTACTGCATAAAATACAATGACTATCGCGAGGGATGTTTTCCACCCCTTTCACTTTTAATCGGTAAAATAATTTAAAAAATAAGGTTAATATGATTCTGGCCATCCCGGTAATTAAATAATCCGCTAAAGTTAAATTAAGACGTATTCTCTGGTTAAAATCTGAATCCAGCGGATCCCTGATAATTTGTGTCCAGTGTATTCGCCATGTGTCGGCAATATCAGGCAATGATGCCCCGGTCAGTTCTGCGGCTAACCACCATTCTTTAACTTTATAAATTAAGTCTTTTAAGGTATAAATACTCGCGGCAATGGACAAATCCTGTATTTCAAGATTAAAAATACGTTCTATTGCTGCAAATAGTTCCGCCATGGCCAAAGAATCAAGTCCCAGATCAAGTTCAAGGCTGTCATTAGGATGTAATGATTTTTTTATATTTAATTCCTGTCTTAAATAATTAACTATCGTACGCCCCGGCTCTCTTTCAAAAATTTCCTTTTCCTCAGGGGATAATTCCTTTTCCGGTCTTGGCTCTTGGTCATCTGACTTAATATATCTATCCCTTAGCTCATAACGCTTTATTTTGCCTAGAGAAGTTCGCGGCAGGGGATCCCGGCTTATGGTAAAGCCACGCAAGCGCCGGTAATCCGGCAGGTCTTTGGATAGGTCGTCTAGTCTGTTTTTTATTACCTCCCGTACGTTAAATTCACCCTGATTTTTTAAATAATCAAAATTGGGCACAACCACCGCGTAAAGATAATCCGCATTATCTTTATCTTCTGTTTTGCTCATCCCTAAGATGCATATTTCCTTAACACAGGGCATATTCGCATAATAAGCCTCTACTTCTTCCGGATAGATATTTTTACCTGAACTTAAAACAATCACCTCTTTTAATCGCCCGGTTAGATAAAGATATCCTTGTTTATCTAAATACCCCTGATCACCGGTCAAAAACCAGCCGTCCTTAAAACAATTTCTTGTTTCCTCTTCTTTCTTGTAATATCCTTTCATCACATTTGGCCCGCGTACGGCAACCTCACCAATACCGGATACGCTCTGATTTATTATCTCTACCCGGGCATCTAAAATCGGCTTTCCCACGGAGCCTATTTTTGATGAATCTGGCAGATTAAATGTTACGACCGGGGAGGTTTCCGTCAAGCCATATCCTTGAATAATCTTAAACCCCCAGTTGAGAAAATCTCTCTCAATAGATTCTTTAAGCTTTGCCCCCCCGCAGATCATAAGCCGCAAATTTTTACTGAATGCACTATGGATACCCCACCGGCAAGCAGGTAATCCCCCCACGCCGGGAAGGTAATGCTGCATTTTACGAGCAATTACGTTAAGGTTTAGTGTTGCCTTAAGATAGAGACGTATCAATAAGGTGGCGGTCTTTATCTTGTTTGATATGTGTCGATGCAGCATTTCATAAATTAACGGTACCCCGACAAAAACCGTCACATTTGTTTCTTTGATGTACGTTCTAATATTCTGCGGCCAATCATCAGGCAAAAAAACAACTTTTAAACCTAATAATAATGGGACTAATAATGTTGCCATTAAAGGATACGCATGATATAGCGGCAAAACTGCTAAAATCACATCATCTTCTCTTAATATCGCAAGTTTCTTTATCGAATTAAAATTGGACAGTAGGTTTGCATGAGTTAACATTACCCCCTTTGGGGCAGCGGTCGTTCCTGAAGTATAAAGAATTACCATTAGGTCATCCAATGTAGCGGTAGGTTCGTACTCGGTAAGTGAAACTGATGTTACCGCGGATACCGCTGGAAAAGTAACATATTTCCCCGCAGTATTAGATTTATCCAGTATAATAATCTTTCTGATTGTTTCCAATCCTTCGATCGTTGGATAAAATTGGCAATATTTGTCTGAAATAAATACAATACTTGTTCCAGAATCAATCAGGATATTTTTAATTTCCTCTGGTGTTGCCTGAGGGTTCAAAGGCACAACGACCGCACCAACAAAACTGGCAGCAAAAAAAATCTCAACCCATTCCGGCCGGTTATCTAAGATTATTGCCAAACGGTCCTGTTTTTTTATACCAAGTTGTTTAATAAAAACCACCAGGCGGCCTATGGTAAGATTTAGCTGTTCATAGGTTATCGTCTGCCACTTATCTAATCTTTTTACCTCGCACGCACTACGGCATTTATATTGTTCGCTCTTTTCTTTAAAAACACCAGCAATATTCAAGGCATACCTCGCTCCGGGGATTGCCACAATTACATCCCTTTCGATAATCAATATTTATTAATAGAAAGCATATCTTCGAGTGGATTTTGGAATTACGGTTCCTTTCCGTGCACCATTGGCACAAACCTAACCGGAGTGATAAATTCCTTTTTAATAATCTCTCCTTCTTTTGTCAGTAAGATCAACTGTTGATATTCTGTTTTTCCTACTGGTAAAACCATTCTGCCGCCATCGATTAATTGCTCCACCAGCTGCTCGGGTATTTTCTCAGGCGCGGCAGTAACAATGATCGCATCAAACGGGGCATGTTCGGTCCAGCCCTTATAACCATCACCGGTCTTAATGGTTATATTCTCGTACCCTAACCCGCGTAATGTCTCCTCTGCCCGTTTAGCAAGTTCTGGGATTATTTCAATAGTATATATTTGCTGACAAATTTCCGCAAGGATTGCGGCCTGATATCCTGAACCGGTGCCAATTTCCAGCACCCGGCAAGTGGGACTTAGTTTTAAGCTTTCCGTCATCAAGGCAACAATATATGGCTGAGAAATCGTTTGTCCTTCACCAATCGGCAGGGGGCGATCCACGTAAGCCTGCATCTTATGCGTCAGCAACACAAAGGCATGTCGCGGCACCTTGCGCATTGCGGATAATACCCTTTTATCCGTTATTCCGCGTTGCTCAATTTGTGTTCGAACCATCTCTTCTCGCTGGCGCATAAATAACTCATCTCCTGAGCTAATAATTCGATTTGTAAACAACAAAATAAAAATAACAACAATAAAAATCAGTTGCTTCCATTTTTTCTGCATAGCCAATAGGATACAATTTATCAGGTTTATTTAACTTTGTCCCAAATATGCTCAATATACTCTCTGACCATGCGGTGGGTACTAAAATAGCTGCCCGCGGCAATTGCATTAATCATTTTATCAATCCATAGAGATTCATCATCGATCTTTCCATTGTTATTTATCTTATAATAAATGGTCATAATTTCCTCCAGCCGGCTATATAGCGCTTCGGAATCTTCCCTCATACGTAAGTTATGCTCGGAACCAATATCCCCGCCTTTATATTCATAACCAAATACCCAGCCAATATCTTGACCTGCTGTTTCGACCACCCATCCGTCAACTGTAGAGAGCTGGATAACCCCATTTAAAATTGCCTTCATCCCGCTCGTGCCCGAGGCCTCAAAAGGCGGCAGGGGATTATTTAACCAAATATCCACGGAACTGGTGAGTAATTTACCGAAATAAGTATCATAATTCTCTAAGATGACAATCCTGATAAGATTCCGGCTCGAATAAAGGGCATCAATCCGGTCCAACATCTCATTAATAATCGTATCACCAATATCGTCATGCGGATGAGCTTTTCCGGCAAAGATTATTTGTATTGGTCCAATATTCTTTGCCAGCTTAATCAGATGAGACGGATCTTGTAAAATTAAACTTGGCCGTTTATATGCGGCGAGTCGACGCGCCCAGCTCAACGTAAAAACATTTTCTTTAAAATGCCAATGCCTTAATAAATGCATCAGGCGCTTTTTATTCTCCTGATGTGCCTGCCAAAGGTCTATACGGAATTGTTTATTTGCGCGTAAATTAACCACATTTTTAAGCAGCGTAGGTTCTTTCTTCCAATCGCCAATTACCTCGTTATACCGATCAAATAAGTTCGAAAATGGTTTTGAAAGCCAGGTGTGTATATGCACGCCATTGGTTATGGGAATCACCCGGTTTGCGTAAGCCGGAAACTGAACTTTGGTAACCTCGGCATGTCTTTTGCTCACTACATTAATAAATTTCGAGGTATTAATTGCCAGTTCCGTGAGATTTACCATGTTTTCGACACTTTTATCCATACCCAAATTTTTAAGTAACTCTGCCTGATATTCGGTAAATATCGGCTCCAAATCCCGAACCGAAAACTTGTCATGCCCGGCAGCAACCGGCGTATGGCAAGTGTAAGCAAAATGATCTTTTAACCGTTCCTTTTCCTCTTCGGTCTTACCTTCGGATTTGGCAACATAAGCCAGTGCCGCATGCCCTTCATTTAAATGATAAATACCAATATTATATCCCAGTTCCTCAAGTGCCTTTATCCCCCCCATCCCCAAGATTACCCGTTGTAATATTTTCCAATTTACCCGGTCACTAATATATAAATGATCTGTCAGTCGTCTTTTCTCATCAGTATTCTCCGCGATATTTGCATCCAATAATATCACCGGTACCGCATGCTGTTTGTTAAAACTCAAAACATAATATTTCCATAATCGAAGACTAAGCGTCGTACTTTTTATTTTAAGCTGAATAATATTTTTTAGCGGAATAAGACCGGGATAGTTATGGGGATCCCAATACATATCCATGGAAATCTGCCCATCTCTAAACCAAAAATTTTGCTTAAAATATCCCTTATTCCACAATATTCCTACCGCAGCCATGCTTATTCCCAAATCTGCCGCAGTTTTCACGGTATCTCCGGCCAACACCCCTAATCCGCCGCTATATATTGGCAGATCAAGCATTTTTTCAATATCCAATCTCACAAAATAATCAATTGCACGCATGTTCGAGAAAATTTGATGTGCGGCAAACTTATTTAATTCGCCAATGCCGCCGCGTTTCTTAAACGGATGATAAATCGAAGGAGCTAAACCATACTCCATAGAAAAATAAGCCACGGATTTCGCTTCCCCGGAAATAAGTTTGTGCTCAGCAGCAATTATCGGGCTAATCGGAAAACCAAAATATGTATCGTTGGTAATGTCCTGTATATAATTTGACTCATAATTATCAACCTGAACCAGCGATAAGAACTGTGTTAATTTATCATCACTCATTGATTATTCCATTCCTTTTTTTTATATTTTTTCGTGAATTGTTAATGAATCTCCCCATAAGCAGACTAGCGGGGGAGACTCATACACGGAAAATGAAATCATTTTCCGGCCATCCGCATTGGCGGATGCAAGCAAAATCTGAACTATAAGAACTCTGCTGCCAGCGAGGCTAACTGGCTGCGCTCACTCTTTACCAATGTCACATGCCCAAAAATTTCCTGTTCCTTCATATGTTCAACACAATATGCCAGACCATTACTGCTGATATCAAGATAGGGATTATCGATTTGGTAAGGGTCGCCGGTCAAGATCACTTTAGTGTGGTTACCGGCCCGGCTGACCACGGTTTTAATCTCATGGGGCGTTAGATTTTGCGCTTCATCAATAATGATAAATTGATTGGGAATACTCCGTCCACGCATATAAGTTAACGCCTCAAGCTGAACCAGTCCGGAATTAATCAGATCTTCCACATCTTGAAATTTATCTCTTTTATGCTGTAAAGACAAAAGGTATTCCAGATTATCAAAAATTGGCTCCATCCAATTAGAGAGTTTTTCTTCTTTTGTTCCCGGTAAATATCCAATGTCCCGGCCCAAAGGCATTATTGGCCGGGAAACGAGCATCTTCGCGTAGGTTTTTTCATCAACAACCTTTTTTAGACCGGCGGCAAGAGCTAAGAGTGTCTTTCCCGTACCGGCCTGTCCGACAAGTGTAAGCAGCCAGACACTTTCATCAAGCAACAACTCTAACGCCATTGCCTGTTCTTTATTACGCGGCCTTACTGACCAGACTTCTAAATTGCCCTTTAAAGCACAAAGTCCCTCCTCTAAACTTTTAAACCTGGCCAATGCAGTATGCTTGGAATTTGCCTCGTCACTCAACATGACAAACTCATTAGGAAAAAATTTTTCCCCTTCCAATTTAAGTGTTTTATTTTTATAAAAATTATCAATTAAGTCTCGCGGTACAACAATTTTTCTCCAACCGCTGTACAAACGGTTAAAATCTATTTTTTTGCGTTCAAAATCCACAGATTTAATACCGATCGCATCACATTTCACCCGGGCATTTATATCTTTGGAAACAAAGATCACGGTTTGTCCCTGTTTTTTAAGAATATAGGCCGTCATCAAAAGACGGTTATCTACCACATCCGGTTCCAGTCCCAACTCCTTTGCCTGGGTATAATCCACCTGGACAATAATCCTTACTCTTCCGCGATTATCAAGTTCAATGCCTTGACCAAGACTGCCTTTTACGCGCAGGGCGTCTAAAAGACGTATGGTTTCTCTGGCGTTTCTACCTTTCTCATCAGTATCTTTTTTAAAGCGGTCAAGCTCTTCCAGTACTTCAATTGGTAATACTACTTCATTATCGCCAAAGCTGGTAATCGCAGCCGCATCATGCAACAATACATTGGTATCAAGCACAAAAGTCTTTTTCATTATTCCATACCTCTTAATATTCTACGCTTTGTTAAAAGCTGTCTGCACTTTTAATAAACACTGATTATCACGCATTTAGAAAACGTGGTTTAAATTTTTTTAGCCACGGATTTACACAAATGCTGCACGGATTTTTTTCTATAAGAATAACGATCTCTTTAATCTCTGTCCTATGTTTTTTAATTATACAACAAATTATCCATTTTTTGCACAAAAATCTTTCATATCCTTTGGCAGGGGTGCAGAAAATTTCATTAACTTTAAAGTGCCGGGGTGGTAAAACCTTATTTCCGCGGCATGTAATGCTACCCGCTTAAACTTTAACAAAAAATCTTTACCGAATGCATACTTGCGTTCACCGATAATTGGATGTTTAATCTGCCGAAAATGAATACGCAGTTGATTAGTCCGGCCGGTAAGCGGTCGCGCTTCGACAATGCTAAAAAAATTACAAATATCGATCACTTTAAACTTTGTTATTGCAAGTTTCCCGCGGTTTTTGTTTGCGGAAAAATATGGATATTTCGTATCAATAAAACTCCTTATCTCCCCGGACATCCTTTCCATTCTTCCCTGTACATAGGCAATATATTTTTTTAATACCTTACGCAATTTAAACTGCTGCATAATGTTCTGTTGACTTTTTTTATCCAAGGCATAAACAATCACCCCGCTGGTATCGCGGTCCAACCGGTGGCAGGGTAAAACGCTCAGGTGTTTCTTTGCAGAATTATTTGCTAATTGATGTTCTAATATTGAGGTTACGGTAGGTTTTTCACAACAATGATCCGAATCAACCAAAAATCCGGGAGTTTTATTCACAATCAAAATATACCTATCTTTATAGATAATTGCCGGCTTAGTCATCGGCGATAGTTATTGAGTGATTCATACTTGTAACATTACCACTTTGATCATACACAAACACATAAACACGGTAATTGCCTTTTTCTGCTGGAGATTTTATTTTTACGCAGGGGCCGGCACCATAAACAACCGTCCCCAGATAATTATTAACATAATATTTTAATACTCCGCCAATCGCCGTGCTTATTGCATAGCGATAATACAATGCCTCCTGCTCCGTATCCTCTGTCAAAACTTCCGCATTAATTACCTGTCCCGGCCGGACATGCCGATATTCTGAAAGAACAAAACTTTTTATTTCTGGCGGATAGTTTTTTATCGGTTCTTTTGTATAGGCACGATGAATTATCCAATAAGCGAGTCTTTTATCGGAATATTCATTAACATTCCACCAGGTCATTGATTCCTGGGTCGTCTCACCAAGATGAAACACGAAACCGCCAAGATTACTGCCTTGAAAATCAAACATCTGGTCAATATGCTCCCGGTAGAAAATTGCCTTTGCCTGATCTGACAATTCCCGCGGCAGTCGATTCTTATCCTTTCCGGTATCTTGCGGCAGTCTTGCCCCAAGCTCGGTTAATACATAAGGCTTATGCCAATTTAAATTCTCCCAGTCAACCTGAATAAACCGTACACTGCAATAACAATTAACGCCAATAATATCAATGTTCGGGACGTATTTTTTTAAATATTTGAAATGCGTGGTCCCTGCCCCGGCATAGATAATCGGATGGTCTGGATCAAGGTCATGAATTGTGGCACAAATCTCATTTAAAAATCTGCAAAGAGCAATTTTTTCTTTTTCATTTTTGGTAAAAACAATCGCTTCATTACCAACATTCCACATTAATATTGCCGGATGGTCTTTGAAGGTTTTTACATACTCAATGATTTCTTTTTTCTTGTTTGCTAAATATTTTTCATCAGATAAATAACTGTATGCCCCGTCATCATCGACATAATTCAGCCAAATACCGGCAGCAACCTTTAATCCATATTTGGCCGCAGCATCTAAATAATTTTTATCACCTTGATTTGTGCCCCAGGTACGCACGGCATTAGCGCCTGCTTCTTTTGCCATTTTTAGATAATCATTGCCCAAAACACCAACATCTTCCCCGCACCCCAGACCTTTAATATAAAAAGGCGCACCATCTAATAGAAGATAATACCCTCTTTCTCCAGTAACAATTTTAACTGACGTTGCGTTTGCAGAGTTTACCATACTGAGTAAAACTACAAAAGACAATGAAATAATGATGAACATACTATTTATCCCCACTGATTGTCTCGGAGAATTCTGCCGCGATTTTTTAAATAATATCTTCATCATCAGATTTACCCCCGGTTATAATAACATATTACAAGCAACAACGATAAAATATACCATTAAATCAGCAATCGGTCAAGAACTTTGACATAAATGAAGCCACCCTGCAACTTACTGCAAGGTGGCTTCATTGTTTCACCGGGTTGACAATTATAAGTTAGATATGGTATAGTTAACCCAAAGAGGTGTTTTACAAAATTGAACTTTGTCCAAAAAACATACAAAAACTTAATTAACATAATTTATCCGTTGACCTGTGCCGGGTGTAAGTGTTTTATTTCTCCTCCCAGTGAACACTGGTTATGTATCACCTGCCAAAAAAACATCGTATCGAACATTGCGCCTTTCTGCAGAACATGCGGCAAGTCCATACCGGTTAGTATTTCCATGGTTAGCCACATTCATCAATGCCGTGATTGCCAGGAAAGCCGGCATTATTATGAACAGGTATGGTCAGCTTGTATATACGAGGGCGTAATCCGTCATTGCATTCACGAGTTCAAATATAAAGGTAACCTTAAATTAATAAAAACTCTCGTAAACATCATGATTGATTTTGCAAATATTCATATACCGGTACAGGATTTTGATATCATCTCCTCGGTTCCTATTCATCCGCGTAAAATGCATCTGCGGGAATTTAATCAATCGGCAATACTGAGCCATAGACTCTCGCTGCGGTTTAAAATTCCGTTAAACAATAATCTGTTAAAAAGAACCCGTAATACCCTGCCGCAGAACCAGCTCTCCCGCAGACAGCGCGAAAAAAATATCGCCGGGGCGTTTATTTTACAGGATAAAAAAACATTAAATAAAAAAATATTATTAATTGATGATATCTATACAACCGGCATAACTGCCAACGAATGCGCCAAAACTCTCAAAACCGGCGGGGCAAAAACAGTATCCGTATTCACCTTAGCCAGAGGTTATTAAATGTACATATTAAAAAGCTACGTTTATAATACGTGGTTTACTGCTTTCATCATGTCTATAGTAATTTTAACATTTATTCTGGTGATGGGGAATTTTATCCAGCTGGCAGAATTAGTAATCACCAAAGGGGTCAATATTGTCTTAGTCTTAAAACTATTTTCATATCTCATTCCATATCTGTTGATATTTGCCATCCCCATGGGAATACTGACATCGGCCCTTTTAACATTTAACCGCCTTTCCTGTGATAATGAAATTACCGCAATGCGGGCAAGCGGAATAAGTCTGTTTCGCGTAATCCAACCGGTTATCCTTACTGCCCTTATGCTTAGCATTATCTGTCTGCATCTAAATGACACGATCATCCCTAAATCACACTTCTTATCCCGGAAGACACTCATCGATATCGGATTAAGACGGCCGACTGCCGCGCTCGAACCAAAAACGTTTATTAAGGCATTTAAAGGGGCGGTGATCTTTATTTATCAAATTAAAAACAATTATCTCTATAATATCCGCATCTATCAGCCGCAGCCAAATAAACCCACGCGGATCATTATTGCTAATTCCGGGGAATTTATCCCCATTGCCAATAAAAAAGAAATAAAATTAAAATTAATCGATGGTACAATCGACGAATCCGGAAAAAATGACGCATTTTACAAACTAAATTTTAAAACATATTACATGCCCTTAGTACTGGCAGAAAATCAAAATCCCGATGAGCTGGAAAAAAAACCAAAGGACATGACCTTAGCAGAGCTGAGAAAAGAAATCGATTATTTTAAACGCGTCAATATTGATATCTACCCGTTACTTACAGAATTCCATAAAAAAATCAGCATTTCTTTTGCCAGCTTTATTTTTGCCCTAATCGCTATCCCGTTAGGAATCAAAACTAAACGCCGGGAATATTCTATAAGTTTTGGCATCAGTCTGGTTCTGATCATCATTTACTATTTAATTGTTATTCTCGGTGAAGTTCTCTCGCTAAAACAAATCATCCCCGCTCCCATGGCAATGTGGATTGCGAATATTATCTTTTTGTTAATCGGGCTGAATTTATCCTGGAATGTGTTTAAAAGATGAAAATCATTGACCGTTATATTACCGGCGCGGTTATCCGGCCGTTTTTTTACTGCCTAGTTATTTTTATATTTCTTTACTGTGTAATTGACATCTTAAGTAATCTTGATGAGATAACAAAATCCAGCACTTCGTTAATTATAGTCTTAACCTACTATCAAAAAATCATTCCCTTGATCTTAACGCAGGTTATGCCAATGGCACTTCTCCTGGCCACGCTCTATGCCATGGGAACATTAAATAAGCATAATGAAATTATTGCAATTATTGCCGCGGGTATTAACATTTGGCGGATTATCTCGATATTTTTAGGCATTGGTCTGCTGGGCAGCATATGCATGATTTACCTAAATGATAAAATCGTACCTTATAATTACCTTGCGGCAATAAAAATAAAAGAACAATATTTTAAACGTAATCAGCCGACACAAGAAAACAAAATACTTTCAAACGCCAGCTTATATGGCATGGATAACCGCATCTATTTTGTCAGAAGTTACGACGTTGCCCGTGCAGAAATGTCTGACATCACCATCTTAGAACATGATCATCTTAACAACATAACCCGTAAAATAACCGCCAGCAGTGGGGTATGGATTGATAATAAATGGACATTCAATAACGTTATTGAAACACAATATTTAAATAATCAAATTTCTCTTAAGCCAACTAATTTCCAGGGGAAATCTTATAATTTTCCCGAAAAACCCGCGGATTTTGAACGTTCTGAGCTTCAGCCCAATTTTATGTCTTATGCCGAGCACCGGCGATATGTACGCTGGCTCTACCGTACGGGAAAATCACCACGAAAAGAACGCATAGACCTCTATTCACGCGTAGCACTTTGTTTCGCGAACCTAATCGCCGTATTCATTGCCCTCCCCTTTTCCTTAGTCAGCAGTCAAAGGCAGGGAGTATTATTAGGAATGGGGATAAGCATCTTCATTGCTTTTTCCTACTGGGGGGTAAATGCCATTGCGATTTCCTTTGGCAAGGCGGGACTGATATTGCCGGCAATATCCGCCTGGTTTGCGAATATTTTTTTCATAATCCTTGGCACATTCTTGCTTAAAAAATCCTCTCTATAAAATTTTACCACGAAGAACACGAAGAAAAACTGGAAGAAATCAAGTAGGATTAAGAAGATGTAATTATTAAGATTTATTTTTTTATCACTATCTATAAATATCTCGTCTATGTCCGATATCAATTATACTAATTAATAACTCCTTCTGTTCTACCGCGTAAATTATTCTATATACGCCTACACGATACGAATAAAACCCTTTTAATACATTCTTTAGGGCCTTTCCTTGAAACGGGTCATCTGAGAGCGACTCCAAAACGGAAATGATTCTAAAATAGATTTTTCGATCAGAGTTATAAATCCGTTCTAACTCTTTTGCCGCAATACGTGAAAGCTCAACCTGATACATGTTCTATTTTCTTTCTCAACTGATGTAATAGAACCTTATTTCCTGTTCTTACTTCGTCCAATCCTTTTTTAATTCTCTCCACCGTTGGTTTATCGGACAAAACATCTAGAGTTTCCATAATACTTTCATAATCATCAATACTCAGCATAACTACCACTGGATGTCCGCGTTTAGTAATAATGATCCTTTCAAATTTTTTATCCACTTCTCCGATAATATGCGGCAAATTAGGCCGTAACTCTTTCATGCTTACCGTATGCATAACACTTACCCCCTTAATACAAGTATACACTTAAGAGTACACTTTGTCAATATAAAAAATTTTTGCTGCTTTTACCTTTTACTTCTTACATCCCTTCCTTATTTTTGTTATTTTTATTTCTTTTTTTAAAAGTGAATGCATTATACATAAACGATAATAAAAAAGTTAAACAATAATTGTGGCTCTATTAAAAAGGCGCGGATTGTTCAAAAAAACAACAAAGAATAGATTATTAACCTATCTTACGATCACAAATAGCGGATAAACTGGATAAAACAGATAGGAGAAAAAATCATCAATTATTCTTTAACTACAAATCACGCGAATTAGACAAATATTTTATTTCCTTCGTGAGCTTCGTGGTAAGAATTTTTTAATCTCGTACTAAACCCGCCAAGTCCGCTTTTGACAGAGCATTAGTCCGCACCTTCGTAATCTACCTCGGCATCGTTGTGTTCACCTTTTATTGGTACAGGAAAAGGCAGCTCTTTTCTTGATATATATTTGACCACAATATCACGAGTATCCATCACTTTAAGCTGCTTAAATAGAAAATCAAACATTTCCTCAAGTTCCCGGCCAATCATAGAACGTTGATCATTCGGCAAATTCATGATATCTTTTTTGAATGGGCCAACCGCTTTTTTGCGTGTTTTATAAATAAACTGTTCATCAGTATCGTCTTCTTTTTTCTCGTCTGCACATTCCTTCTTAATCCACCGATATATTTTTTCTTTTAATTCCTGGGAAAAATTGCTGCTGTCATAAACCATGTTCTGAAACTGCGTTGCCAGATGCACTTCCGCCGCCTCAACCTCAGGAAACTTATGAAAGGCCTCTTTCGGTAAAGTGGAAGCACCATGCTGCACCGCACCGCTCATTGCATATTTATTACGTGCAAGATCCGAGAGTTTTTTTAATGTATCAAAATCAAGCTTAACTTTCGCAATGCTGCCATCCGGTAAAACTACCCCGCCATGTGAGGTGCCGGTTTGAATGCTTATTTTACTAATACTTTTCATCCCACAGGGTAAAAGCTTCAAGTAATTGTCCATAAATGCGTTTAATTCTTCCGGGGTGCTGTTTTTTCCACCGACTTCCCCAATTTCACCGCCAATAGAGATATTTATGCCTTCCGGCTGTATTTCGCGGATATATTTTGTTAATTCAGCACAGACCTCATAATTTAGTCTCTGTTCTTCAATAATATCTGTTTTATTCAGATCCACCAGGGTCGAACTATCAATATCAATATTCAAAAATCCAGCAGAAACTGCCTCACGCATAAGTGTTTTTATTCCATCTAATTCCTTTTTCGGATTATCGATATAATTTTTTGCTTTAACCTGGAAGTGATCTCCTTGAATAAATAATGGGCATTGAAACCCTTCTTTTACTGCTGCGGCCAGACAAAAGCATGTATACTCTGCCGGGCGTTGGTTGGTATATCCTATTTCAGACTTAGCAATCTCAAAGATAAATGCACCGCAATTAATCTTTATTGCGGCCCTGATTATTGCTCTGGCCATGTCATAGGTTAACACCCGCATATTAACTGCCGGGACCGTAAATCCGCTTATTTCTCCCCGGCCGCGCGCTTCATAAAGCTCCTGAACAGAAGCAACATAAACGCCAGAAGATTTGGCAATCTCCCATATAAGAAACTGGGCCGTCTTTTTTGTTTGACTATCTTCACTCAAATTTGCCGTATACACTAAATCATCAATAATACGCTCACGCACCACACCTATATCACAAACCTTAACTTTCCTCCCTTCTACCTCTACTGCTTTTTTTACTGCCTCAAGTAAGCTATTCTTATCATTATAAACCATTTACTATTTAACCTCCTTAAATGAGCAGACAATTTACGTGGTGTAAGCTACGTAAATTGTAGGACAACGTCCGTCTGCGAATTTAATCCGCCAGTCTGTTAGGCGGATATTAAGCTGATTCCTTAAATGACCCGCCATGTATTTTGGCGGGGAATTGATCCTCCGCCCGAGGCGGACAAGCGCAGCTTTAAGGGAAAATTGTCGAAAAGAATTTTCCCTTGTTTAAGCGAATAAAAAAATTCCTTCGGAATCTTTTTATCCATTTAAAAACCTTTCGTGTTCAACCCTTTCCTTAACAATGAATCAAATATACCAAACTATACCCTAAATCCCAAGTTATCCACCGATTGAAAATCTTATTGTTTCCTATACGTGGACAAATTATACAATCACTACCATCATAACCCTGCCACATCCACTACATAACACTTTAACCCAAAATTTGCATTAGAAATATTAAGCAGCTGTAACGTCTTTATAACTTAGTAGTTAAAAAAAGAACATCGGCACCAAAAAGATACATGTAAATTTCGGGATACCAGGGTAACAAGTCTAAATCCTATACGGATTTAGACGATCGGCCCTTTGGGCAAATTTTGCCTAATGCAAAATTTGGGTTTAACGGATCTTCGATTTTCGTGTAAGGCAAAGGTTAAGGTAAAATTATCACAGATAATTTCACGTCAATATTTTAATCAAAGACAGATAAGGTGCAGCATTCAACCTCTTTTTCTTACAGGCATATTCTAAGTCAACATAACAAACTTCATCTTTCTTAAACCCTACCGCTTTCCCATAAATCCCCTTAATCAGCAGTTCGACCGCATATGCGCCTAATTTTGTCGCCAGTACCCGGTCACTTGCTGTTGGCACGCCGCCACGTTGAATATGTCCAAGTACGGTAACTCTTGTTTCTAAATTAGTATTGGCCGTTATCATTTTACCTATTTTTTCAGCCTTTCCTGCGCCTTCGGCAACAATAACAATCCAACTTGTCTTCCCCAGTTGGTATCCATGTTTAATCTCACGACAAATATTTTGAATATTAATCGCTCTCCCCGGTAAAAGCACCTGCTCTGCACCACCGGCTAAAGCTACTTGTGTGGCAATGTAGCCGAATTCCTTACCCATAACTTCAACAACAAAAATACGCTCAAGACTTGAGACCGTATCACGTATCTTATCAATCGCATCTAAAGCCGTATTTACTGCGGTATCCGAACCAATCGTCGCTTCTGTCCCATTTAAGTCATTATCAATCGTACCGGGTAATCCCATACAAGGGATCTGCCAGTTCCGCTTAAGCGCCAAAAGTCCGTGATACGTTCCGTCTCCGCCAATAGCGACAACGGCATCAATATTATTACTTTTTATCGCATCAACCGCTTTCTTCTGCCCGGATAATTTAGGGAATTCTTCGCTTCTTGATGTTTTTAGAACTGTTCCCCCCAGACCAATAATATTAGAAACAGAGCGATGATCCATGGGCTTGAAATCAGCGCAAATCAAACCATTAAAACCGCGCATAACTCCAATCACCGTCAATTTTTTATAAAGCGCAATCCGCACAACACTGCGAATTGCCGCATTCATCCCCGGCGAATCCCCACCACTGGTTAATAGCGCGATTTTTTTAATTTTCCTTTTCTGCATATAATGATTTTAGTTATTGGTTATATCTAAGTTCTTAAATGTCTAATTAACCTAATTGCTCTAATTTCTAGTCAACTACCACCACCAAAGGTGGTGGCTTGTGCTTGAAAGAGACCTCTAAAAGAGGTCAAATTTCATTTGTTGTTCCTCTTCTTCTTTCTCCTTCTCTTCTTGATGCTTTACATATTTCCTTATCTTTTCTTCATCCA
>JBDRCZ010000011.1:0-15287 GCA_043821285.1 Candidatus Omnitrophota bacterium | reverse complement strand
TGTACCCATTCTTTTTTTGTTTCGCAGAATTCTGTTGTTGACATGCATACATTTTAACAAATTGTCTTTTGCGTGTCCAGTTTTTTGTTCTTTTTATTTTAGACAGCTCAAACTCAATACGTCTTTACCGAATGTTTACTGCAGCAGGAAAGATTTCAACGGTTTATTTAGTTGAACTTATTGGCGATAATGGGGTTGAAAAAAGAGAAATTGTCAAGATTTTATCGGGTTTAAGCTCTATGAGAGATAATAATAAAACACGTGTCAAACTGTGGAAACATTTTAGGCGTTCCCCTGGGGTACCGGTTATATATGGATTTTATGCAAATAATAGGATTATTAGAAGGGACTTTGTTACGGGATTTCATTGTTTTGATTTAGTAATTAGCTTAAGAGAAGATTTTTCTCAAAAAAGGTTAACAGAAGAAGGACTTAAGCAGAAGATTATACATGCCCAAAAAGCCTATATAAAAGCAAGGCTGACAGAATGGGACTGGGCAAAAGAATATCCAGAATTTGAAACAGGAGAATATGTATATATTCCTGATATTAATCGGAGTTTGTCTAATGTTATTATAACTGACACAGGTGAGGGATATAAAGGATATGTTATTAACCTGGGTAATTTTTCATGGCAACCTGATTTAAAAAATGAAGAACAAAGAGCAGCTTGGGGTTTTGCTAATTTGATTGATACAATGTATCAGTGTTTTGCAAGCATTAATCCGGATACTATTTTTGATGCGATTATTGAACATTACGGTGAAGAAAAAGGAAAGCAAATTATAGAATCTGCATTGTTATATGCGGCATCAAATGATCTTATTAATGGTTTTGTACTATACAATATTTTGAGCGGGTTTGTTGGTAAGATATGCGCAGACACTGGATATAGGCAAGAACCTTTTCCTGCTGATGTTGATCCTAACAAGCAAACAGCTGTTGTTAATAGTGATTATAAGATAGAAGCAATAAATAACGGCGATGATATCCCAGTAGGTTATTATTTAGCCCTGATTCCTGAAGAAAATAGAAGAGATGCGGCAGGTATAAGTGATACGCCAGAGTGCTATAATGATGATTGGCGGAAGATACGAAATGGTGCCCAGGGATGGAAGATTAGATCAAAACAGACAAATGAAATAGAAGGATATGTTTTATTCCCTATAGAAGGGGATGTAGCATATTTGAGACTGCGGTATCAGAATGATATTGAAAGAGAAGTAGCGATTGCTAAAGAAATATTAAATAGCGAAAATGTTAAAAAAAGAGTGCAAGAGTTGGGCTTAAACGTTGTTTTGATTATTAAGCGTAGTTATCACCCTGAATATTATATAGAAATAGCCAGGACATTAGGAATGGTGCAAACAGAAATACCGGAACAAGATAAACAAGATGAAAATAATACACGCTGCTATAAATGGTTAGCTTTTTTGAATGGAGAGATATCTGCTCGATTATTGCCCATGGCCGGAAACGATTCTATTGCGGATTTTTATTATAACTTAGGTCAATATCTAAATATGATAGGGGAGGAGGAAGATGCCGCGTATGCCTATATTGAGGCGATGATACTTAGTATTAAATATGCAGACATGTGTGATGAATTATGTGAGCGTTGTCCAGCTTTATTAGAATTGGTTGAATTACTTCCTGCTCAGGAGAACCAGCCGCCAATGCCCATAACACAGAACGGGGTGCGTTGGGCAAAAAGGGCATCAAAAGGAGTAGAGATAATAAGTGGAATTTTTGCAATTGTAGTGTTATTTTTCGGATATAATTCTGAGGCACTGGTTACCCTTCTGGCAGGGATTGCCGCTTGCGGCTTTGCGATAATCGCAATAATTTCTTATTTGAGTAATCTTGAGTTTAAAAAGCTTGAACTAGTAAATAGGGCAGTGATAGAGTGGGGGCGGAGTGTTGATTTGACAGAGGGAGAATTACAAGAGTTATATGAAAATGGAAATATAGCAGTTGAAGATAAAGAATATTTCCTAAATGAAGAGAGGTTGAATTTAATAAAGACAAGGATAGAAGGGATAAGGGTTAAATTAAAAACAACAGAGCAATTGGAGGGTAAGATATCACAGGTGAATGTAGATGAAAATGAGATGGATATAAATCTTGGGTATTTGTTGGATGTTTATAGATCAGGTGTTTCACTTGCTCCTGAACAACGAAGGGTAAGTTTTGGTATTCATGCGGATGTACTGCTTCCGGCGCTAAATAAGGTAATTACTCATGAACTTACGCATTTTGGCAGAATTTCCCGGCTGTTTGCCCGTATACCCGTTTTCGGCTCAATGCTTGGGGAACTTATTCCCTATTTTGTAACCGGGTTACCTACAGGAAACATGCCAATACCACGGGCAGCTGAAGATGAAAAAGATATCGCAAAGTTGGTAATATCCAATGGACATTATATTTTATTTAGTGCTCAGGCGGTGAAAGATATAGAAGAGTTAACAAGATTATCATGCAAACATGCCGAATTTGAGGTTGGTGCGCTTGGTGTAGGTGCAGCAACGTTAGATGAAAGGATTGTTTTTGTTGAAAGACTTGTTTTACCAAGGTCAATGAAATCCCGCCGAGATATTCCTGAATTTCTAACTGAAGATAGAGTGCGATATTATGCAGAAGGTTGCGATGTGCTTTCTGGTCCGAACAGTATAATATTTACATCCAGTTATCGTGAATACGTAAGAGGAGAGGGCATAATTGTATTTGAAGTCCATTCCCATATAGATATAACAAATTTAGAGCCAAATGCTGAAGATATTAATTCAATACGTATAAACAGGTTGCATAATGATCCAATCATTGCTGGCGCTATAATTAGCCCTGGGGGAATTTGTTTCTATCCTGTTACTTATGATGCTAATTCTAATCAGGGACTGATAAATGAAGAGATTGTTGAGCCTGCCGGGATTAGAGAAGCTTTAAGGCAACCTCTCTTTAAAGATTTTTCAGCCAAATTGACTTTAGCGCGTATTAAATACTACATTAACAATATAATTAGCCGACTTCAGAATAAACGTATCCAGATACAAGTTGAAGATTTAAATGAGCTTGAGAAACTTATTAGAGAAGCGCCACCCGAACTTATTGCTTTAATTGAATACCGAGATTCGCCGGCCCCAGTGAGCTGGTACTTAGAGCGGTTAATAAATGAACACAAATCACCAGAAGTAGTCAAAAAGGCTACTGAAGTTAAGGATGTTCTTTTAGGTAAGATTGGCCCAGCAGATGTCAGAGCTTTAATCAGGGCATTAGAAGAACCAGAAAAGTTCTTAGATGTATGGGAAAGGAATGATGAAGGGGCGTATCTGGCATTTGTTGTTGCCTTAGGTAAGATCGGTCCAGCAGCAGCCGCGGCTATCCCAGTATTAACCCAGATGTTAGAACAAAGAGATGATTGGTATACGCGTCAAGTAATTAATTATGTCTTAACTCAAATCGAAGATATCACTGGGCAGCAGGGAGGTAATAATGATGAACCAAATAGAGGAGGAGATGTGTTGCATATAGGTTTTCCATGGCATTATTTCTTATACCTGCAGACATGGGTTAAAAATAATATTTGGTTAAATATTAAAAATTATTTTTCTGATGAAAAAAAGCAAGCAATGTTAGTTATAGGCATTTTGGGCGAAATTGTTACAGCAGGCTGGGTAGCCTGTGCAGTTATTAGTGAGGGATATGATATTCAAACAGCAATAGTTTGGGGTGGAATTACTGGAGCGGTTGTTGTTACTTTATTATTCTTTATTGATTTACTTGTTAGTAAGTTATGGAATCAATACAACATTGGAGAGAGATTATCAGCTAATTTTTGGATTTGGTGGTATAAACGGAACCCTAACTACCTAGAGAAAGATATTAATAAGCTTTCCCTTGCTACGTTAAATAAATTAAGAGCTGAACTTATACAACGTCCAGATTTTGCCCCAGTAACTACAACCCGAGAGGAACTACTAAGATACATAGTAAATATTATCGTGGACTTTTGGGATACTTCAAATAGTCAATATTATCGCCAGTCACGGGAATTTTTTGAACACAGTGCTATGTCCAAACTTGAAGTAACAGCTGATTTTAACCGTCCAAAGAGTTATAACTTACTCTTCTGCGATATTATTTCAACAATTGTAACCGTTGAGGGTAAGCGTCTATTAGAATTAGGTTGTGCACAAGGGTGTGCTATTGAATTACTGTCCCGAAAAACACAAGCAGAAGTGATAGGGGTGGAAAAGGAACAATCTTTTGTAGACTACGCAAAAGAGCATGGGGTAAATGTTATTCAAGGTGAACTGCCACAGATTCCCGATGAATTGAAGGGGCAACACTTTGATGTTACTTTTTCGAATCGTTTCCTGGAAGCCTTAGAAGAAGGATTGTCCCGTATGCCTCACCGTGAGGCAATTAAAGTTTTATCAATAATAAGCAAGTTGACTAAAGAGCAAGGCTTTAGTATTCATGTTGTTCAAGACGGGTTTCCCTTTTTTGAAGAAGAAATAATTCAAGCCGGGTTTGATATTATTGCCGGAGGGGCAGAGCAGAGCCACATTATTCTGAAAAAAGTGAGACCAAGCCAATTATATGAACCGATAGTACCTATGCCTACAAGTTTGGATGAACTTCAAAGAACTACAGCAATCTTATTGGGGGTTGCTCCGCAAAAGATTGAAGGATATTATAACTGGGATTTTGCGGAGTATATTTCAGCGGAGCATTCTTCGTATGTTGCAGACGAGAAAACACGTGATGATATAATACTGCTTTTGCAAAGAACCATAAATGAGCAGCCTGATTTAGCTGAAGCCGCGCATAACATTGCACAAGAATTAGGGATAGAGTTACAAAAACAAAGAAACACCCCTTTGTCTCTGCTACCTACCGAAAAAGTAAGTGAGCTTGTGCCAATGCTCCGGGAAACATTAGCCTTAAAAAAAGAACGGCGCATAGGCTGGGTAAACAATGGGATAGAAAGGCCAGAGTCTGTGGCGGATCATTCGGCGGGAGTTTTATTATTAGCGGTTATGTTGTATCATTTGTATCCAGAGCTTCATTTGGAAAACGCATTAATATCTGCTGTTATACATGATTTATCAAAGTCTAAAACAGGAGAATTTATTAGTAGTGATGCTGTAGTTTTACCTGAAGATGGAAATGTTCTTGAAAAAGATGAAAAATTGCGAAGAGAAATACAAGCTTTTAGGGAAATATTATCAGTCTTGCCGGGAGATAAACAAGAATTATTGCAAGGTCTTTTTGGGGCATATAATGAATTAGGTACAGCGGAAGGCTGTTTTGTTAGGATGTGTGATTCGTTAGAAATGGCGCTTCAGGCCAATCACTACCAACAGCAACCCGGGAAGGATTTGCATGGCTTTATAGAATATACGGAAAATGAAATGTCTGAAATACCTGAAATAGATGAGAAGTATAATAAGCTACACAGATTAAATAGATTATTAGAAGAAGCTGATGAATTATATGAATTACAGCAGGCATTACTTAATATAATGCGTCTTAAAAATATTAAACAAACATACGGTGATATAAACTATGAAGAAACAGTTACAGAACATATTTGGGGAGTTTGCTGGGTGGCGGTAGCTTTACATCATTTACAACCTGAGCCTGATTTGCGTAAGGTACTCTTGATGATTGTATTAAATACCCTCGAACAAGTGGCGGCTAAAGATAATAGTCCAGGGGAGGCAGTGCTAAATTTTATTTCAGAAAAGTTTCCGGATGTTTTTGAGCAATATGAGGGAAATAATACTCCAGAGTTTCAATTCCTGCAGGAGTGTAATACATTGTATGATTCGCTTCAGCCGGACATAATGACATTAGATCTAGGAGAAATAGCAAAAACAGAAATCACTCCGGTGGGACTGGCGCTTATCGAGGAGGCAATTTAACAAGCTATTTTTAGCAGCTTTTTAGTTTACCGTTTATCTCCCTAACGGATGACAATCAATGTACCCCTGCCGGGGACAAGCAGTTTACTGTTTTATATCTGTGCAATCTGGACTATCTGTGGTTAAAAAAAAGAAACAAAATTTCACCACAGAGCGCACAAAGGACACAAAGAAAATCTGAAATGAATCAGACAGGAAAGAAGTCAGAAAAAAATGACGAATTTCTAATTAACATAATTGACCTAAACAAATCCCATTTAAAAATGACGAATGACAAAACCAGAATGGCGAAACAAAAAATAAATTTATCACACAGAGCCACAGGGCACACGGAGAAGAACTTTAACTACTTTTTAACAATAAACCACACCCCCCTAGGAAAATATCAACGGGCAGTGTTAAAAATAGTGTATATAACCATAATTGGGGTAGAACGTATTTAATACAAATGTTGTTAAATTGATTTTCTAACGGGGCAGGTAAATTGCACGAATAAATAGTCGTGATGTACATTGAGTATTGAGCAAAAAAAATAAAAAACGCAATACGCGGTACGCAATCAGACTGTGTCGTAATTAACAATAATCAAATAGATTTTAACCACAGAGAACACAAAGTACACAGAGAAAAACTCTGAAGAGCTTTATTTCTACTCTGTGTGCTCTGTGGTAAATTATTAATTTTTTAGTATAACAAAAGCCATAATAAATTTCACAAAATGTACTTATTACCGACGAAGATATGCGATAATAGAAGATATACGAAAGGAGTTCAATGGGTAATTAAGAGCCTGATGTGCTAATGATCGGGCTAAATTACTGTATTTTTACCCAAATCTATTAGCGTGATGTAAAAAATTTTGATTTACGTGCATTTTTTCAAAGAACAATTGCTTTTATGACACGGTCTGAATACACAATACGAAACTAGAAATGTTAAACATGAGACGAAGAATATTATTTAAACTAACAGCCGTTATCTTAATTCAAGCTTTTTCCTGCTTAGATCTCTCATGGGCCGCAGGGGGTAACATGAGAAGTTTATCTACTCATCTTTCCCCGGCATTGAAAATAAATGATGCAGATTTTGTAGAACGTGTTCGTGGTGCGGTAAGTGAAAATAGTATTCTTGGAGAAGATAAAGGGAACCTTAACGAGCTTAGAGTGTCACCTGAAACGTTCTCAATTTTATCTGATATTCTATCGATTGATCTTGCAACAGCAGAATCAATTTGTAAGATAATAATCGCTTTTAACCAACCTAACATTGATGTTGGGACTTTTAAGGATGAGCTTAGCGATATGATATTGCCTCAGGGAAATTATATCCTAAAACAAATCTATTTACCTGAACATAGGAGACACGTTTCTATATTGGGACATAATAATACTGTTGTACGGTTTATAGGGGAAAATGGTGCATTAAAGATAATTGAGATGACCGCGCCCCATAGGAGAAATGCGGATTATTCTGATCGAGAATTGCTTTCGAAGTTGTCTCAGCATATGTCTGATGTTGCATTACAATTATCCGATGAGTCTGGGTTAACTTCCGAAGAGCTGAATAATGCATTTTGGACTATTCCAGAGGATAAGGTAATAAAAGGGGCAGATGGTAAACCTCGCGCCCTTGAGTTAGACGAGATGGTGGTAATTTTGCAAGATACGCGCATTAGATTAGAAAGAGATAATACAGCTTCAGAATGGAGACAAGACAATGATTTGGATAGAATTTTGTCAATTGACCCAAAGGTTGGAATTGTGTGGCGAAGAAATATTGAATTACGAGTTGGAGAGCATCAGTATCTTTTTAATGCCTTACCAAGAGAACCAAATGAATTGAGAGTTTATTTAGCACGCGACGCTTTAAGTGCACTTGAGTACGATATCTATCTCCAACGTTTTTCTGGAACAGATTATCCCAGAGCTATAGTTTATCAACCTGGATTGCCTTATTACTTCAACTACAGTATATATACATATAACCAAAGATTAGAGCATGCACAAAACATTATTCGTGAAATATTCTTAAATGTGAAACGTGAGTTAAATATAGATACTTTGGGAACTGAAGATAAACAAGATGAATCTGAGTTCAACCCCGTGCTTTATCGTGAATTCTATAAGCGGTTTAAAAGTAAAGTAATTGAAAAATTAGAATCTGATCAGGGGTTTAGAGAAGAAGCAGAATTTTTGTACCGACAGATGGGTAGACACGGAATATCAAATTATAGGAAAGTACGAGTAATAGATTTAAATGCAACGGGTAAAACGATTTATTACGTTATGGCGGTGTTAGACTATTTTTCAGAACAGGCTGGCCAACCATTAGAAGCAAATGGATTCGTTGGTTTTGGCAGAGGGGAGATGGTTGGGTTACCTAAGATTAAGCATAATCAACCGGATATTAATGCGCGTTTTACAGATGTTCAATAGCCATTCTATATGGATAGCCGTGATGATCATACAGGGTTAGTTCATTTTAAACCACTGCCCTCCCGCTATCTCGTTTTGCTTCAAATTTACCATAGTCTGTGCCTGTTTAACGATGCGGTAGATTACTTCGAGCAAAATATAAAATCTAATGAAGATAATCCAGATGAAACAGTAGCCCAGAATATTGCCAGGGATATATTAGCTGATATCAGGGAACAAAACATATACCCGCGTGAAAAATTGCAGTGGTTGATCGAGCGTTCGTTTTCTTCTGATCCAGTGACAGCGAAAATTATAACCCGTATTCTGATGCAGGATGTTGTAGGCAGGTTGTATGATACGCATCTGCCTCAGGAAAAACAGATTGTTACCCGGATTATTGCGCAGATATTTGAATATAGACGGAGAATGGAAGAAGGAAAAGACTTAAATCAACATTTGAACAGGTTTGGGTTAGATACGGAAGAAAAATTAAATGCCCGTGCAGAAAGATTAGCTCAGGCAGAAGTTATCAATAGACCAATTTCTCTTGATGCAGAAAAAGTATTTGTGTTCTCACGAGGGACGATTGGCGGAGACGTTAATCTGACGAGTATTGTGCTGCAAAAAATAACAGAAACAATGCCGCAGGCGAAAATTGTTTTTCTTGGGGATTTACACCGGCTGGGGAGTTTATTTGCCGGAATAAAGAATATATCTTTTGTGGATTTTCCTTATCGTAGAACAGAAACTCTGGCGAATCAAATTGCCGATAGCCTTAAGGCAGTGAATATATTAGAAACTAATGGTTATGAACCAGGGATGCCGGTTATTGACCTGAGCGGGCATGGACTGATACATGGGATGATGCCGGTTTGTAATGAAGAGGATCATTATTATTTCCCCATGGTTGCGCCTAAAGGTAAAAGTCTTGGGGAAGAGATTAATGAACAATCGAATCGGGTTTTTGATGCTTTAGGAGCGACTTATTCTAAATTGCATATTGCTGACGAAGAGCTTAGTGCGGTTGCTGGGTTTTATGATAAACTCCCACGAGGCAAAAAAGTAATAACCATGGCTTTTGGTGTAGGCGGAGATTATACAAAAGCAGTAAGCGAGGAATTTGAACAAGAGGTAGTTTCCGGTGTTATTGATAGAGGTTCTCTGGCTATTCTTAATGGTGGGTTTGGAGAAGTAGAAGAAGCAAGAACAGTACAACTGATTGAGGCGATAAGAGAAAAAGGACATAAGATTTATATCGTTATCGATGAATTACGGACAGAAACAAAAAAAATTCTGCAGGAAAACGGGCTTAATTTTTATGTGGTAAAAGATACAATTGCCGAAGTAGAGATACCAGATGATGTAGAATTAATCGTTCATTTTGGGAAGATATCTACTTGTACGGTGCTTATTGCAAATAGCGCGTGTTTTATTGGCTATGATTCTATGACACAGCATCTTGCCGCGGCTTCCCGGGTGCCGGAAGTTATTGTTTACGCAGGGTGTGAAACAGAACGCTTCCCAGAATTGTGGCGGCCTTATACAGATTCAGAGGTTGAACAGGTATTTTATAGTGTGAAAGATCATAAACCATTTATGGGTGAAGATGAAGCAGCACATAGGGTCTTAGAGCATAGTTTGTCACAAATAATCAGAACGGAGTGCGATAAAAAGAAGGAGGAAGGAATTATTCAGATTGGGCCGGAGAATTTTACGAGACGTAAAACGGAAATCGACAGCATTAGTTATGAGCTGCAATACCATGCGGCAAAAGCTGATACTGTTGCACGAGCAGCACAAAGAGATAAAGATGCTGGAAAAGAAGATTGTCCTTTTTGCAGCGAAGAGGTTAGAAAAAGACAGAGAATTACAACCTTACCATTATCAAGTGGACGCAAATGGGATGTCTGGGTAAATTATCAACCCAATATGCGTTATCTGATATTGCTTTTACCATTAGATAATCAAGGCAAGCCCATTCATAGAGAACAGGAGGCAACAAAAGAAGATATTGAAGATATTTTAGAGATTAAAGCAATACTGCCTGATTTTGATGTTTTCATTAATCCTGAAGGAGGTGGGAATACTGTGAGCCATATTCATTTTCAGGCATATCACCGTCCGACAAATTTCCCTATAGACACCCCTCTTCAATTAGATGAGAAAGAGATTGAAAAAAGAGGCACTGATGGGAAGATTGAGATAAATTCTGTTAACGGTTGGCCAGTAGAGTGCTTATTATTTACCGGTGGAGAAAGAAAGGAATTAGCTGCCGTTGTGGATAAAGCCAGAGCGATTGTAAGGCAGGAAGGCATGAGTTATAATTTATTACTAACAAGCCGCGGTTTATATTTTACAAGGCGGACTAAAGAAACGCAACCATTATGGCAGATGAAAGGTGCACAAGAGGTATTTTTGCTTAAAATAATTGTTGACAGCAGCAGGATTATGTTATTATCCGAAGAAGAGTTAAGGGAAGAACTCAGCGCATTATATGCCGTTATTGGATGCAGGGGGGAGGATGCATTGAATAATTTTGCAGCGCAATTGCTGGGCAATAATGAAAATGAAGCAAAGATAGCTTCTGAGAATGAGGGTGATGACCATATTGTAATAAACGAAAGAACATACCGAATAAAAGCAGCTTCTCAAAAACTATCAGTAAATTTTGCAATTGATGTAGCAACAGGAAAAGAAGTTGCGATTAAATTTTATAGACCTGAAGATGTATCCAATGCTCAGAGAATCAAAGAATCTTTAACAGTTGATGACTTTAGTAATATAGCTATGATTATAGATACCGATGAGGAACAAGGCATAACCGTTATGGAAAAAGTTGAGGGCTTATTTGTTTATGAATATATTGATGCTCACGGAAATAATTGTTTGGATAAGTTATTGATATTGATAGGCTTGGTTGAGCAGATCCTTAATACTGAAAAGATCTTAATAGAGAAAGCGAGAATTTGGCATCAAGATTTAGATGCATTTAGTATGAATGTGATAGTAAAAGAATCTGGAGTTGCCAAAGTATTTGATTTTGGTTCGGCAAATGACATATTGTCTACGAGGATAAATAGCCCATATTGCACAAACCTTGCCTTTTTTTACGGCGGTATATTAAATAATTATCTAATTATGGCAGCGATGCCTTTTTTAGGAGAAAATAGAGGTAACCTTGTCTATCCATATATTTTTGACACGAGTAACAAGCAAGAACTTATGAGGCGAAATTTTGCAGAGTTACCTATGGGTGTTGTTGATGAGATAATAAGCATAATGCAAAAAAGCAAAGGAGCAAGTGAAGAAAAATACAACACGTTGCAGGAGATGTTAGAAGACTTGGCAATATTAAAAGAGAAGGTAAAACAAAAGCTAAATACTGCAGATTCGTTATCCTTTGATACCACAATAATAAGAGAGGGCGTATTAGAAGAGGTAGCATTGGTGGAGCAGGCGATTTAATAAGTTGCTGGCAGCTTGTTAAAGTTTATATACCTGCTGGCATACAAGTAGCTTACAGTGTGCTTCCCTGACTATCTTTGGCAGTTAAACCGGGAAGCCAGACTGAACTACGAATTGGAGAAACTAATTTCGCTGCGGTCTGCCAATGCAGACAGTTGGATTTACCGCTAAACGATTTTTAGCGGAGTAGACTTGCTTATAAATGCTCTGCGATTACAGACTATTTTCGTAACATATTAGCCGTTCGGTATTGTCACTTTTGTGCTCGACGATAACTCGACAAAAGCTATGTTTTTTAGTTCTATAAAATCTATAATGTCCGTCGGACACAACTGAATGGCTAATATGTTACCTATTTTCCCAGACTATTTTTACTTTTTACTTGACAAGGTGATTTTTTTGAATATACTATATGAGCAAATGGTCATATGGTTAAAACCAAGAGGAGGTGCTAAGGATGTATTAAGTGCGTATTAAAAAAGCAAGACAGATACTAAAAACTTTTGCTGAAGATACCCGCCTGCGGATAATTAATTTATTAAATAATCGGGAGATAACGGTTAAGAGTTATGTGATGTTCTTAATAAAAATCAGTCTAACGTTTCAAAGCATCTTTCGTGTCTTAGGTTAACGGGCATTGTCGGAGATAGACGGGAAGGTTTGAATGTCTATTATTATCTAATAAAACCCACGGAGAATGCCTATTAAGGAGCAGTTTAGCTCAATCACCGTTGGCCTTGCGGAATAAGATATTTTTAAGCATGATTTAGAGTAGCTGAGAAAAAACAAATCAACTAAAAGGAGGAAGGGAAGATGAAGAAGGGTACAGTTATTGCTGCATCAATGTTGTTAGTTTTTTTGAGTTTTATGACGGGTGGACTATTGTTGGCCCAGGAAGATAATGTTGAGTATTCATGGGGGATAGTAAAGAACGTGTCTGCTGGCAAAATTGTAGTCGTAGAATACGATTACAATACAGACGAGGAAATGGAGGTTTCTTACGTTGTAAACTCTGCAGTTACGTTCAATGGAGTGCAGTCGTTGCAGGATATTTCTGCAGATGATGAACTCGAAATCGAATATGTGACCGAAAATAACAAAAGGATAGCGAAGGTTATCAGCGTCGATAAACAATCTGGGGAAGAAGCACTGGAAAAAGAGTCAAATATAGAACCATAAGCAATTAAGCTTACCTGTTAGGAAACAGTAAGATAACTGTGCGGATATTAAACTTGATTATTCTCTGTAGCTTGCTAGAGGGTGATATTTTGGAGGGAAAGTTTGAAAACCTACGGTTTTCAAATGGATAAAAAATTTCCAGTGCTGCATTGCCTCATCAGCTTGGCAAAATACCTTGTAGTCTTGCTACATCGAAGATCCGCCAATGCATTGTGGAGGAGGGATGGTCAAGCTGAAGGAAATTTTTCATTAGCAATTGCTTAATGTGCATTATTCAGCCCGGAATTTGCAAAAGCTTCTGGCGAATATGATAACATTTTGGAATATAAGTAGTTACAAAAATACTTGTCGTACTTTTTAGTATGCCGGCGTTTTCTATAACTCTTCTGCTTACAAAATGTTACCCATCTGTATCCACTCCTAACGCAAAATCCGGGCTCAAACAGCATGCCTTAAAAAACGCGATCTTCGCTGCGTACTGCAAAACCCCTATTCACTTGCGATAATCTAAATACGATTTTCATAATAAGCTATATTTGAATAAGTTATAAAATTAAATAAATTATAAAACACTTGACAAAGATTAGTAATTAGGGTATACTTATAGTAGAAGGGTTAAATATCCGAAAAGGCAAACCTGCTGAAAGGCAGGGACGTCTGCCATGTTTATTAATGAGTACATAACTTACATCAGTCAGGCTCACGCTAAGAACTGAAACTGACGTAAGTTCAGTACAAATTAATCTGCCGGTATAGTGAGGCGGATATTATGGCGGACCCGCTAAGTGATTTAGCGGGCAAAGCTACGGGTCTAAAGGCTTAGTCTTATGATCGCCGGGCGTACCGATAACGCAATAGGATTTTGACTTAAGACGGCCGGGTTGCCGAGGATGATAAGTATATTGTCACGGGTAGTACGGTTTTTTTTATGTGAGGACATAATTTATCAAGAGTGTTCAACTATAACTCAAATAGTAAGGAAGCCGCAGAAGAAAAAAAGTAGAACTATCGGACATCATGTGCCTGCTCAGGCCGCGTAGGGAGGATAAGTTATCGTAGTTTACACACTTTTTAGCCCGCTTATTTCACATGCCGATGCAAATCGGGGAAAATGCGGGTTAGGGAAATTTAAATTAAAAACGGGGTGTAAGTATGAGCTGTCCTTATTTAGAAACAAGCCATTCATGCGCGGAAATACAATATTTTTGCCGTCAGGCAAACAAGGGGAATATCGAAATAGAAAATAACAATACTACCCAATGTTTTAGTCAGAGCAGTATTAACTGCAGATACTACATTCAAAATGATAAACAAAAAAGAGAGAGCATCAGCTCCTTTTCAAAATATCAGCGCTTTATTTGACGTTATCGCCAATATATTTTCGCAGGCATATCAAACCATTAAAATACTTCCGTTGTCAAGACCAAAGCTAAAAAATTTAAGGTGAGGAATTTTCTAAAGAAGCCTCACCTTGTTTAATCCCTCCTTCCCTCAAAATTTACAGTATTCTCAAAAAACTTGACAAAAATAAAATTATACGATATACTTTATAAAAGAGAGGTAAAAACATTTAAAATTTAATTGTGTGATTTTCAATATCCGAAAAGGCAAACCCGCTGAAAAGCGGGGGCTCCGGTATCGCTAAAATAAAATATAAATATTTTAGCGATACCGGACTTGGCTGAACTAAAATGTAACGCCAAGCAACGGGTCTAACGCTTTACAGCTATGACCGCCGGGCAGGTCAATTGAAGCTAAAAAAAGCTTAATTGGCGTACCGAAAACGTAAAGCAATATATTTAGATAGCCGAGCTGCTGAAGATAAAAGCAGCTCGGCTATTTTTTTACCACAACTAAAATGAAAGAAACCACAGAGTAGTGCAGCCCACAAGACTGGTTGACCTAACAGGGTGAAAGTCCCTGTAGATGTAATTGCCTATTTGACATCATAGCAATATCTGACTTTTGTCAAAGGTGACAAAGACCGAGGAAAGCTCAGGACAGGAAAAAGCGGGGAAGTTCTGGTAGACGGCTGAAAAGCAAAGACCCGCTGTATAACTCAAAAAGGAAAGCAGGGGGAGACTATCAGAATGGCGGATGGGGAAGTAGCAGCGAAGATAGTAAAGACAATATAACTTTACTTAATGCAAAGAGCCCCTGGGCATAGGTGGTCTGAAGAAAGGGAAAGGCTGCGGAGATTGTCTGAAGAAGACTAATAACCCGATAAAATGCAGTGAACCGAGTAAGAAGTCCGAAGGCTTATGTAAACTCGATATAATGAGGAAGGCATAAGTTGAGC
>JBDRCZ010000010.1:0-3370 GCA_043821285.1 Candidatus Omnitrophota bacterium | reverse complement strand
CCAAACGCAAGGTCGCGGAAAGCTCGATCGTTACAAAAAATATCCCTTACCCATCAAAGATATTTTCGTTTACCCCATCAACAAATCCTTCAAAAATATCCTTTCTTCCTCTTAAGAAACGTAGTTTACCGAATGTTTACCAACTGCGCTGCTTTTAAATACGATATTAATTGAGCTAACTGACTATCGTCAATAGCCTTACGGTCTTTAGTTCAACGATTATCTGTCCTTCCACTACTAAATCAAATCGATGTAATCCTATCTCTTTATCGTCGTAAAAAATCCTTATCTCTTTTTTTCCGTGCTTCCGTGGTAACGCTTTTTATTAGATTTTTGACACTACCGAACATAATACTGTATCTTCGTATTCGTAGGCCGGTGCACACAGACACAAAAATACAAGTTTCTTTTGTCCGGTATTTTTTATCTTATGCCGTGTTTTTGGCGGGATGGCAATGGCATCGTTTTTCTTTACTTCTCTTTCTTCTTTATTAATAAACATCCTGCCCTGGCCGGACAATATATAATATATCTCTTCAGTTTTTTTGTGAAAATGGCCGGTGGTGGTTTTTCCCGGTAAGACCGTGGCCTCGGCCAAAGACTGGTTTTTTATTTTTGCATTGCGATAAGCAAAAATTTCGCGGATAATCGATTTATCTTTTGTAATAAACGGCCTGATGTCTTTTCTATTGGTTATCTCCATTACCAGATAATATTTTTTTTACGGATACAACCAATTCCTTTATTTTATTTTTTATTGTAACAAAATTACCGGCTTCAATCTCTGCCAGGTTAAATATACTTGCGCCAAAGGCAACTGCCGCGGCCCCATTTCTAAAATATTCCGCAATATTGTATTTAGTCACCCCGCCAACCGGCATAAGCTCAATATCACTAAATGGTCCTTTTACAGTGCTTAAATATTTTGGTCCAAACACACCCGCCGGAAACACCTTCACCATTGCTGCCCCCCATTGCCATGCCTGATAAATCTCTGATGGGGTTAGGGCACCAGGAAAAACCGGAATTCTATTTTTACGGCAATATCCGATAACATCCTCTTTTGCCACAGGCATTACAATAAACGTGGCCCCGCAATCTATCGCTTTCTTCGTATCATCTAAAGTTAACACAGTACCCGCACCAATATTTATCTGCGGAGAAAATTCTTCTCTAACCTTACGGATTAAATTATATGCCCCGGCCGTATTTAAAGTAATTTCAACAGTCTTAAGTCCCGCTTCACCGGCAGCCTCAAACGTCTTAAAAACTGCCTCAGGTGGCACCCCGCGCAAAATCCCCATGAGGGGAAGTTTTTTGAAGTCAATAATATCCATACTAAAGAATATCAAATTCCAAATTTCAAAATCCAAATGAATAATCTAATAATAAAAAATTTCCTTCAGCTTGACCATCCCTCCGCCACAATGCATTGGCGGATCTTCGATGTAGCAAGACTACCGAGTATTTTGCCAAGCTGATGAGGCAATGCAGCACTGGAAATTTTTTATCCATTTGAAAACCGTAGGTTTTCAAACTTTCCCTCCAAAAGACCACCCTCTAGCAAGCTATAGGGAATAATCAAGTTCAAATCAAAAAAAGTATTTATGATTTTTTTGTTAATTGATTCATTTGTCATTAATCTTTATGTAATCAACTTCTCATAAAACTCACAATACTTATCTTTATCCGCTGTTTTTCTTAGCGCCATGGCCGCGCGGGGATGTTCATCTAAAATACCGGTAATCATATACGGAATAATATATCCCCATTCTATTTTTTCGCGCAGCGGTAAAAATACCTCTTCAATTACTCTAAAGATCGGCCGGATGTCAAACTTGGGATTTTTTAAAAATGCTAACAAGAGTTCCATGGGACAATTCCCTGCCCCGCGGCCAATGCCGCTTATACTCGCATCCGCATAATTAGCATTATAAATAATCCCTTCAATGGTATTGGCAAAACCAAGCTGTTGGTTATTGTGTGCGTGTATGCCGACTTCCTTGGTCTTTAATATTCTTCTGTATTTTTTTACTAAATATTCTATTGGCTCACAATATAACGCGCCAAAACTATCCACAACGTAAACTGCTTGTACCGAAGATTCTCTTTCAATCTGTTTAAGGGCCTCATCTAATTCTGGTTCTAAGGCATGGGATATTGCCATGATATTTATCGTTGCTTCATATCCTTTATCAATCGCGTGATTTGCCAAATATATTGCTTTATCCACATCCTGAACATAAGTTGCCACGCGGATCATATCAATGATACTATCCTTCTTTGGCAATATCTGCGAGAGTTCGACTCTATCCACATCAACCATCACGGATATCTTAGTGTTTGTACCCTCACTAACGACCCGGCGGATATCATCTTCCTCACAAAACTTCCATTTTCCGAACTTATCCGGGGAAAATATCTTTTTCGAGGCTTTATACCCGATCTCCATATAATCAATCCCGGCTTCTGATACGGCCCGAAATACCTTTCGTACCATCTCCTCATCAAAATCCCAATCATTAATAAGTCCCCCGTCCCTGATCGTACAATCCAACACCTTGATATCTTTCCGATACATTTGGTCATCTCTCCTTTATAATAATATAATCGTGAAAATCCCCGGGATAAAATTTTCGAGTCTTTGCGGATTAGCCAGAAGGTCATTAAAAAGCTCTGCTTCTAATAAATCCAAATAAACCGCCGCTGGCTAAATAGATTTCACCCATGTTGTTTTCCCAGTGCCCTGGCAGGCTAAACAAAAAGAAGCTTTTATTCTTTGGCAAATAAAAAATTTCCTTCAGCTTGACCATCCCTCCGCCACAATGCATTGGCGGATCTTCGATGTAGCAATACTACCGGGTATTTTGCCAAGCTGATGAGGCAATGCAGCACCGGAAATTTTTTATCCATTTGAAAACCGTAAGTTTTCAAACTTTCCCTCCAAAAGATCACCCTCTATCAAGCTATAGGGAATAATCAAGTTTAATCAATCTGAAATACATAGTTCCATTTTACATGTATTTCTGGAATTGTAAAGTAAATAAAAAGTTTCCGGTGATGAAACTTAGCAGCACCGGAAATTTTTTATCCATTTGAAAACCTGCGGTTTTCAACCGAGGTTTAGCAGAAAAAAGGGCAATTTTAGATTTTCCGAAAGGTTTATCGACGGAGAGCAAGGTTGCCGTGGCCAAAAGTGTAGTCGCCTACTTTTTTCATAACAGCCTATTTTTTTAGTTGACAAACATATTTATACGTGATATAGTAAAAATATGTTTATCAAGAGATGCATTACCAAACGTGGAGCAAAGACATACCACCACTATCAAATTGTCAAAAGCTACCGGGAAGATGGGAAAACGCGTCATCA
>JBDRCZ010000009.1:0-48787 GCA_043821285.1 Candidatus Omnitrophota bacterium | reverse complement strand
GTTAGATAAATAGACAAATTTATAAAATTGTGATATAAATAAGTAGGAGGTGAAGTAAAATGGGACTTGTAAATGCGAAAATAATATTAATAAATCCAAGGGTAAAAAAAATAAAACCTTTGGAAATGGATGCTCTCGTTGATTCTGGAGCTGTTCATCTTTGTATACCTGAGCATGTACAGATACAACTAAAATTAGAAGAAATAGACAAAAAAGAGGTAATATTAGCAGACGGTGAAAGAAAACTTGTTCCATATGTAGGCCCTATACAAATTAAGTTCAAAAATCGAACTGGTTTTGCCGGGGCATTAGTTATGGGCGACCAGATACTTTTAGGAGCGATTCCCATGGAAGATATGGACCTCGTAATAATACCAAAAAAAAGAATTTTGGAGGTAAACCCTGACAGCCCGAATGTCGCAACCTCCATTGCAAAATAAAAATTATCTAACAAAACAATGAACCGAATTTAAAAACCTAAAGGTTTTCAAATCGGTTATTTTAGCGTTATAGGAAAAACAAACATATGAAAAAGAGATCAAAAGGCGTAGCTTTTTGGGGATGGCTTTTTATTATTGTTAGTATCATAGGGATTATAGGTGAAATAAATTCTGATTACGGACTTGGGGTTAGAATTTTTACTATTTTTTCTGGCGTAGCCTATTTGTTTTGCGGGTTTTTTATTCTTAAATTAAACGAATTTGCTCGCAAAGCAGCAATAATTTTAGGTGTTATTAGCATATTATCAATACCTTTATATTTCAGTGCTATTTCAAAAACAATTGATTTTGATAAAGAATACGATAAAAAAGAACAAAAAATAATCCAAGAGGTCAAACCAGAATATCAAGAAGAAGCATTAAATAGATTGCGAATTGGAAAAAAAATGGCTAAAAAAAGCGTCCCTTTTATATTCGCAATTTTTATGGGAATTCCTCTTTTTATAGCAGAATTAATACCTATCTATTTTTTTACTAGACCAAAGGTCAAAGAACAATTTATAATTAAGGATGAAAATCCTATGCCCACTTCATCCACCTGACCGTTACCCGTCGCGAAAACGCGCCGAGCACCGGCAGGTGATGTCGATGTTAGAAGAACAATCTAAAAATAAAATTATCTTGAAATATAGATGATAAAATGGTATCTTTAAAGAAGAGGTGAAACATGAAAAAACACGATCAATTACCTATTTTGATCGAGAAAGATGAAGATGGTTTTTATGTTGTAGAATGTCCGGTATTTAGTGGTTGTTACACCCAGGGTAAAACTATGGACGAGGCTTTAAAAAACATCCGGGAAGTAATTGCCCTATGCCTTGAAGAAAAAGAAAATGAAGAAGCTCTTAAGAACTTTCATCCTCAAGAAATAATCTTCTCCACTTTATCTTATGCCTAACTTACCATTAATATCCGCAAAAAAGGCTATAAAAGCATTTGAAAAAATAGGTTATCAAGTTATTCGCCAACGTGGCAGCCATATTAGAACGCGTCATAAAATAGATGCTAATAAACAGCCTATAACTATACTAACCACAAAACTCTGGGTAAAGGACTACTACGAAAGTTATTAAGAGATACTGAATTAACTATTGAATATTTCAGAGAATTAATAAAATAAATTTCTAAATTGAAAACATAACAAATCACTGCACTGGATTTTTACTTCGCTACGCTCCGTAAAAACCAGTGAGTTCAATCGTTAGATGAACAAACAAATGGAGGTAAAAAATGGGTAGAATAGTTGCAAAAGTTACCGTAAAAAATGCTTTGGATGAATCGAAGGTACGTACGTTTGATGCTTTAGTCGATACAGGAGCTACGCTGCTTACTTTACCAAAGGCATGGAAGCAAGATTTAGGTAAATTTCTCACTACTGAAAGAGAAAAGGTTCAATTAGCAGATCAGCATGAGGTGGATGTTGAAATATGCGGTCCGCTTACCATTCAACTTGAAGGCTTTAGAAGGATTAATATGGATGTAGTATTTGTAGATATGTCGCCGGTGGATGGAGCATATGAACCTTTAATTGGTTATATTGTTTTGGAGCAAGCTGGAATTGCTGTAGATATGATAGGACATAGACTCGTTGCTGTGAAACACCTGGATTTAAAAAAACATCTAACAAAGCAATCCAGCGGACTGTAACCGCTACGCGGTTCCAGCCGCTGATTTTTGTGTTATCACGTTATTTACGAAAGACCCAAAAACTACTTATAGGATGTAAAAATGGATCGGATAGATGCGGTAAAAAATGGAGATACCGATGTTGTGAGTACTTTGTTAGACAATGGTACAGATGTAAATTTAAGAAACCAGGATCGTTGGACAGCTTTAATGTATGCAAGAAGGTTGGAGAACTGCAATATAACACAAAATGAAGAAATAGCATTTAGAGAAATAACGGACAACTCATGACGGCTGGGGCTAAAAAATGAGGAAGATTATGGGGACAAAATTTTAAAGGGGGATACATCCCTAATACTTAAGTTATTTTACTATAATGATCAGTGGAGGAAAAGCCTAACACTTTAGCATATCATCTCCGTGTGACTATTTGCTTTTTTATAACTATGATTTATTTTTTATCGTTTGTTATTGTCTTTTGTATTGCCTTTGTGTTCTCTGTGACTAAAATTATTTTGTGGATTTTGCGGTTTTCAAATAAACGTTTCTTAAAATGATAAAAATAATTACGGATATAGATGGAAAAACGATAGTCTCCCTTTAAAATTCCATTAACCAATTGCATAAAAACAATCAAAAACCCGGGGATCAAACGGAATTGCCGGTATAGTTTATATTTTATAATAAACCGGCGCGCAAAATGCGGTATAAGTGGGTATAGTTTGTATAGTCTTTGAAAGTTATCTTTCCAAAGTTTATGTTTCGGATCTTTTATAATATCCTGGCGAAACCAGTCATTTATCCGGCCATTTTCAATGTCGGCTGCATCATCGGGACTAAGTAAACCTAGCTCTTTTGCCTTATCTAAAATCAGTAACTTTGGGTAATAGACCAGGTTGTAGCATTTTATCCGGCTCAAATATTTATTTCGCTGCAAAAATTTAACGGCCAATAAGTAGTCTTCTTCCTGAACCTCCGGCAGGCCAAACATTAAGTCCAGGTCATATTTTAGCTTAAACCGGTCACAGATATCTAGCGCCTCTTGAATATGGAAATTGGTTTCATGGCGATTTAAAATCTCCCGGCGCACCCGCTCGCTAAAGGTCTGAATACCAAAATCTATACAATAACACCCGCCGTCTTTTAAAAGTCTGGCAATCTCCTCATCTAAAAAACGTACATGCCCCGTACAGCGAAAAGGAACATCTATTTCTCTTCTAAAACGTTTGACTAAACCTTTTAACCATTTTTTATCCGTAAATAAAATGCTGTCAAAAAACATTACCTCTTGAAAATTATATTTTTCCTTCATTACTGTTAACTCTTTCATTACCGAGTCTACACTGCGCCGTCTGAAATATTGGTTTTTATAGAGCTTATTATAAAATGACTCACAGCAATAACTGCAATTATAAAAGCAGCCGCGCGAAGTGGTAATCATATAATCGTCTCTAAAACATACATCCCGGGCAAATAATTCCTTATCCGGCAAAGGTAACGCGTCTAAATTTTCTAAGGGTGGGGATAATTTATTTTCGATAATCCGTCCATTTTTTTTGTAAAATAAGCTGGGAACATTTTCCAGCCGAGCATTATCTTTTAAAGCTCTGACCAATACTAAAAAGGCCGCCTCTCCCTCACCTCTGATTACAAAATCAACTGTCTCTTGTTTTATTACCTCTTGGGGAACCAGAGTGGGATGGACACCGCCAAAGACAATTTTTGTATCCAATCTTTTTTTTATCTCACGAGCAACCTCGCAGGCCCAGATATAATTAGAGGTATATACCGAAAACGCAGCAAGATCCGGTTTTGTTTGGACAATTTCTTCGATAATCCTTTTTTTGCGCGAGAATATCTTTTCCAATAATCGAGAACAAAATACATTGTCTTCTTTTGTAAAAAGGCCGGGGTCATTTAACAAAGCCGTTTCAAACCCCGCATTTTTGAGTATTGCGGATAAATATTCGATGCCTAAATTTTCCCGGCCAAAATTAATAAAGGTTATTTTCATGTTTATATATGCCAACTAAGCTTAAGCCAAACATTGCCGGCGGATTGCCGCGGGGAATTCTGGCACGATTTTTTAAAACCATTTCTTACGTTTAAAATAAATTATCATTGCCATGGCAATAACGATCATTATCCCCCAGGCAAAAATATAGCCGAACGGCCAGCTAAGTTCCGGCATATTAAATATGGAGACGCGGGGATCAAAATTCATGCCGTATATTCCGGCGACAAATGTTATCGGAATAAATATCGTGGCAATAATCGTAAGTACTTTCATCACTTCATTCATCTTATTGCTTATGCTGGACATATAGATATCCAGCATGCCGGAAACCATATCGCGCAAAGATTCGATTGTATCAATAACCTGAATCGTGTGATCATAAAGATCTCTCAGATAGACCGCAGTTGATTCATGGACTAAATCCGACTCGGTTCTTTGCAGTCCGCTAATTATTTCTCTTAAAGGCCATACGGATTTACGCAAAAATATCATATCTCTTTTTAAGTTTTGAATTGTCTGCAAGTTTTCCGGAGTAGGATGGGCAACTAATTCGTCTTCCATGCCTTCTATTTTTTCCCCTAATTTTTCAAGTATTATAAAATAATTATCCACGATTGCATCCAGTAAAGCATATGCCAGGTAATCGGCACCGCTTTTCCTGAGGCGCCCTTTGTTATTTCTAATCCTTTCTCTTATCGGATTAAAAACATCACCTTCCCTTTCCTGAAACGAGATAACACAATTTGCACCGAGGATAACACTCACCTGCTCTGCTTTAGTTTCGTCTTCTTTATCATCAAAATATAACATCTTTAAAACAATGAAGAAATATCGGTCGGACTCCTCTAATTTAGGACGCTGCGAAGTATTCAAAATGTCTTCCAGAATAAGATGGTGAATGTCAAAATACTGTCCAATTCTCTCGATAATCTCCGTATCCTGGAGGCCATCAATATTTATCCAGGTTATCATCGGGGACTCTTTAAATGGAAAACATTCCTCGGCATCTTTTACTTCTTTTTCCTGTAAATTATCCTTATCATAATCAATAATCGATATCCGCGGCTTTTCTAATTTTTCATCCCCAATATACACAAGGCTGCCCGGGGCCAGACCAATGGTTTTCGAGACCTTGTCAATAAATTTCCCCATATCTCCCCCTCCATGCAAAAAAACAAAAATATGCTGCCCGATAGCAAGATAGCGGGAATACTCAAGTTTAATTATGATTTTTTTATTTTTTAATCAAAACCAATAGCATTTTAAATTTTTCTATTTTTTTTCTCATCTTCGGCAAAGTCATCAAAACTCATGCCGCCAATAAACTGGTCTATTTTATCAATACTTTCCACAATATCTTTAAGGTAAAGAGTAATATTCCGCTTCATAAGAGCACTTCCTCCTTCAGAATTATTTCTTTCAATTCAGATCTTACGGCCTGCTTACGTACAAGATCAACCTTACATTTAAGAATTTCTTCCAATTTCCTCTCCAGTTCACAAAACCGGAATAAATCGGGAGTTTCTCTAAACGCAACAAGAATATCCACATCACTATCCTCGCATTGTTCAGAACGGACATAAGAACCAAATATCCCAATTTCTACAATACCTAACCGCTCGCAAATATCATTTTTATGCCGCAATAAGATCGCGCGTATTTCTTCTATAGCCTTTATGTAAATACTCCTTCCCTTTAAAAAATCTCCAAATAGCATAAGTAAATCTTTAAGGTTACGGCTAAATCTGTTTCTTTTATAAACAAGCACAAGATTTGGCATAAAAGAAATGTCCCATAGCTCATTTATATCTGGAAAATTATATGATTTTGAAAATCCTGCTCCTGCAAATAGTAATAATCCTGAATCTTTCATTTTATTTCAATCATCTTAATCTATCCCGCCATTCTTTAATTTCTTTAACATCTTTCTCTGTAAATACTGGATATTTTCTATAATCTCTTTTTGGTTTAATCCAACCTTTCTCAATCCAATAATAGAGAGTCTGTCTCGCAATACCTAATTCTTTTGCCAATTGACTTATATTATATCTCTTCATAGTGACTGCTATATTACACTTTCTGACAGTCTATGTCAATACTTTCTAAAGGGGAAATAGCTATTTTAATATCTATTTCGGGTGGCGAGGGGGGCTTTTTTTACTTCAATATCTCGAATCACCATATCTGGTCTACCGATTAAACGGAAATCTTCGGCTTTTAGTTTCCTTCTTATACTCATTGGTGGCTATTGCTCTTTCTTATCTTCCCTATGTGTTCCTGAAGTGTGCCCATCGGGCATATTGCACACCATCCTCTATGTTTCGTCGTAACTCCCCTAAAACAATCGAAATAATGGTCGTTACCAGGCACATGGAAACAAAAACCGCACCTATTGAACGCAGCTCTCCACCCGCTCGTATGATACGGAATATTAAAAAACTTGTAAAGATTGTAAATATCAGCCCGCGAAACCATAATTTTGTAAACGCCTTTGGAGTGGATTTCTTGGGACTAAACTTTAACATTACTATATCTAAAAAAGATCCTCTGGGACAAAGATTCCAACACCAATATCTGCCCCGAAAGACCGCCAGCGTTAAGAAAAATGCGATCATCGCTACCATAATATACCCGAGCATCGGGAAAAACCAACCACCAATTACAATAACCGGAAGAAACCAAATCATTATGAGCTGAGATTTTTTATATTTCATTTTCTTAAAAATCTCCTTGTGAAATATTTCTTGTTTTTATAACTCGGTCATTGGGATTGCAGGCAATCTCTAAAGGCAAAATCATCTGACGATACCTACACGTTCGGTCAGCCGCAGTTTTTTAGATAAACTGATCGGCTTTCTGCATGATAAAAAACTCATCGCCGTAAAATTTAGAATATTTTTTATAAAAATCTATTTCGTTTCTAAAAGCCTCAAATACTCCTAATGCAATTTTGTTCCCTTGGTATTTTTTATTCAGACGGGGTAATTCTTTTTCTATCGCTGTATCACACTAACTACATAAACCCAGATAAAATATAACCCTACTATTATAAATATGATCCCGGTTATTTTTCTCGTATGCTTTTCAAGCATTGCTATCTTATTAAACCAATGGGATAATCTGGAAATCCCAAAGGCTATTCCAAAAGAAAAGACCAGTACCGGTAGCCCGGTACCTATTCCATATATTAAAGGTAATATAACTCCATAAGTAGTATTCAAAGATACCGTAATTAGGCTGCCAAAAAAAAGCGCTGCTGAAATAGGGCAAAAAGCAAGCGCAAAAAGAACACCCAGAGCAAATGCGCCCTGCACCCCCCTTTGAGCGATAGATTCCTGTCTTTCTTTTGATAATATAATGCCTGATAGGTTAAAACGGATAATATCAAGAAGAATAAACCCCACAATAAGTAAGACCGGACCCAAAATTTTATTCATATATTTCTGAAGGAAATTAGCAACTAAAGGAACGCTCGCCAATGAAGTAATAATAATCACTCCCAATAAAGCATATGCTGTCATTCTGCCTGCTGTATACACAACTCCCGCTAATAATACGGCTTTTGGATAATTTATCTTCTTTGACAGAAAAGATACCGCGGCAATGTTAGTTGCTAAGGGACAAGGGCTTATTGAGGTCAGGACTCCTAACCATAAAGCGGATGCAAAAACTATTAAAATTTCAAACATTATAGATTATTTCCCGAGGTAGCCTTTTATTTCACTGGTAACATAATCGAAAAATTTTTCTTTATTCCTTACGTATTCCCATATTTTCTCGAGGTTTTTATGCTGTGCCTCTTTACCCTCTTCTATTTTTGAAATCACTAACGATTTGGTATAAAGCTGGTAGTCATTCACAAAATGCTCGTTTCCTTCTTTTTCAACATTAATCGTTTTAAATTCGAGAGCGCCATTAGCAATTTCATCCTTGAAATTCTCCTCAATGGCCTCTTTGGAATACTGTTCCAGTTTATGACAGGTCGGACAACGAAAGCTGCCGTGAAAATAATACGCAATAACTTTATTCTCTGCCGCAAACCCCATAATTGAGAAAAGTACAATCGCTAACACAAAGAAAAAGAACACAATACTTAAAGCGCGGTTTCTTATAGCCATTTTTTAATTTCCTCCGGCGAAGATATTTTGCCTGAAGCCTTAATCTGTCCGTCTATTACAATTGCCGGCATGATCATGACTCCGTATGCGGTTATCGTATCCATATCCTCGATTTTTACCACTTCTGCTTCAATGCCTTTTTCTTTAACCGCCTTTTTAGCATTCTCATAGAGCATCTTACATTTAGGGCAACCCATGCCAAGAATTTCGATTTTCATTTCACCCCTCCATTATTGTACCGGGTACTTTCAAAAATTTCGTATATTTTTTAAGTAACCACAGAACCACTGATTATACAAAAAGAACCCAATACACAGAGATTAGGAAAAAATCTTCGTGTGCGGGCGGATCTTCGACTTTGTGGCGAGTATTCCCTCAATCAATCAGTGTTAATCCGTGGCTTTATTTTTTAAGGCTAACTATCTGCGTATTCTGTGTAATTTGTGATTAAGACTTCACTACTCTTTTGTGCCATCCGTGGTTCTGTGGTTGCTTTTCGGTCTTTCGTGAAACTTTTGACATTACCTTGCACCAAACAATATTCCGCTGAGAGTCGCCATTATCACAACCAGGCTTACATAAATAAGCGTTTTTCTTGTTCCTATAACACCTCTTATTACCAGCATATTCGGCAAACTCAAAGCCGGGCCGGCTAAAAGCAATGCCAAGGCCGGTCCTTTTCCCATGCCTGCGCCAATAAGACCTTGCAAAATTGGCACTTCAGTCAGAGTTGCAAAATACATAAATGCACCCACAATTGCTGCAAAAAAGTTCGACAGTAGTGAATTACCGCCAACAGCTTTTTCGATTATCCCTGATGGAATTAAACCTTCATGACCCGGTCTGCCTAATAACAACCCCGCGACAATCACACCGGCAAGAAGTAAAGGCATTATCTGTTTGGCAAATGTCCATGAAGCAGATACCCAACTACTAACTTCATCTTTCTTAAACCAACTGCTTAGCATAACCGCTATAGAAACAATAAACCCGGCTGATAAATACCATTTAATAGAATAAATAAATGCCCATAGACCGGTTGTTACTTCCGGCCTTACCCAGTTCGTAAATACCAAAAAGGCAACCAGCGAAGAAAAATAGAGTGCATTTTGTGCAAGCGTACGCTCTTTTGTGTCTTTATCAACAATGAGATCACCAGATACATGGCGTGCCTTTTCTTCTTTTAGGAATATAATATGCATCAAAAGTCCAATTATAATACTGAAAAGCACCGCACCGATTGCACGCGCCAGTCCAAGTTCCCAGCCTAATATCCGGGCCGTCATTATGATTGCTAATATGTTTATTGCCGGACCTGAATAAAGAAATGCTGTGGCCGGACCAAGTCCGGCACCTCTTTTATATATGCCGGAAAACAAAGGCAGCACCGTACAGGAACATACCGCTAATATTGTCCCGGAAATTGAAGCAACACTATAGGCAAGTATTTTATTTGCCTTGGCGCCAAAATACTTTATTACCGATGCCTGACTCACAAATACAGAAATCGCTCCGGCAATAAAAAATGCCGGCACCAAGCAAAGTAAAACGTGTTCCCTGGCATACCACCTTACAAGCGCCAAGGCCTCAAAAACCGGGTTACGAAACGGTAGAAGTTCAACCGGTAAATAAAAGCATGCCAAAAATATCACGGCGATTAATAAAAATTTATTTTTTTCTTTCATCTTTTGCCTTTCTCGATGATATTACAATATCCACCCTCTATCCTGATTGCCTTAATGTTTACTAAGGCATCGGCTATTTTTTTATGGGCTGATTTTAAGATACGGGATATGGTTGAACGATGCACTTTCATTTTTTTGGCAATCTGTTCTTGAAATGAATACTCCCCGCCCCAAGGGGCGGGGAATTCCAAGTTAAAGCCTTCTAAATGCGCCAGCCTTACCGCTTCAAATTCGGGAAAGCATTAAAAATGTTTATTTGATCTCGCCTTCATTTTCATTTAAGCCGCCATTTTTACTTTTTTACACTTTTGACCTTTTTCCTGAGATGTAGGCAATTGATAATATTTCTTAATATTATCTTTTCCATATAATTCAATTGCTTCTTCAATTAATTCTTTTGCCTCATGTTTACAATTAGTATTGAAAAATACGGAATGATAATAGGATCCACCTGCAAGAACCTTCCCAGTATTGGCGAATACATGCGGGCTCTATAATAAAAAAGTTCGCTCTCAGCATCCAACCTACGCCCTGTAAAAGCGTAAGGATTGCCAATTACAGACTTGCTTAATACGTTATCTAACGCGTCTTTTATAATAATCTTGCTATAAACATCGTACTTGTATTTTTCTACAACCGTGCCAGTAGCATCGGTTAATTCAGTTACGGATCCCAGACCAGAAAGCTATAGTAATATTTATTTACACCATCATCCAGTAAAATAACTTCATCAATACCAGTCCCATACACAAACTTCCTTTGCAATACTCCACTGCCGTCATATTCCGCAATAACATGGTCACCATCAATTAGGTCATAGCGGGTTTTTCGCCCAGTATCGTTTTTGTCCGCAATCCATACGCTTTATCTGCGAGACCTTTTTTATATCATGTTTTTAGTTTTCAAAGAGCGATTTGCCGCTATTTATCTTACATGCGATGCTTTCTTCAAATGAATATCATACTTTTTTTCTGCTGCTTCTGCTGCTTTATTTATATATTGCATCTTTTCTTCAATACTCATGTGCTTTGTCTTTTCATATATCTTTTCTTGAATCTGGTGTATTTCTCTCATTGCTTCTGGTTCTCTATTCATCTTAATCTACCTCCTGAGGAGAATAAATTTCAATAGGTTTATACCCCATCAATGTGTTTATCCCGACAACCTCTCTTTTTGTCTTGAACTTTACTATATGCTCAAAATTCCAGCTCACAATTACATCTAACTCATTTACCGATGCTACCGCTATGTGCAACGCATCATCATCATATTTAACGGGAATAACACCTTGCTCAATGTATTTATTAGCTAGTTCGTAAACCTCTTGTTCTGCGATCAATTCCTCTGGATCTAAATTTTTTATTACGGCTTTCAATTTGTTAGCAATTTCTTCAGGCGCCTCATTGACCTCAAGCATAACAATATTAGATATAAATGCTTCATACTTTCCTGCCATAATCCCATTAAAAAGATTTAAGGTTAATTCCTTCTTTTCAGGATTCATGGCATCTACTGCCAATTTAAATATTGAAGTATCTAAATATATTCTTGGCCTTTTCATAATAATTATATTATACCTCATATTTTCTCCTTGTCAAAACTCTTTTTCTTTTTCCCGCGGGTGGCATTTTTGGCGCGCTTCTTTTAAGGTTATGGTTATTTCCCCAATCAGGCACTCGATAATTTAACACCACAGCAGTACTATGAACAATATATTAACAAAGAGCTTATCTCTAACTTAAAAATCCCTTGACTAATGAGGGGCATTACATTTTGCCGGTTTGTATTAAGATATGATAATGATTGCTCATGATACACCAGGCATAGATAACCACCTGATGTTCTTTGAATATTTCTTTTAGGCAGGTTTTAAACTTTCTTTAAATGACGCCATAAGTTACAGAACCGAAGGTGATGTAACTTATCTGTCGGAATTTAATCTGCCAGTCTGTTAGGCGGATATTAAGCTATTCCTTAAATAAATATAGCCTTCCCATCTATCCCTCTCCCCATTATATGATGCAAAGCTCCCGGGTAATCTAATCGCGCTTGTCTTGGCATACCTATACATTATCATTTCCTTCTTCTCATATCTATATCAAACAAACTCTGCGTTTTATTTTTGTCCTTTTGCGGTTAGCCCGGTTCAGACTATGCTTACAATTAACCTATTAATAACATTCTGCCTTTCATAAAAAATGTTCCGGAAATACAAGCGGTTAAAAAACAGGCTAAGGTTGCTGCGATTAGTGCCCGCAGTGCAACTTCTCCTATCGTGCGGGTCCTCTCCGGAGCCAATGCGGAAATGCCTCCCGCAAAAATAGCCATTGACGCAAAGTGGGCAAATCCACATAGGGCATAAGTGGTAATCACGGCCGAACGCGGATTGTGTAATAAACCTTTTTCCAAAACAACGGCTAAATCCTGGTAAGCAACCACTTCCGTAACAATCATCCGCTCGGCAATGATTTTAGAAATTATCCCGGCATCGGCTGGCGGAATGCCCAGGATTAGTGTAAACGGGTAAAAGATAAAACCCAAAAGCCCTTTTAATGACCAGTCAATCTGAACACAAAAAAATGCATTTATCTTTGTACCAATACCGGATAAAAATAAATCAATCAAAGCAGCTAATCCTAAAACCGCAATAAGCAGCGCAACAATCCCAACAATCATTTTAACCCCGGCATTTGCCGCGTTAATAATCGCTTCAAAAATACTTTTCTCCTTTTCATAATGCGGCTGGACATGCATACCTAATGTCTCAGGGGTCTCTTTTTCCGGCAAGATAATCTTGGACATAACAAGCGCGGCCGGAGCAGAAAGCAAAGACGCACTAATCAGGTGCCCGGCAATCATCGGAAATTGCGCTTTTAAACTAAAGACGTAGAGCGCTAAAACATTGGAAGCAACTGTCGCCATGCCGACGGTCAAAATAGTACAAATTTCAGAACGCGTCATTCGCAGCAAGAACGGCTTCACCGTAAGGACCGACTCAATTCCGACAAAGATATTGCTGGCGGCAGCTAAAGACTCGGCACCGGATATTTTCATCAACCTGGTAAAAACATAGGCAAATCCCCGGATAATCAAAGGCATTATATTAAAAAAGTACAAAATTGCAATGAGCGCGGAAAAGAAAATAATCGTCGGGAAGGCCTGAAAGGCTAAAATAAAACCCAGCGAGCTCTCTCCTGTTTCACTTACCTGTCCGGGGGGGATCGCCAGTCTGCCAAAGACAAACCTGGCGCCAAAAGAGGCAGAGTCTAAAACCTTTATTACTGCGTCATTTAAAAACAAAAATAATTTTGCACCCGCCGGAACAACAAAAATAAACCCGGCAATTAACATCTGAAAAACAATCCCCCAGATAATAAGCCGCCAGTTCATATTTTTCCTGTCCGCTGACAAAATTATAAACCTCCACCCCAGCCTCCTAAGAGTTTACCCTTCTATTGTTATTAGCGCTTTAACATCCAAATCTTCTGAAATTCATCGGTATTTTCTTTTGTGCTCATTCGTTGTAAGTTACATCTATTTGTATATAGAAATTTTTATTATCTTGAAATCAAAGTTTTACTTTTGGCCTGTATAAATCTTCTGATATTATCTTTAAAAATAGTTAAATACGGTTTAGCTAATATTTTGTCTGCCTCTTTTTCTAAAAAAGCGACCTCATCTCTATTACTTCTTTGCACAGCTATTATCCATATCTGTACAAAATCAGGTACTGCTTTTTCAAGTTCTTGATTATTTTCTACTCCGCCTTGGTTATCTATTAATTCTAATATTCTTTCTGTAAGAAAAGCAAGCCACTTTACTTTATCTTCGGGAAGTGCCCCTGTTTTCCAAAGAAGGTCTATAAATTTTACAAACACCTTTATAAAACTTTCGGCATTCGAACATGGCAAAAGTAACTGATTTACGAGATGGTAAGTGCGCAGTTTGATTTTTGATTTATCTTCCATAACTATTTGAAAAAGATCATCTCCTGAAAAAGGAATAAACGTATAAAAACGCTCTGCAAGATCACCAATAGCAAGTGAATACATCTTTCCATCAATCCATTCTTTAGCACGCATAGCTTTTAAAATTATAAAACTATTGCATCCTTTTATATCCTCAGAACGTAAAAATCTTAAAAGCCGGAGATCATCTACCACAAAAACCGCATTTTTGTCTTTAGCTAATTTCATAGAATTGATAAGCCATTCATTAAACAACTTATCGATACTTTCTCCTTTTAACGCGCTTTTATATTCCGCTATTGTCTTTATCTCTTTTGATGTTCTCAAGAAATGCCAAAGTCTTCTTAGATCTTCCTGCTCAAACATTAATAATTCATTCTGAATTTTATCGAACAACTCCTGAGCAATGTAAATATTTTTATTAAACTTCTCCAAATGTCCTAATAAATTCATCTTTGATAGATTTAATAATGAGGCATAGTCAAAAACTAATTGCTCTGCTTTTTCAAGATTAGCAAACAATTCTTTCTCAAACTTTTCATTAGGAATCGTCAGTTCAATTGCAAGCTCAGGTTCTTTTTGGAAAGATAAAATTTGCGCATATGGCCTTTTCAATATTTGTTCTAAATAGTAACTTGGCACTGGTTGAGATCTAAACGTTCTCATAACCCCTTCATACCATTCTTTCTGCTTAAAAAATACACCTTTAAATTCATCTGAAAGCCCACCTTTTCCGTCAACGGCTTTCACCGACCAAAGTGCTTTATCTTCAGGATATTTGCGGTCATAATCAAACATACCCGCCATCAATCGCTCTACTTCACCGCTATCAGCATATCGCAGCATTAGTGCATTGAAATGCGAGAGGACCATTTTTTCTTTATCTGTTCCTATTGAGAAATTCTTTGCTTTTTCTGCTGCGTTTATGGCAAGATTTTTATTATTCAAGAGAACTTCATTTAAACTCATATCAAGCCAGAATTGTATATCTTTTTTCTGGTCAGCTTCTGATTCTAACGTCTTCAAAATATTCTTAGCTTCTGCGGATCCGCCTCTTAAAAAAAAGATATGTGCAATCCTGGTTTTTCCTTGATAAGATAATTTTACCCATCCTTTAGTCGCGATAAGCATATCATAAGCTGTTTCAAAATTCCTTCTCTGTATCTGGATAAAAACATCATTAATGCCAAGTTGCATCTGCTGATCAGGAGTAAGTCTTTTGACATCAATGCTTTCTCTGTTTTCTTTATATTCCGCAGCTTCAAAACGCCAAAACCAAAGCAAGCAGAAATTTATATCGTATCTAATCTGATTAACTAAAAAATCGTTCTTTTCCTTTTCCGCTATTTCTAATGCCTGTCCAAGTAACCCTAAAGCCTTTTCAATCTCTTCATATCTTTTAAATTTCGGTATTACTTCAAAAACAGAAGGAATTATTGTCTCTGTCTCTGCCCGCGCCATTAATATTCTTGCTTTTAACATCAAATTACGCGGAGCATGAGGGGCAAGATTTAGAGCTTGCTCTATCAACTCTTGAGATTTATCTATATTTTTCTCGTTAAGATAAATAGTCCCCATCAAGCTTGATAATTTCTCGTCTTTCTTAACTAATTCTTGCGCTTCTTTAGAATTTTCGTAGAAATCAATGACTTTCTGCGGTGATTGATGCTGGTATTTAGACCAAATGAATATCTCGAAGATTGTAGAGTCTCTTTTATCAGACCGCTTCCAAAGCTGCTCGGCAATATTATAGGCTTCTTCAAAATCTTTTTCAGAGCCTTTGTTTAGATGAAGAGAAGATAGATTAATCTTTGCTTTGATAAAATCAGGCTTTATTTCAAGGGCTATCTGGAAATATCTCACTGCCTCATCGAAATCTCCACCGTCTCTTTCAAAACGGTTATAACAAACGCCCAAATCATTATAAATTCTGGCTAATTCTTCTTTAAATTTTACTGGATTATCTTCGATTTTGCCTTCAACATTTAGCAAAATTTGTTTGGCTTTATCTATATTATTACTTTTTATATTTTGGACTGCTTCGTCAATAATTCGATTAATTTCATCATTTTTTGATTTATCCTGTTCGATTAATAATCCTGCATTAGAGAATAAATTCGTTACATGTTTTTTAATATCTTCCGATGACTCCTTTAAATTTTTGCAAGTGACAGGAAATAGGTCTTCATAGATACCCGCTGCCTTTGCTTTTGCAGTTAATTCAATATCTGTCCAAAAAATAACTTCCCCTAATCCTATTTTTTTTGCGTGATCCTTTACCTTGTCTATGGTGGGAATCCCTACTCTGCAGGCGGTGGCAAAAACAATTACATCCGGACGATAATCCTTATCCTTTCGTGAATGTTCTGCTATTTTGTTGAGCTCATTTTCAAATATAGAAAAACCTATTTTTTTAGTATATCTTTTACATTGGAAATACCACTGTTGTTTAGTGCCAACTTCGTATTTATAGGCAATAATGTCCCTTTGTTTATCTCCCATTCCATCGTAATATTGAACCCGGTTAAATTCATTTAATCTGTTAATAATCTCGTAAACAGCTTTTACAAATTCTTCTGGAGATTTAGCACTAAAAGGAAGTACATTTAGGGTTTTATCGATTGTTTCCGGTTCAACTTGAAGTCCTAATTTTTCAGCGTTTATCAGCATACCCAAACCTCTACAAACCTTATCCAAAGTTGCTAAGGATATATTATGCATACCACTTTCGATACGAGAAATTATCTGCTGCGAAATACCTAACTTATCGGCTAATTTTTTCTGCGTCCAGCCTTTACCTTCCCGTACTTCTTTGATTTTCTCACCTATTTCTCTTGGCAGCGTAAAAAGAGGTTCTTCAATTTGTGAGCGTTTCAATCCCCCTAACGCAGGCGCTCTCTTTTTTAAGGTATCATAAATAGCCTGCCAGTATTCAATACGCGGATCATTCCAAGAATTCTTTCTCATCCGTCTTTTTATGCTCTGCCAACGAACAAAAAAGTCTTCTTGTTTTATATATTCTTTAAAAACTTCTTCCGCAGAATTTTTGCGTGATAATAATAATGCTGCTAATGAAATAAAACGTGGATTATTCCTATCCGCAAAGACTTTTTTTAACTCCGTCTCGGGTATATCTTTATCCCAAAGCCAATCCTTTTTCATTAAAAATCAACCTCTCTTAATAAAATTCTATCGATTTCACTTGAGAGATGTTTATCGATGTCACTAAATTCTATATTTTTCTCAGTTTTTATTTCTGCTAAATCTGCCTTCATTTCTAAACGTTTAAAAGTCCTAAACCAGCGGATAACGCCCTCTTTTAGTATTTGTTCGCAATATTTATCTACAAAATCAGAGAGCCGAAGATATTTTTGTGAAAGAAAATAAATATCGAACAAATCCTTGGCCTCTTGCCTTCCTCCGGAAAACTGCCTGCGGCCCACCTCATCAATCTCCATACTTAACCCGCTTACAGTATATATCTTTCGCAAATAAATATCTTCTATCGATAAAACATTAATGCCATCAAAAAGTTCTGTGGCCTTTATCAATGGCAAAACATCCTCGACAAAATCTATCCTTAAAAAATTATCTTTAACAAATTCGATATTATAAACCATCATTTTAGCAGTTTGCCGGGATAAATTTTGCCCTATTAGTGTAATCTTCTTTTTAGTTGTTTCTCTCAAATAGTCAATAATACGCTCAACTCTGGTCGTGCCGAATTTTTTCGTAAAGAAATCCAGATCATCAGATTGACGATGAGTTAAATAGAAGATAGACAAGGCAGTGCCGCCAGCAAGATAAAAATCATTAATTCTGCCGGCTAAAATCTTGAGCATTTCTTTTTGAGCCATAGCTACATTGTTTCCCATACTTAAATTATACACTATATAAGTTGTTTTGTCAAGTATTTTAACAACTTACATGTTGTAAATAAGGACTTCTTACAGCAAATATTCCGTGTTCATCATTTTCAAGAAATGATTTTCCAACAAGTTTTTCCTCGTTAGACCTATCAAAATAGTAAATCAAAATAATATGGGAAAAACCCATCAATATCTTTTCGCATAGAAGTACCGCTTGATTATACTACGTATGTTTTATTTACTGGCCCCTGCAGGTCTAAATAACTTAATCGTATCACTCCAGCTTTTCGGCTTATACTTATCCCAATCTTCCTGTTTCACGTATAGCGTTTTATAAAGGATCTTTTTCTGCCGGGAGTTTGCATCATCACACCACTGGATAAGCCTGGTTATCTTCAAAGGATCATCTAAATCTTCCCGCCCTTTAGTTTCGACAATATAAACGGTCTTTTCATCACTTTTGACAAAAAAGTCAGGGTAATAATTCGCTATCGTGCCTTCAGCAGTCTTATAATCTATCTTAAAATGCACTTCATAATAATTCTTTGCAAAAGAAATAATTTCATTATCCCCTAATCGTTCCAGAAAATCAGCAAACTCAAGTTCAAACTGGCTGTCCCCGGCAATTCTGTTAAAAACGCTCTTTCTTGGTACCAAATAAGCCCAGTCATTCACAACAAACGGACGGCTATTGCTTACCTTAATATAGTTCTTTACCGCGGTAGCACCGACATCCTTAACTGTTAACTCATTGATCGCTTTCTTAAAGGTCTCAAGTATTGTTTTTGTTGCCTCAAGCTCTGAAAGGTTTCTTAAAATATTCTTATCCTCAAGCTCAACCTCTGACTCGAACAAATACCGCTGCACAAACTCTTTTACCTTGCCAAATAAAATATCGTAACAGCCAAAGAGCCGGAGCTCGCGCATAATGCCTTGGGCGAAAAAACCGATAACGCTTTGGCAATTCGGCTCAATATTGCTTTCGAGAATAGTTGTATGGTGAATCTTGTCCTCGACAACGTGTTTAAAAACAATCTCCCGCTGTTCCTGTTCATTAAATTGCTTTATCTTCAGCTTGGTATTATTAAATCCGGCAGGATTTAAGTCGGCTAAGTTCTTATACGCTCTTTGAATCCTCGGCGTTAATATCGGAAGCTCAATATCTAACCGATAAATGTCTTTCTTCGGATTATTATGGTCAATTTCGATAACTGTCGGCGTAACTGCCTTTGTCATTGAGTCCATCTTCCGCTTTTCTAATTCAACGCCTTCGGCTTTGATTGACTCGACAAAATCCATGAATGCCGGAGTGCCGATAACGCTGACATATTCTTCAATATCTTCCCGGCCAAAAAACATTCTTCTTAACCCCCGTCCAAGAGTCTGTTCCGGCAGTATATTTGATACTGCTGAATATGCCCTCAGTCCAACAATCGTAGTTACATTTTTAACATCCCACCCCTCTTTTAACATTAAAACAGAAACAATAACTTCATAAGGACTTTCCAGCCCGTCAATATCATTTGCCTGCTTGCGAAGCCAATCCAGTTCTTTCTTAGCTTTGCCGGTAACCTTTTCCGATATATCACCGCTTTTATTAGTATGAATTGTTAAAACTTTGCCATTTAAATCAGAATAGTTTTTTTCTAAATATGCCTGCACCTCATCGCAGTTCTTTGTATCATCGGTCATAATAAATAAAATTGCCTTTTTGCCGGTAGGTTTAATCTCTTTATATGTCTTTCGCCATTCTTCAATGCCAAGATTGATATAATCTTCATACTTCTCGGTAAATATCGCACTTTGCCGCTCCTGTAATTTCCCCCGGCTCGCCTCATCCGGTAATACCGCCTTTTTGACAACGCCCTGATGAATCGCCTCAACAAGCGGATAGTCCGAAATCGTCTGGACGAAAATCCCGCCGTTATTGTGCTTCGGGGTTGCCGTGCAGTCTATTTGTAAAGCAATCTGCTTATCCTTTTGCTTTAACTTATTATTGATATCCTGAATAGACTTAAACCATGCCATCTTTGGATCGTGTATATGATGGGCTTCATCATTAAAAACAACTATCTCGTCAATATCCCGAACCACGTTGCTTAATTCAACTAAAGACTCGTTTGTCTTTGAAACCGGCTTTTGTCCCAGAAAATAATCCGTCAAATCTTCATTGTTGAAAGATGCCTCTTTAACATCACCTTCATAAACACGATGGATATTGGTAAGAAAAATATTTCCGGTAGGAGAAATTGCCGTTAAATCGTCTTGCAAGTGTAAAGTTATCTGAAAATCATCCTGCCAGCTTCTTCCTTCATAGCCGTTATCCGGCAAAACCGGGTCGGAATAGAATATTTTGAGTCCGTTAAAATCGATCTTAATACGCTCAAGTACGATAATGTTTGGCGTAATCAAAAGAAAATTTCGGGAAAGCTCTGACTCCGGCTGATAGAGTTTATGGAAATACGACCAGGCCAGGAGCAGGCTCATTACTTTTGTTTTACCGCTTCCGGTTGCCATTTTAATAACTAATCTGAGCCAATCCTCATCAAACATATTCGGGCTTACACGACCAAGAGAATCAAAGGGAAGCATATCATATTTATTTCTTACGCCGGCAACATCATAAAGCCAGATAATAGTTTCCACCGCTTCCCGTTGAGCAAAATAATATTGAAACAAAAAAGTATTCCCATCCGCACCATCGGCTAAATGCTCCTGCTTAAACCACCAGTTTAAAAGAGCCTTTGAGGTTGGACTTGCCCCATCATAGGCTTTATCCCGCCACTCTTTAACCCGTTTCCTAAGCTCCGGCACAAACGGCGGGAGAAGTTTTTCATAACCCTGCTCACGCAAAGCCTCATCCGCCGGAAACCAGCGGATCTCAGGGGCTAATATCGCAAATTTATCTTTGGGAAAATTCTTATGTAGTGCCATGATAAATTCTTATTTATGTTCTCATTTCTTTTTTTTTGATGGCAAGTTAGACTCTAATTTTCTTTCCATCTCTTCAATTGTAGGTAGTTTTGACGACAGTTTTCCTCTTATTTTTTGAGTTAAAATATAACTGCTTATACCCAGCAGTATCAACCTTACGCACTTTAGCTAAAATTACACGGTTGTGCCCCCATGGTATTTGTGCCACAGGCTGTGGCACAATTTCAAATTTTGAAGAATAAAACAGATACCACTGCCTTATAGCGTAAAGGTTCCTGCGGGAAAATCCTTTCATCTCGGAAAAATCTTTCTTAAGATCAGCCGCCAGCCGCTCAACAAGCCCATCGCCCCAGGAAGCCTCAGACTGTTTCTTAACTATTTCTTTACCTATATCCCAATAAAGTTCCATAAGCGTCTGCGAAAGTCCCTGAACAGCTTTCAAGCGAGCAGAAATAATTTTCTGCTTTAAATCAGTAAGCCATTTTATATAATCGCGTGATATTTTCATATATCACCCCTCTTTTTTCATATATTTACCATATATTAAGCTTATTTCCCATATATTCCCTATAGAAATCCTATATATTAACCTCAATAACCCTTGTCGTGTCATTACCGAAAATATCAACGACCTTAACGGCAATCTTTCTCCGTCCTTTGGAAACTTCCTTTTCAGCGGATATAAGCTCAAGTTTTCTGTCTTTTTTTGTTCTGAAAGACTGCCATTCATTTTCAAAAACATACCCGCCAGTCCAAACTTCGGTTTCTTCCCGTGTATCAGGAGCAAGCACACGGACAATTTCTTTTCGGCTTTCCATATTAAAATCAACTGACCAATAATCCACCCAGTCCGTCCATTTCCTTGTTAAAATCTCTTTCTTTATAACCGCGGTCTTTTTATCTTTTGAAACCTTGATAACCTGTCCGTTTTCAACAACAATCTTGCTCGAACCTTCTTTAAGCGCCCCTTCCACTTCCTCAACGCTGTCCTGATTGTAAAAGACACTGAAATCACATAACTCAACCGCGATGGTCTTATTATTCCCGCGGCCTTTAATAACCGGCTTTACTTCAATATAAGCAACGTCATAGAACTTTACATGTCCCCTTTCCACCGCTCTACGATCGAATACTTCCCGGGGAATAACCTTAAACTGCACATCAACACCCTGGCGGCTAAGCTCCGCAAAATCAAGCCCCATTTCATAATCAAACCCGAGGACATCGAATTTGGTAATGCCTTTTTCCCGGGCCTCTTTTATTGCTTCATCAACAAAATCCGATGACACCGGCGTTGAAATCGGACCAACAGCAACAAGCCGGTCCCGTTTCTTGCCGACAAATAAATTATAAGAATCAACGGCTTGAGCATTATAGGCAGAGAGAATCAGCTCAACATACTGCTTTTCTTTTCGTTCAAGAACCTTTTGCTTTTCCTGCTCCCGAAGGTCAACATCCACGCTGATATATTGCTCGCGTTCATATTTGCCAAGATTAAGTATTTCAAATGCCCGGAAATCTTTTCCTGTCTTCTTCATCTCCCGTTGAACCTGAATAAGACGCTTGCGGGACGTATGAATCGCAAATCTTCCCAGGTCTGAACCGATCCATTTGCGGCCTAATTTTTCGGCAACCGCTAATGTTGTTCCTGAACCGCAGAAGAAGTCGGCAACAAGGTCGCCTTCGTTAGATGAAGCTTTGACTATTCTTTCAAGAAGTCCTTCCGGCTTTTCGGTAGGATATAACCCTTGACCACTTTTCATTGTTCCCGTATCTTGCCAAACACTTTGGAGAGGAATACCCTCCATATCATCAAGATATTTAACATGGCACCTACTTGTCGCTTTGCCCTCATTTAATAAAATTAGTCCTTTCTCTAACAGCTCATTCATTGCATTTTTATCATATCTCCATCCGTTTTTAGGCATATACCCGTGCCACTCAAATCGGAGATTGGCTGTATATTTTGGAGCAGTCGTATTTTCCAACTTAAAACGAACTTCTCTATCCCGTACATTTTTTGTTAACTCAACAATTTCTCCATTTTTAATTACTTGGTTTTTTTGAAGATAATAAGAATATTCTTTATTGGCGGCTTTTGAATGTTCCGTCCTAACAATGTTAAAAATTTTACGTTCCCTATCCTTTGCATAATAATAAATTGCTTGATGAATATTTCCCATTGTATTAGTCACATTGTTTTTGGGGTCTGTGCATTGCCAAATAATTTCATTAACAAAATTATTTTCTCCTAAAACTTCATCTAAAACCACTCGCATAAAACTATTGACTCGCCAATCACAATGCACATAAATACTCCCAACATCCGCTAAAAGCCCATGCATGAGTTTTAAGCGTTCATAAATCATAGCAATAAAACTATCCGCCCCCTTGCCCCATGTATCCCGATAAGCAACTTCTTCAATAACCGAGGGTTTCTTTGTAAAAGATTCGTCGCCAATCTCAACATTCATAGAAAAATCCGCTCCAACATCAAACGGCGGGTCTATGTAGATAAGCTTTAATCCGCCTTGCTTCTCTATCTCCCGACGCATAGAACCGTTTTTAAGGGATGACAGAATCAACTTGTTATCGCCCCAGATGAGCTTATTCGTCCATCCTTTAATCTGCCTGCCAGATGGGTCATAAAACCCGAATGTTTCTTGCTTGCTTCCTTTTATCCTCTCAGTCCTCGGCTCATCAATATGCTCAATGGTTTGAAAAGGCAAAACTAAATTGCACACCTCCTGTGTCTTGCCATTCCACACAAGCTCAACCTCCCGTTCATCAGCAAACAGAAGAAAACGATATTTTTCAGGCAAAGGTTTCCCGCTCTGAATATATTTTATCGCATCTCGTCTTTCATTATCAGTTAATCGCATTATCTTTTTGTCTTTTTAACTTTCCCATTTAAAAATTTCTCAATATGATATTGCTGTATCTTACTTGGCTTAGTCTTTCCGCTAAACCACCTGCTAACAGTAGAAAAAGAAACCTCTAAATCATCTGCGAGCTTTTGTAAAGGAATTCGGTTTTCCAAACGATAGTTTTCTAATTGCTTTACTATATCCATAAGAGTTTAATATTTTTTAACGTCATTTGCATCTTTTGCATTTTATATCAATTCGCTAAATAATGCAAGATTTTTTGTAATAGTTCAGCTTTAAAAACTAAAATAATATTTATCACAGAGTACACAGAGAAAATATAAAAAAACCAGGACAAAAAATAGAAAAGAATAATCACCTAACAGAATATGTAGGAGAATACAGAGAAAAAGAAAAAATAAAAATTTAACCACGAAGTACAAAGTTTAGTCTATAAACTCTACATGGTTGATATTTTGTGTGATAGGTATCATTTATTGTTAAAAAAATTTTTAGAAATTGCTAAAATATAATATTTGCCGATAACCTTTGCTTCTGGCTGGGTTGGGGGTAATGTTACGTGTAAGAAATATAGCATTTGTATTTTATCTTGCTTGGTCTATTGCAAGCACGAGTTGTCTTTGTTCGGAGGTTTGTGCTGGGAGGAAAAAGGCAATTTTAATTCCAAATCTTAAATGAATCTTTAAATAACATAATCGCAAAATTTATTCGTGGAATTTTGGCGTTTTTGATCAATCAAATTAAATATCTCATCTACTACTATCCGTTTATGTATCCAGATACAGCTCTCACACGACCAAACTTTCTTTTTGCTTTTTTCTACTCTTATATATTTCCCCTTTGACCTGTCCCGGCAGGGATAAAACGGGCAAAAGCAAAAGGTACAATCTTCAAGCTCGGTATGACAAGGAAAATACGCGCAGTGTTTATTTATTCTTAATATCTTCTTTTTCATCCTTGTTTTCCTGACGTTTGAATTCTTATTGCCAAAAGTTTCGTATATTTTTAAGCATTAAGCAACCACAGATTCATTCACCACTGATTAACGCCGATTTCCACTTCTTTAAAATCTTTATACCTATCTGAGCAATCTGTGTAATCTGTGGTTGCTTTCAATTATTTCATAGGATTTTTGAGATTACTTTTAAATTCTATTTTCTCACCGCTTTGTGTTGGCCAAGAGCGGCATATGTTTCCGCCAGCTTCTGGCTCACTATTTGATCATCAGGATCAATCTCCAGTGCCCGTTTATATGCAGCAATCGCCTGTTCCGGCTTGTTAATATCAACGCAGGCATTACCAAGATTGTAATATGCATCTACATATTTCCCATCTAATGCAATTGCTTTCTGGTAAAAAGCAGTTGCCTGTTCATGCCGGCCTAAAAGACAATAGGCAATGCCTAAGTTATTATAGGTTTTTTTATAATTCGGGTCAATTTTTATCGCCTGTTCATAAAAACCAACTGCCTCTTCTCTTCTCCCGGACATAAGATATGTATTGCCTAAATTATTATATACGTTTGCCTGGTTAGTGTCTATTTCTATTGCTTTTCTAAACGCAGCCATGGCCTCAAGGTATTTACCAAGTTTCATGTAGGAAAGCCCAAGATTATTATGGGCTCTCGAGCTTTGCGGAGAATTTTTAACAGTATTTGACCACAGTGTGAGGGAATCCTTCCAAACAGCGTTTTGCCTAACCGTAGCGGTGGAATAGAAGATAAGTGTTATTAGCGCTGCTATCATTGCTAAATTTTTTGTTTTGCTTTTAGAAATAGCGCTCACTTCCAAAGATGAGAGCTTATTAATTACCAGGGCAATTAATAGACAAAAACCGATTGAGGGAATATAAACACGCTGTTCTGCAATCGGCCTGCCAGATAAGAAGATAATATTAGAAACTGGGAGCATGCTAAGTATTAGCCACATCGCGGAGAACGAGAAAATTTTTTTATCTCGATACATTCTGACCGTCATAATAAAAATAGGGGTTAACAAAATTATACTAAAAATAACTTCCCGGTCTAAGAACGTGTGGGGAATGGTAAAGATGTGTCCGAGATTAAGATTAACGGGGATTGCGATTAATTTGAGATACCAGCCAATAGTCTTGACCACTGTTAGTATATGGGCATAGATTCCAAGGTTATATTCATTTTCATTTGCGGTAAATACTCTCAGCACTGTAAACTCAAATATAACATAAAGGACAATTATGCCAAAAAAGGGGAGTGTGCTCATGATTGCCTTTTTGTATTTTTGCCGGGGAAGGAAGCAGATAATGCAGAGTATTAGTATAAATGGCAATGTAATTGCCGCACTTTTTGAAAATAAAGCCAAAATGAAACAAAACAAACTGAAAAAATAAGCCGGGCAATTTGCCCTGGTATTTTTATACAATTTATATCTGATAAAAATGAAAACAGACAGAATAAAAAAGAGTGCCGCTAACAGCTCAAAACGGTTCTTTATCCATGTAACCGCTTCCACATGTATGGGATGGGCCGCGAAAAATAAAGCGGTGAGAAAAGGAATTTGCAGAAACTCCGCCTGTTTTAGCCGCTCCCCTCTTTGCCGGCTGAGAAGAATTAATTCGTAAGTTAAAAAATAAACCAGGATAACATTCAGTATATGTAACAATAAATTAGTAATGTGGTAACCCCGGGGATTTAATTTCCAGAGGGCATAATCTAAGACAAAGGTTAACATGCCTACCGGCCGATATTTGCCCCCTTTTACTCCGGCGTGCTCATTCCAATATCTGGGGTTAAACAAAAACGGAACGTATTTAAAACTTCTAATATATTTATTTCCAATAATTATATCTTCATCATCCCAAACAAAAGAGTTCCCAAAGGTATTCGCGAAGAGACCAACGGAAACAAGAATCAACACGATTAGGCAAATGCAATGCCTATCAAAAGAAAATTTTTTAATCATTCGTATTTGGGTTGTAATTCACAGGTAAATAAGTAGAGAATTTTTATTTTAAGCCACGGATTTACACGGATGATATTTCTACATATCTCAATTCCATTTCTTATCCGTGTTCAATCCGTGAAAATCTGTGGCTTTGTCTTTTCTTTTTACTCTCCAAAAGACTACATCACTTCTTGCAATTTAAATAAAAAAATTCCTTCGGAATCTTTTTATCCATTTAAAAACCTTTCGTTTTCAAACCTTCCCTTAACAATGAATTAAATATACCAATCCATACCCCAATTTCCAGGTTATCCACAGATTGAAAATCTTATTGTTTCCTATACGTTAAAAAAATACCCAACTTGTTTTATTCATTTAAATTTGGCCATTTTCCGGTAAAAATCCAGTCTGCGGGGTTGTTCGTGGTAGGCGATAAATTTTTCGTCTTTCCTGGCAATACTCTCCTGACAAAAGACCATTTCTAAAAAACCCAAAAATTTCCTTTTGAACTCGGTAAATGACCTCACCTTTAAACTCGCTCTGAGCAGGAAGACTAGACGAGAGTGGAAACTTACATAGGCATGTCTTGCCAGATGGTCTATTTCTTTGTTTGTTAGACTAGTCCATGGACGGGGCAGGGAACAGTCTTCTGTTTTTCCCATAATCCATTCTTTCCAATAGTCCCGGCCCATGTGTTTTTGCATTTCTTTCCAGAGAGGGGTAAGCGGCTTAGCCAAACACTTGGAAAACTGAACGTAGGTTAAATCGAGTTTTTTAGCAAATCTCAGGGTTTTGATTACAGTTGTTTTCGTCTCTCCCGGGGCACCGACTAAGAAAAACCCCAGTGCTTTCATCCCTAATTCTTTTGTCGTGCGGATGGTCTTTTGTATCTGCACTAAGGTAATATTTTTATTTAATCTATTGAGTATTTCCTGGGAGCCGGATTCGAGTCCATAATAAATTCTCCCGCACCCCGCCTCCTTCATTTCCTGTAAAAGCTCTCTGTCTATATCCACCCTTGACCGGCAGGCCCAAAGAATATCCAGTCCTCTTTTTTTTATCTCTTGGCAAATAGCCCGTGTCCGCGGTTTATCCACGGTAAAATCATAATCAAAAATATCAATTTCCCGGATATGATATTTATTATAACATTCCTCGATTTCATCAACCACGGTTATCGGGGTCCGCGCGTTATAAGCGGTCCGGCCGGCTTCACAAAAACCGCAGCTATTCGGACAGCCTAAACTAGTAACCATAACCGTAAAATTCTTTCTCTCGGTGGGAAACTCGGCATAAAGCTCGTTCGGGAGCAGGTCCCTGGCCGGGAAAGGAAATTGCTCAAAATCTACCGGCTGGGGAGGATTAATGTTAATCTCGCCTTTATCATTCTTATAAACTAAACCCGCGACATCGGCTAATTTTCTTTTCCCTTCTAAGGCTAAAAAAAGCTGCGGCAGGGTATCTAATGCATGGTTAATTACCCCATAATCTATTTCCGGGTGACTAATTGATTCCCGGGGATAAACCCTGAGATTATATCCTCCGACAACTACCAAAACATTCAATTTTTTTTTAAAATAGCGTATCCATTCCAATGCATCCGGGAACATATAGGTTGTCATCATAAATCCAATGATATCCGGACGGAAACTTTTAAGACGGTCTAATACCTCTTCTTTTGTAAGGTTCAACGTCCGGGCATCGATAATAATGACTTCATGCCCGGCCTGACGGGCAATCGCGGCAACCCAGGCCAGACTTAAAGGAGGGAACATGCCAAAATATTTTTGTACAATCCTTAAATTCTCTTCATGAACTTTATACTTAAAAGGATTAAAAACTAAACCTAGTCTCATATAAATTACTGCCTTCGGCATTAATTTAGCAGTTACCTTTTCTTTAAAAAAGAAAAGGTAAGCCAAAAGAAAAAATTGCTTGTTGTCTAATAAAAAATTTCCTTTAACTTGATGATCATTGTCTCAAGAGTACAGCGTATTATGCTAAACTGATGAGGCTATACAGTACTGGAAATTTTTTATATGGGATTTATTTAGGTCAATTAGAAATTATATCAATTTGTCATTGATTGTCTATACCTGCTTCTGCCTTCTATTCTGGTAAACAGTACACAGTTAACCGTAAACGCAACGAGGTACGAGATACGAATTTACCGTGGATAATGCATCCACAATTCTTCTTCTCTATCCCCCTGTTTTAAAATCACCTTATCCTCTTCAATCCTTACCACAACCTTTGAAAAAATCTTATCTCCTTGTTTTACAATTAAGCCGTCAATTATTGCCAGGGGCTGGGTTTCATCCCATAATATCCCTTCCAGTGCATAATCATCCTTTGTCGTTTCAACCTGTGCGGTCAAGTTTGCCTTTGTTATCGGGGCAAAAGGATCTTCCCGTCCATATACCTGGGCAGATAATGTTACGTTACCTGCAGCCGGCCTTTTGATTTTTTTCTTAGCCGCGTCAGGCATAATGCGCGCGGCGCTTGGCTGGGCTGCTTTTTCCTGCCTTTCGCAGCCGCCGGCCAGCGCAAAAATGAAAATTACGATAAATATCCCAATCCGTCCAATCATTATTCTCCGAGTATATAAATATTTAATAAAAATTTAGCTGAGAGTTTTCCGCCTTCATCCCTTTGCGAAGACATTTCCACCTTATTTACATTTAAAACCTGTTTGCTCTCTGCCAACTTTTTAAAATAGCCTAAGATACTGTTATAACTACCTTCAATGGTAACTTCAAGAACATTACGCTTATACCTCTGGGGATATTCTCCTGCCAGTACAGAATCATCTATCGTTTCTACCCGCCGCGGCTTTAAGGTCTTTAGGTCATTACCGGTCTCGTTTGACAATTCATCCAGATTTTTCAAAAAGGCCGCCGCCTCCTCATCGGTAAAAAAACAGCCCTTTTGCTGCTCAAGCTTTGGCTGTAAATCAGCAAACTTTTTCTCAAGTTCCAAAAAGGTCTTTACTTTCTCCTCTTTTGACTGTGATAATCCTTTTTGGACTTCCAGCAGCTTTTTATTAACCTGATAATAATTATATACCGGCATAATCATCACCTTATAAACAAAGTACCCGGTAATAATAATGATGCTTGCCCCGAGCAGCAGTTTTTCGCTTTTATCCAGGTTGTATATTCTATTCAGATCGAGTTTCTTCACCTTGGTCCCCGTCATCTCCTTGAGTGTTTAACCGGCAATCTATGGTAAAATATGCCTGCATGCCTTCTTTTGTTTCCTTATCTTTTGTTTCACCTAAGCATACCTCTTTAAAATACCGCGACCAGCTTAATGCTTTCACAAAATCAAAAACCGCATCCGGCTCGATTGCCTCTCCGGCAAACTCCACTTCTTCTTTTTTATTCTCTGATATCTTTGTTAAAAACACCTTTTTGGGAATTATCCGCTTAATCTCCTCTAAAACTTCAGCCCATTCTATCCTTTTTGCCTCTTTAATTATCTTATTCTGCATGGCTAATTCCGCCTGATATTTTTCGGCCTTTTGCTCTTTATCGAACAATCTATTCAAAACGCTGCCGGTTTCTTCCAGTCCTTTTTTAATCACATTCATTTCCTTTAAGGACTGCTGAGTTTTAAAACGCAAAAATAAAGCCATAAAAATTATCGCAATAACCACCGCCGCTAAGAGATACACAAAGCGAAACGTTTCTAAATGAAACGCCTTCTCCCTGAGCACTTCCGTGGGGATAAGATTTATCCCGCTGATAAAATCTTTTTCTTTTTTATTCCTTAATGATAGCCCCTTGGCAATTGTACAATCTTTAAAGTCCGTTGATACTATTTTTCTAATTTGCACCTCTTGCCCGAACTCATTGCGGCAATAACCAAAAATTGACTCGAGCTCGGAATTTAGTTCCGAGAGACTGTCAATATTATGCAGGTAATGAATTTTCCCTTCATTTAAGATAAAAATTACTGCGGTGCTGTATTCGACAATCCCTAAAACCACGACCCCGCTATTAAGATCTTCCTGCTCGGCGATTGCCCGGACAACGGCTAACGCGGCCACATCAATCGCCTGTAAATTCAATCCCGCTGATTTTACCAGCGCAATATGAGAGTCAATGTTTTCTTTTTTGGCAACTACTGATAAGATCTTTAATTTCTTCTGCCCGCCTTCCATGCGTTCTTCGATTAAATGATAATCAGAAACCAGCTTACTGCCGACAAATACCAGGTATTTAGAGGCCTCATTTTTTATGAAATCTTTTATCCCCTGCGTGGTCATTGCCGGGATATCCTTTACCCGCAGCATTACATGCCTGCCGCCTACAGCAACCGCAACATCTTTGTTTTTAATCTGTTTTGCCTGAAATAAATCTTGAATTTCTGCGGCTACTTCTGCGGTCTTAATAATATTTCCTTCAACTACTGCTTGCGGCGGTGTAGGGATAGCCGCGGTGACATGCGGGGTCATAACCCTGATTTCCTGCGGACCAATATCTAAGGCAACTACTGATTTTTTAAGCAATTTGAACTGAGAAAACGTGTTAAGTTGAAAAAATGATTTAAATTCGGGAATTTTAATATTCATAATTATAGCTCTTTCCATGAACGCACCGTCGCACTAGTGCCGGAAACCCTGATCACTGCCTCAATCACTCTTTGAAAATCTCCATACTCACCGGTTGACTCGAGAGTATAATCACTGCCGGAAACATCAGTTTGTACAACAGTATAATAGGTATTATTGTCTGCAGTATCCGGAAACTCCGTACGTGAGATATCCCCGCCTCCGCCGCCTAATAAATCATAAATCGCATCCTCAATACCCGCATCGGCAATATAAGTGGCAATGACATCTGATTTATGATTGCGCGATATTTCAATATCCGTTGCCGCGACCTCCAAAAACCCGATTACTAAAATCGAAGATACGAGAATCAAAAATACGGCAATCAAATATATCGCGCCTTGATTATTTTTCAGGTTCATTGTATTCTTATCGTTGGTGCCGGAGACGGTTTATACCTCCCGCTGCCATTATCCTTTACATCTATGTTTACCGTCCAGTTACCGGTAGCAAAGCCGCTTAAGCTCCGGGAACCAGTATAATACCCATCCCCGTTATTCGTCAGATTAAAATCAACCTTGGTGCTGCCTTTTTTCAACTGGCAGGTGGCATAATCCAAATCCGTATAATCAACATTTTCGCTCCAGACCTTAATATAAAACGTGTCCGTGGTGTTAAAAACCGTATCACTAGTAGAAAAATCCGCATTTTTAGAAAACGTATAACCTTCACCAATCCCGACAACCAGACTGCGCATAAATGCTGTGGCGGCAACTGTCAAGGAACCGACTACTGACTCTGCATCATCCACGGTAAGAGAAATATTAACTGTGCGCACCTCATCTTCATCATTGGTCTCATCGCCATTAGCATCGTAATAAGTAAAGGTTAGGTCACTGATATCCTCAATCATGATTACGCTATTTCTTTTTAAGCTACCGGCATGTTTCCGATACTCAATAGAGTTACCATCAACATCCGTAAAGATTAAACGGTTATTATTAATCGTATCAAAGCTTTCTGCCTGTCTGATGTCTCTAAGCATCTTATCCATACCCACCCGGGCATTCTGCAGGACTTCGTTTCTCCGGTCAACCTTCTGCCAGCTATTGTGAAAAGCACCTAAAAACGGGGATATTGCCCCCAGTAAAAGCGCAATAACCGCAACCACAAACAACACTTCAATTATCGTAAATGCCTTCTTCATTATGATTTTTTTGCGTGCGTGTTCAATCAGTGTTAATCCGTGGCTCTGTTTTATCCCTATTCTTATACCCATCCACTCATTCACCCCCGGTCGGCAACTTTTGTATTAATTGTGATTGACTCTTCGGTAGCATCCCGGCTATCATCATCGTCTTCATCATACCAGACCTCCACCTGAATGTCTTTAATCCCGGTTGAGTCATCGTCGGTAACTATATATTTATAGCTTGTATAAGGAGAAGCAAATGCCGTAACCGCGGCATCTTGAGAGGTTGAAAAACTATTTATCAGTGCGTTTTTCACTTCATCGGTTTTCCCTTGGGCGAGAAAAATAGCGGTAGTTAAGCGTTCGGCTTTGAGACTATTTTCGATCATCTGCGGGATGATGCGCATGATTGGGATAAGGGCCACGGTAATCAGCACAATCGAGGCTAAAACCTCAATCAGCGTAAATCCATTTTTTCTCATAAACGGTCTATGGTCTGTTTCTCCATGGGTTATCTATTTTTTTAACCACAGAGAACACTGAGTTCCACAGAGAAATTTTATAAGGCAAATCTTTGTATCCCATCTTTCAATAGTTTTACATTGAAGTTAATCAGTAATCCTTTTTTTTGCCGGCTAATTTCATATATGTTACTATCTGTGCTTTATGAACATCTGTGACTACGATGAACCTCTATCGCACAACCGATAACTTCCTCTGTCAATGCATTTATTTCCACTCTGTGCCCTCTGTGGTTAATTATTATTTTTTCAGCTAACTAATCATTCCCCCATATACTGCTCTAGTGCTCACTCATGCTTACTCTGCCGGTAGCCACCGTTACGCTAATATCATACTGGGTGCTGCCGGCAGAAAGCGATACACTTGTATCACTACTACTATCGGCATTGCCTAAGGGTCCAAATATAAAATCCTTGTCTGCATTTATCGTAATCGCGGAATCCACGGTCCTGGTGGTAGAATACTGGGTATCGCCGGAATCATAAAGACTATATTCCTTTGCTGAGGCATCAACACTTAGCCGGTAGTCTTCATTATTAGTTACCGCCAAGCGCCGGGTATATCTTAAATCTGCTACCAGCCGCTGACCGGCGGTACGTAATTTCATTTTTGTTACAAAAGATAAACTTAACCGCGGTATGCTTACTGCGGCTAATATCCCGATAAAAACTATGACCACGAGAATTTCTAATAAAGTATTCGCCTTTTGCCGCATGTATATTTACCCGCGGTTATTGCAATGTTTTCATTAAATAAAATATTTTTTACATAAATTATTACCCGTTGTAATACTTATGTTGTTACGCAGTATAAAAAAATTCCTTCGGAATCTTTTTATCCATTTAAAAACCTTTCGTGTTCAAACCTTCACTTAACAATGAATTAAATGTACCTTACTATACCCCAATTCCCTTGTTATCCACAGCTTGAAAATCTTATTGTTTCCTAATACGTCAAGAAAATCTTTATGTATTTTTTTATCAATTATCCTTTTGTTATACAAGCAGATTTTGATAGCAAGGATGTCAAAATCTATGATAACTGATTATTTTTGCCCCGCAAAAATAATCATTAGAGTGAATGGTCAGCCGGCGTAGCAACATCGCAATCCGTCCGGTAAGTTACTGCATCCATACTATATGTCCCGCTCTCCGGACAAGTTGGCGCGCCATCCGGAAAATAAGTAGTACTGCCGGTAACATCTGATATTCCTGATGGCCAGGAGCCGGTATCCAGGCGATACTGTTCAATCTGGGTATTCATAATCGACTGATTAGCCTTACAGGCATTCGCCTTGGCCGTGGCGGTGGTTGTGGTAATTCTTCCCAGGGCAATCGCCGCAAGCACCGCAATGATAATCACCACAAACAACACCTCAATCAAGGTAAAACCTTTTCTGTTTCTTAACTTCATGCTATCCCCCTCCTTTCTTAAATGAGTACATAACTTACATTGCTGTAAGCGATGTAAGTTATAAGTACGAATTTAATCCGCCAGCCTATTAGGCGGATATTCAGGTCTTTCCTCTCTTAAATGACTCGCCAAAATACATGGCGGGGAATTTAATCCCTGCCCGCCAATCATTTTGGCGGGCACCTTACAACTTACAACTTATTACTTATTACTTACTACTTATCTCTAATGCCCCATCTGCTGGATAACATCAAACATTGGCAAATATATGGCAACGGCAATAAACCCCACTAATATTGCCATAAAAAAGGTCATCACCGGTTCTATTTTTACAATCAGGCTTTTTACTGTTTCCGCCACTTCTCTTTCCAGTATATTCGCCGACTTTTCAAGCATATAGTCTAACTTTCCTGATTCTTCTCCTGAGGCAAGCATTTGTTCAATCATCGCCGGAAAAATCTGCTCCCCGGTCAGCGCTTCTGAAATCCTCCCGCCTCTTTGCATGTTGTCAATCATTTTTTTCGTAATTTTCGAAATCACGTTACTGCCGGCAACCTTATCCGCCACTAATAATCCCTCCTGCAGTCCCACGCCGCTGGTAACCATATCGCCTAATGTCCGGACAAACCTTGCCGCAGTGGAGCTTTTTACCAGGGGTCCAAAAATAAACAACCGCATCTTAACCCCATCCACCCAGTTTCTAAACTCTGCTCTTTTATTTAACGATCTAATGACCGCTATTGCCCCGGCCGCTAAAAATAATATCTTCGACCATGAAAACCTTACGAAATCACTTATCGCAATCAAAAGTTGTGTTGGCAGGGGAAGATTAAGCCGCATTCTTATGTAAATATCTTTAAATATCGGCACAATTACTGCAACCAAAAAAAACATTACCAGAAAGGCGAATACCCCGATAATCGTGGGATAAGCAAACGCACCCTTAATACTTCTCCTTAAATTATCCTGTTTTTCCAAATGATTGGATAGCCGCTCAAACAACTCGACTAACATCCCGGCAGCTTCGCCGGCTTTAACCAAAGCAATAAAAAATTCCGAAAACGCCTCCGGATGTTTTGCCAGAGACACAGATAACGTATCCCCAGCCTCAACATTAAGCCTGATATCACAAATTACTGCTTTTAGTTTCCGGTTTAATGTTTGTTTTTCTAATGTTTTAAGCGCGGTAACAATCGAAAATCCCGCGTCAAGCATGGTAGAAAACTGTCTGGCAAAAATAACTAAATCTGTGGGCCGGATAACTTTTAAACCAAGGCTAAATGACTCTTTTGCCCGGTCAACAGAGACCGCATACAGTCCAACGTCTTCCAACTGCTGGCGGACATGGTATTGATTCTTTCCGGTGGCAGATCCCTTACAGAGCCGGCCGGCATTATCTTTTGCAACGTAGGTATATTCTGCCATTATCCTCTCACATTTACCACCCGGCTAACCTCTTCCATTGTTGAGAGTCCGCTTTCAATCTTTTGCCGGCCATTTTCCTCTAATGTCTTCATTCCTTGTTCCACGGCAATATATTTAATCTCGGTTGACGACTTTTTCTCAATCACTGCCTTTTGTATTGTTTCGCTCATTAACATAAGTTCATAGATACCGGTGCGGCCTTTATATCCGGTCTGATAACAAAGGCCGCATCCCTTACCTTGACATTCCGGGCAGATCTTACGGCAGAGTCTCTGCGCCAGGCAGCCAATAATTGTTGATGAGATTAAAAACGGTTCAATCCCCATATCCACCAGCCGGGTAGTAGCACTCGGCGCATCAGTGGTATGCAAGGTACTAAAGACAAGGTGCCCGGTTAATGCCGCTTGCACGGCCATTTCCGCGGTTTCCCGGTCGCGGATTTCGCCGACCATGATAATATCCGGGTCTTGGCGCAAAATAGTTCTAAGCGCCGTGACAAAGGTCATGTCTACACTCTCATCCACCTGTATCTGATTAATCCTGTTTAATTTATACTCCACCGGATTTTCTACGGTAATGATATTCGCATCCTGGGAATTTAATAATTTTAATATTGAATAAAGCGTCGTGGTTTTTCCCGAGCCCGTGGGTCCGGTAACCAAAATCATCCCGTAAGGGATCTTTATAAGCTGGCGCATCTTTTGTTCATCTGCTTTTGTAAACCCCAGCTCTTCCAGACCAATCAGCATTGCTGATTTATCAAAAATACGCATGACCATCTTTTCCCCGCCAATTGTTAACAGGGTGGATATACGCAGGTCATACTCTTTGCCTTCTTTTTGCAGCACAATATGTCCATCCTGCGGCCGGCGGCGCTCGGAAATATCCATATTTGCTAATACTTTCACCCGGGAAATTACCTGCTGTTCGATATTTTTCGGGATAACCATAATATCATGTAAAATGCCGTCAATACGGTAGCGGACAATCATCTCCGGGTCCTGGGGTTCTAAATGAATATCACTAACCAGTGCATTTATCCCGCCGTTTATAATATCATCTACAAGCTTCACCACGGGTGAAGCTTTAAACCGGCGCAATTCCTCGATGGAGGCAATGGATATTTCTTCCTTTTTATCCTTTGTTTTTCTAATTTCCTCAAGCCGCATATCCACCAGTGTTTGCTTGCTCATCTCTTCAATTTTATAATACTGGTTGATTGCCTGCATGATCTCGTCTTCCGTGGATTGATAGGGAACGATATTACATCCGGTTAAAAGTTTTAACTCATCTAACAGCGGCAGGTTCGCGGGGTTCGCCATAACCACATGCAGCCCGTCTTCCTTAAAATCCATGGCAATGACTTTATTTTTACGGGCAACGTCTTCAGCGATTAGACTGACAATCTGGGTATTCAGCTCTTCTGCTTTTAAATTTACCTGGGTATATTCTGGCATATTACCTTTGTGATTATTTTATGTGTATTGAGTATTGAGTATCGTGTATTGAGCATAAAAAATAAGAAGACAACAATAAAAAACGCAATACGCACGACGCAATACACAATACAAAAACTTACGTTACCGTAACCGAACAACGAAATCGAAGATCCGCCAATGCTTTGTAGAGGACGGGCTTCGTAATCATTGGCGTCTTCTGTCTTCTGACCTTTGTTCTGGTAAACAGTACACGGTTAACCCTGAACGCAACGACATACGATATACTATATACGAATTTATTTCCGGTGAATATGTTTATGGATCTTTTCCAGGATTACCCGCGAATCAAACGGTTTGACCACATAATCAACTGCGCCTAAGTCTGTGCTCCTTTTTATATCCAAACCCTGGCTGCTGCAGGTAAGCATAACCACAGGAATATGTTTTGTCTGGGGATTATTCTTAAGTTTATCCAACACCTGCAGCCCATCCATTCCCGGCATAGAGATATCCAAAAGTATCAGGTCAGGATTTTCTTTTTCTGCCAGTGCAACGCCCTGCCGGCTGTCACTTTCCGCAATTACCGCATAACCGCTTATCGTCAATCTAATTTTTACGGTTTCAACAATATCCGGTTCATCGTCTATAATTAAAACCCGCTGTTTACCAGGCATCTTTTTCCTTTCCCTAAATGACCCGCCATATCCGCCACAACACATTGGCGGATATTAAGCTTATTCTTTACTTGCCATAACACCATTGCAGTAAAACCGCAAGAACTTATGTCAATATAATGCTATCAAGCCGTATCGGAAATTATATATATACTAATACCATTATAAGAAAGTATATCAATAAAAAATCTTCTTGTAAATAAAAAAATTCCTTACCGTTAATTATTCCCTTGGTAAAATTACAGGGGATTACACCGGCGGGACAATCTTTCGCCGTAGCGGATTTTTTTATCCGGGTTAGAAGGAATGATATAACATATTGGGGAGTAAAAAGAAAAAGACAAAGCCACGGATAAACACACTTCGACTTCGCTCAGTGTTAAGAAAAGTCCTGAGTCCTTCGATTGTTCTCAGGATAAATTCTATCGAAGGACGCTGATTGAACACAGATAAAAATGCGGTGAAACAATTTGTTGATTAAAAATCCGTGTTACATCCGTGTGAATCCGTGGCTAAAAAATTCTATGCTGGTAAGGCTATCTTCCTTTGCGGGCGGCAAGTTTGTCTATTTTGTTCAGTAAGTGCTCTTTCAATATGCGCTTTGAGCGATGTTAAATCAAACGGTTTTTCCAAATACGCATATGCACCAAGACTACGGCTCAACCTTCTTGTCTTTGCTGTGCCAGATCCGGTAATAAGAATTACCTCAATCGCACTATTTATTTTCTTTATATATTTTAAAAGTTTAATCCCATCCATAAACCCCGGTAGAGTAATATCAACAATCGCCAGACGCAGCAGATTATTCTTTACAATCTCTAACGCCTCCCGGCCGTTTGCCGCCAGCAAAACATTATACCCTTTGCCCTCTAAAAATTTCTGCAGCAAAGACTGGACAATTTTATCGTCATCCACTACCAAGATATCTATTTCTTTGACTTTTCTCTCTTTCTGCCCAATACTTAGCATATGTGCGTTTGGTTTATATCCCGGCACGATTTGTTTCAATTTTGCGATAAGGACTTCCATCTCTTCTTCCCGGGCCACCAGTTCCCTTAGTGCCTTTATATGTTCGAAAATCTCCGGCTTATTGTCTCGGCTTTGTTCAATAACAAATATCTTCTCATTGTTTGTCTTGATTAATTTTTCTCCCGCCTCCACTAACGACTCATACATCTTTTCCCCGGGTCTTAAACCGGTAAATCTTATTTTAATGTCTTCATTTGGTTTTAACCCGGATAATCTGATCAAATCACATGCCATGTCAACAATCTTTATCTGCCGTCCCATTTCCAAAACAAATATTTCTCCGCCATGGCCAAGCAGTCCCGCTTTTAACACCAATCCCGCGGCTTCCGGTATGGTCATAAAATATCTCTTTATCTCCGGGTGGGTAATCGTCACCGGCCCGCCTTTTTCTATCTGTTTTTTAAATGTCGGGATCACACTTCCCTCACTGCCCAGAACATTGCCAAATCTTACGGACATAAATTGCGTCTTCTTTTTTTTCTGCATTGCCGCAACATACATCTCGGCAATCTTTTTCGATACGCCCATAAGGCTGGTCGGCTCAACGGTTTTATCCGTTGAAAGCATAATGAATTTTTCCACTGCAAAACGCACTGCATCCTCAGCCAATACCTCTGTGCCAAAGACATTATTTTTAATTGCCTCCATCGAGTTCATTTCCATGAGCGGAACGTGTTTGTGCGCGGCCGCATGAAAAATAATCTCGGGACAATACTGCGTAAATACTTGTCTGACCCTTTTTCGGTCACAGATATCACCGATAACCGGCACCTTTTTTACCCCGGAGAAAAACTGTTCCAGTTCCATATCAATATAAAACAGGGAATTTTCTGATTTTTCAAAAAGCACTAATTCCCGCGGCATAAGTGCGGCAACCTGACGGCAGAGTTCAGAACCAATCGAGCCTCCTGCCCCGCTGATCAGCACGTTTTTTCCTTGAATATAACCTTTTATTTTCTCCCGGTCCAAAAACACCTCATCTCTTCCCAGAAGATCCTCCAGCCTTACCTCCCGCAGTTCTTTTACCTTCACGGTACCATCGACAATATTCGAAAGATTTGGCAGGGTTCTGTATTTTGCCCCGCTTTCGATACAGTAATTAACAATCTCATGCATCTGTTCTGAGGTTGCTGAGGGAACAGCAATAATAATCTCGGCAATCTTTCGCTTGCGGATAATCTCCGGGATGTCACCTGACGTACCTATGACCGTGACGCCATGAATATGCTTTTTGTATTTTTTCGGATCATCATCTATTAATCCGACCACTTCATAATTATGGCGATAGCGGTAAATCATCTCTCGGACAATCATCTCTCCGGCATCCCCGGCACCGACAATAAGCACTTTCTTCCCCGGGCTGTCGGCGTTCTTTTCTTTCCATCTTAGCGGCCGGCTAATTCTGATAATAAATCTCGTGCCGCTTAAAACTATGGTTAGCAGGAGCCAGTCAATAATAAAAATAGAACGCGGGTGTCCGATATTTAACCCCATGACCACCGCGACAACAAATATTGAACTCACACTTGCGGCCTTAAGGATCTGGGTTAAATCTTTAATACTCGCATACTGCCAGATACCGCGATGGACTTTAAAATAAATCAGCGCGGCAATTCTTACCGCCAAAACCAGCGGAAAAATTTTTACCATTATTGCCAAATGTTCTTTATCCGGCACTCCGTCAAACCTGATTAAGTAAGCTGCAACATAACAAAATGCCACAATGCCTATATCCCCCGTAAAAACCAGAGTTTCCTGCCAGCTTGTTTTATAAGTATTCATAATAATGTCCTTCCTAAAAGAATGACAAATGTCAAATGACAAAATCCAAATGAATCATCAAATATCTAAATCACAAAGTGATTCATTTGTCATTTGACATTTGTCATTTGGATTTTGGCTTGCTCTGTGTTTGAATTTATATGCTCATGAATTCTCTTTATCCCCAAACATACCTTCTCCACCACTTCTCTGGACATATGTCCATATAACGGCATGGCCAGTCCCTCTCTAGCGGCTTTTTCGGTTATCGGGAGTTTACCTTGATATTTCGGCCTAAACTTGGCATATGCCTTTTGCTGATGCACGGCCGGGTAAAAATATTTCTTTGTCTGAATATTCTCTGCTTGCAAGGCACGATAAAGTTCATCGCGGCTCATGCCAAAGCACCGTTTATCGATGAATATTACCATGTAATTGCCGGAAGATTTATTTCCCGCGGATATTTTTTGAAAACTTATGCCTTCTATTGCCTTAAGCAGTTGCTTATATAACCCAATCAGGTCATGCCTTGTTTTAAGACAGGACGCGGCATTTTCTAAATTCTTAAGTCCAACCAGCGCGTGGAGCTCACTCATCCTGGCGCTTAGTCCCACATACTCGATATCACTATTTTCATTGCTTTTTCCATAATCACGCGCCTTTTTTAAAAACTCTGCTAATTTATCATTATTGGTTGCCACCAGCCCTCCTTCAACCGCGGTCAAAACTTTGGTTGGACTTAAACTAAAAACCTCGCAATCGCCGAACCGGCCGGCGCTCACTCCCTGATATTCTGCGCCAAAGGCCTGGGCGCTGTCAAAAATCAGTTTCAGATTGTTCTTTCTGGCAATCTCCTGAAGTTTTTTTATTTCCGGAGGGTTGCCAAATATATAGACCGGCATAATTGCCGCGGTCCTTGACGTTATTTTTTCCTCGATCATTCTCACGTCAATATTAAAGGTCTCTTTTTCGCAGTCTACGAATACTGGGATCAAATTATACCAGATAAGCGCGTGTACGGTTGCGGTAAAGGTAAAACTCGGGACAATTACCTCTCCTTTTAGCCCCAGCCCTTTTATCGCCAGCATCAGACCAGCAGTGGCAGAAGAGGTGGCAATAGCATGTTTTACCCCTAAGTAACGCGCGCACGCCCCCTCAAATTTCTGCACATAGTCCGCACAGGTTATACTCCCGGATAAAAATATATTTTTCAGATCCGCAATAACCTCTCGCGCTGCAGGTAATGTCGGCTTGATAATCGGCAGCATCTTTTTAAATACCGGCCTGCCGCCAAAAATTGCTGGTTTATAACAAATTTTATTCACTTTGTTCATAGAATTAAATTCCTGATAAATGCCCAGAATAAAAACCTGACCCCCGTGAACCGTATTCCCTATTTTTTCATATTGTTTGCTTATTTCCGAAAAACCAAACAAGCCAATGTCTCCAAAATCAATTTAAGGTCATAAAAAATACCTGCTTCTTTAATATACTCAAAATTAATCCTTATTTTTTGCGGTAAGATTTCTTTCACATAATCGTCCTCGGCATTTTCTCTACTGCTGCTTAGGTTTGTTTCATCCCGGAAACGAATTGAGGCTGGATCCGTAATCCCCGGTTTAACCGTTAAGATTTTTTCAAATTGAGCTTTGTAATGCCTGGCAAATTCCAAAACCTCGGGCCTGGGACCAACCAGGCTCATCTCGCCTTTTAAGACATTGAATAATTGCGGCAGTTCATCTAATTTATACCTTCTGAGCATCCGGCCAACCACGGTAACTCTGGGGTCATCTTTTTTGCACAGATAACCCTGTTTTTCGGCACCTTGGACCATAGTCCTGAATTTATACAGTTTAAAAATCTGCCAGTTTTTTCCTAATCTTTTCTGGACATATACCACCGGCCGGCCGGCGCTAAATAGTATCAGCAGCGAAATTACCACTAACAGCGGGCTAAGAATTACGATCCCGAGAAAAGATAAGATAAAATCAAACAATCGCTTACCCGGATACACAAATATTCCTCTGCCTGAATACGGCCCGCTCCTGATATTTTTTTACCAGCCGGTACTGCTCATTATGCAGCTCATCATTAGTTAAATAGTTCGTGCGGGTTATTTTATTCTCATATTCATCCACCTCTGACCAGTCAACATTTGCGTGCCGGTTATGGTTATAGAAACTTGAGCCGGGATATGGTGCTAATATCGTAAAACCCACGGCCTCCGGGTCAATTTCATCGATTAAATTTTCACTTAATTTAATGTCTGCTTTTGTTTCATTGGGCATACCTAAGAGTATATAGGCGCGCCGGAAAAATCCCAAATTTTTAGTTAATTTAAATATTCTTTTTACTCCTTCTATGGTTATCCCTTTTTGCATTTCCGTAAGAATATCCGGACTGCCGCTTTCAATGCCAATCCAGACCTCCCGGCAGCCGGCTTGTTTCATCAGTTTAAGCAGGTCCAGGCTAATATCATCGGCCCGCACATTACACCCCCAGGAAGTTTTAATCTTTTGTTTGATTTTTCTTTCACAAAATTCCCGGACCAAATTTTTGTTCAGGGTAAACGTATCGTCACTGAATTTTATAAAATCAATCTTAAAATCTTTGACAACTTTTTCGAATTCCTCGAGAATATTTTGCACAAAACGATACCGGACCTTTTTTCCCCATACCGCGCTCGAGGCACAAAAACGACACGGGAACAGACATCCCCGTGAGGAAAAGATGCTGGCAATCCGGATACGATTATCTATATAAGCCTGTTGGATATTTCGTTCCTGCTTAATTATCACTCTGTCCGGGAATAAAAGATTATCCAAATTTTCAATATAATCTTTACTCACAATCTTTTTACTATTGAGCAATTTCACTCCTTCAGCCACAATTTCCACAATCGCACGTTCTCCTTCACCAAGCACAAGCGCATCAATACAATCATTTTCTAAGGTCTGTTGCGGCAAAGCTGAAGGGTGCACCCCGCCAAAGACAACTACACATTTTGGATTTTGTTTTTTAATTTCCCGGGATATTGACAGCCCATGCTTCATCTGCGGTGAAGTAGCAGAAACTCCGACAATATCCGCCCCTTTACATCCCTGGATGATCTCCGGATCCGCGTCAAAAAATCCGCTGTAAAAAGCAATATCCAGGTCAGCGTTTGCCCGAAGCGCAGATATCAGATAACCGATATTCAACGCCTCCCAGCAGTGAAATGATTTTGGCTGAATAAATATAATCTTCATAAATTACTGCCTTCGGCATTAATTTATCCATCTACCTTTTCTTTTTCAAAGAAAAGGTAGGCCAAAAGAAAAAAAGGAAAATCTTTATAGATTTGTATTTACTCTCTGTTCTCTGTGCGCTCTGTAGTTAAATTTTCTATATTTCGAACACTCCTAAACTTACCTCACTGGCTCCCAGACTGGCTTTTTCTTGCCGAGCGCACACAAAATAATTCCCCACATCGCAGCAATGTTTACCAGACAAAAATAAAACGGCAAACTAAAGACACGATAATTGAACAGTCTTTTTTCAAAAACATATCCGCTTAAGGCTAAGGTGTAAAATGCAATTTGACTGCAAAAAATAAACCGGTAAAAATAACTGCCTGATAAAAATAGACTGAGGATAAAAATTCCCAACAGGAAAAATCCGGCACTCCAGCGCAACAAACGGTGAGAGACAATAACCCATGAAAGCACCGGATACTTAAATGGATTTAAAAGTTCTCTAACCGAAAGGATTGCCCCAAGTTCGCGGATTACCCCGCGGGATTTGATGCGAAACTCTGCTTCTTTGGTAGTTGGCATTTGCTCATTAGCCACTGCCTCTGGTTCATAAACTACCCGGTATCCCTGTTTATAAACTCCTAAAGGAGAAACACTGTCATCTGGCAGACCTTCGGCGGCTTGAGAATAAAGCTCTTTTCTTAACCCGTAAAAGGCTCCGGAAACAAAGGGCAGCACCCCAATCGCACTTTCTTTTTTTCTTAAAAACTCTTCATATCGCCAGTAAAGGCTCTCGTTTTGGCTAATTGAAAAGTCCCCCGGATTATTAAAAAAAATCTTCCCGCATACTGCGCCAATCTTTTTATCGGCAAAATGCCGGATTAATTTCTTAACGGCATCAGGCGGTAAAAATGTCGTGGCATCGGTAAAGATAATGATCTCTCCTTTGGCAATGTTAAGCACCGTATGATTTAACGCCGCACTTTTCCCCCTTCTTTGGACTTGTGCGTTTAGCATAATTTGGGGGAAGGATTTTTCGTACTCTTTAACGATCTCATTTGTTCGGTCTATTGAGGCATCCGAGGCAACAATAATTTCCAACTTATCTTCGGGGTAATCTATGGCTAAAGTGTTTTCAATCTTTTTCTTCATCACCTTCTCTTCATTATACGCAGCAATAACCAGGGTAACGGATGGTACAAAACTGTTATTTACTCCCTGCTCAATACTATTTAATTTAGCCGCTAACATTAAAATCGCTGGATAGCCAAAATAAACATAAAAAACAACACCGGCTAATATCCAAAATATGATTTGTAATATTGTCATGTTGCTTACAACATCCCTGTTCTAATCACGCGCTTCTCCGGCCTCCGATAAATTAGCTCTACTTAAAACAGCTAGAAATAAATTCCCTGCAGAAACCATTTTTATATACAGAAATTGGATTTTTAGGTCTAAAAAGTGATTCAAAACGACTATAAAAAGAATCTTTTTTCTCAATATCACAAATAATCAAATTACAAATTTGAGATGTACGATGCTCAACAATATGTTTAATTCTTTCAATACAGTCTATATCGGTATCGGGCATGCTCCAACCAACTATAATTACTGTATCGCAATCTGTTAATTTTTCTCCAATCAATTTATCAATATTCCAGAAAATATCATAACTGCGTTTCTTAATCTTTTGGGGTGGTACAAGTAGCGACTGGTAAAGTTCGCCAACTCCATTCATAGACAAGGAAACATCACGAATATACCCCCGGCCTTCACTATCAGTAATTTTATTACCATCGGACAAAAGTAGAAAATAAGAATTTATCTCTTGATTATAAAACCAGGATAATGAACCATGCGGCAATTGTTCCGCTTGGCAAAAAATAGACTCTAAGTTGGCTCCCGTTCTTGAGTTGTCTCTGATAAACTGCATGCAATATGAATTTATCAATTCTTTTAAATGAATTTCTAATTTTTTCTTTTGATCAGAGATAACATCTCTCATCAAATTGTGAGTATGGAGTATATTTGATGCAATATCCTCGCATATGTTATTAGGCGCAAATAATCTATATCGTTCCAAAACAGTAAGTCCCAGTCAAAACTCTTTGTATTTCTTAATTGCATCATTTTCTTTTAAGTAGTTAGCGATTTGCCCAAAGAAATCATACATCAATGGAACATCCTCACCTATACTACGCGAAGCGCCATTTCCAAAAATAAAAACAACTTTTTGTGCTTCTTCTGTAAATTTCATGCTTTCACTACCACGACAACTGTAAAAATTTATTGAAAAATGTCCTTTTTTTCAGCAGACCCTAAATAGCGAATTTTGCAAGTATCCTTGTACTGAGAACTAAAGAGTTTTGGCTACACTAAAAGTAATATTGTTTCATCTTAGTATTTTATTGTGTTGTAATTCTCTTCTAATTTCTTCGAGTTAGCGCTCTAAGAGTGTCTGTTGCTCTCTACCTTTCAGACAAGTCCACTTAGAAACTTACTTGCGCTGATAACCCGCACCTCATCTCTAACTAAATCTACTCCTTCATCTCTTACCACCTCAAAGATGAACGGGATTTTTAGTTTAGTTCCAAAATTACTTTTAGTGTTATCATCTATTTTTTTAATAATTTTTACGCGCGGCATAGGTAAAATGCGAAAAGTACTTACGCCAAGATTCTTCTGTAGATACAAACTGATTATCTCCTATAAAGTAATCCACGAGTGCTTCGCGTAAGCGTGCAACTTCTTTAAGACGAGGGAAACCCTTGACACTATCCAAGGTTAAATCAATTAGCTCAAGCGCCCGCTCAAAAGCGTGTTCATAATAGGCAGTATTCTGCTTGGCCCGCCAATTAAGCGCGCGTTCCACTTCACTGCCAATATTGGCCATTTGGGTAAGAAATGGTATTTCCTGCCAACGCCCCGCCGCAAGGCTTTTATGTTGATAACTCATCGCTCAATTCTCTTTTCAACAATTTCAATGATTTTTTTTCTTATTTCTTCATTTTCTACACCACGGCTTTTATTACTCTGGGACGGGCGCATATTAATCATGGAATCAAACTCAATAAACTGATCATCCGGCATATCTGGATAAAGGTTAATCCCCCAAAGGCTCTTCTGTTTTGAGCCACTATCCAGGAGCAGGGCCTCTAAATCAGAATGAAGTTCAGCATCAACCGCAATGAGTTCCCGCTCAACATCAACGACCGCCTTTACTAAATCTCCAAACTCCGCAGCAGTCATCTGTTTAAGCTCACTAAGTGTTAATATGTCCGTTATTATTTTCATTTTTGTTTAATCCCCTAGATTTTCTTCGCGTTCTTCGTGTGCTTGTAGAGTAGAGCAGTGGCGCTAATCGGGCTTCTATGATGCCGACGTTTCCACCTACCCCCTCATCAAACCGTGCGTGAGGTTCTCCCTCACACGGCTTTCCGATAACTTTCTTCAGAAGGCTTTCGCCCAGCAGACTTGATAGTTGTTGTATAATCCCAGTTTTTGATATAGGTAACTGCTTGGATATTTATTGTATCCATACCCTCTTTCGTTCCTGCGTCTGCACATAAACTTCCTTACTCTCTGCGCTGTATAGTGCCTTATCTTATTGAATTTTCTTGTGGAGTTCGCTTTCCTAAAATAGTTCACCCAGCCCATAATTACTGGTTTAAGTTCTCTGACTATCTCCTCTGCCTTTACTGGTCGCCGATAATCTACTACTTCTCTTATCCTTCTTCTTATTGCCTTCTCTGCCTTTGCTGACGGATAATAGTATGTAGTCATTTTCTTGGTCTTTTTACTCTTTGCCCTTATAAAGCTAAACCCCAGAAAATTAAATCCCTCTTTCTCAGCGCTTATGATATGGGTCTTTTCCGCCTTTAGTCTCAACTTCATTCCCTCTATCATTCTGCTTAGCCCCTTCATATATCCTTCTGCTCGGTATTTGGTCATTATCACCAAATCATCTGCATACCGGATTAATCGGGCGCTTTTGTTTAAAGGCTTCCATCCCTTATCTATGTTGTTGAGATATTTATATATCTCTCCTGCTGCTTGTTGTGCCGAGCGTTTTGGTCTGAACCCGTAAGAGCTTTCTTCAAAATCTGCCTCAAAGATAGGTTCGATTACTAATTTTAAGCTTGCCGCTACTATCCTATCTTTTATCGTTGGTATAGATAATGGTCTCTTCTTTCCGTCTGGCTTGGGAATATATACTCTTCTTGCTGGCTGTGGTCGATATGTTTTTGTCTTTAGTTCTTCTTGTATTTTTGTTATATATCTTTCCACGCCTTCCTGTTCTATCTTTTCTATTGTCTCTCCGTCTATACCCGCTGCTCCTTGTTTTGCCCTTACTTTGCTCCACGCCTTCCTGAGAAAATCCATTCGGTATACTTTGTCATACAACGCATAAAAGCGTAGTCCCGCGTTTGACTTTGCCTTCTGATATAGTTTCCTCTGAAGTTCCTGAACTCCATCCGTAGTTCTTAGGCTTTCTTCCAATCTACTTAGTTCCTCCCTTCTTACAGAAACTTTGTTAAAGTAGAGCCCCTTTGCTCCGTCAGTGTTCTGTTTTCACTGTCTTCTTCGCTACTATGGGCTCATCCGACTGCCTATTAGAGCCTCTCACCATTTCGGTTTTGCCTTATAGGTTTGAGGTGCTTCCTCTTATAGGCTCTCCCAAGTTCCCTTCGTAATCTTTCCAAACATACCGCCCCTGATACCCCGAGAAAGATTAAGCCTTCTTTTGTCTATTTTTTTTTCAGCTCAATTACTGACTTCCCCCAACCACGACAGGGTCATCCTTTCTGCTTTATTTAACGAGGCTGCATCTGGGTTCATTCGTATTACGGTCTGCTTGTTTGTCTCGCCAGCTTCCCTGACTTTGTCGAGTGGCTTAGCTGGTTCGGTTTACACCTGTCAGCCCACTCCAGACTATACGGCTTTTAGACCTTTACCGTTACTGAGACCTTTCACTTAGTTAGATTACAAAGAGCTTTCCTTGGCACGCCGTGGTT
>JBDRCZ010000008.1:0-40513 GCA_043821285.1 Candidatus Omnitrophota bacterium | reverse complement strand
TTGTTGGAAGGGTTAGATAAACGGTGAAGCTCACTGAAAATTTTATCTTTAAGGTAATTCTTTCTTAATGACAAATTTTACAAAAATTTGTCCATGGGGAACTTTTTTGCTTGACAAATATTATAGTATGTCCCCTTCTTCGCTCAGACCAGCAGGATGTTTTAAATCAATTAGCATCAGCGGAGGCCAGTCTGCCTCACTATATACTGCTCTCAGAAATGGAGAGGGACAAGAGATAGCTCCCCTTGTCCCTCTCCAGAAAAAAATAACCGTACTATCGCCCGCTTCGCTGTTGTGTTGCACTGCCCTGAGAAGAGGAACCCGTAGAATTTGTTCCTTTTCCGGTTGTTCCGTGGTTTTTATCTCCGCTTGCAAAAACAACGCTCGATGTCAACAAAATAAGCAACATACTAAAAATCAATTTTCTCATTTTTAGCCTCCTCATATGTACTATCCCTAAATCACTCCTGCTTATTCTTTTTCGTTTTCCTCTGCGTATTCTCTTTGTCTTTGTCGCATTTCTTCCTGGTATTGATTACGCTTTGCCTCTGTTTCTTGCTGATACTGCCTTTTTCTATTTTGGATTTCTTCCTGATATTGCTTACGACTTGCTTCTTTCTCTTCTTTGTTTTGAATATTTTTAATCTCTTCTTTGTACCCATTATGTATTTTCTTCATTTCTTGTTTATGCTTATTGTGCAGTGCTGTCATTTCCTGTATATGCTCTTGTTGCCTGACCTGATTTTGCTTTTGATATCGGGGTCCTTTGGGCGTATTATCCGACCAGCCACTGTGCCTGCCTTTACCTGAATATTCCGACTGTCCTGCTGTTCCTGCAGACGAACCCTTTCCCTTTGCCAGCACTGTCTGCGGAACCGTTAAAGACAAGGCCATAACTAATACAACTACGTGTTCTATTAAAATCAACTTTGTTTGTTTCATTTAATACCTCCTTCCGGTACAAACTTTATATCATTAGATAACATAATAGCAATAAATTACGTGCGTTTGAAATGCACTATTTTAAAAAAACTACTTGCCTATAGTTATCATCACGCCCATTAACCCACCGGCAATGTTGTTTACCCAAGGATTAGTAACAAGCAACCAGGCTGATTGCTCAGTATGGTTGTTTGAATCGGGCAGAAGAATTTGTTTTCTTTATTTTTAAGGGTGTGTTTTAAAATTTATACTTAATACCCGCGACTATCTGAGTATCGGTCTTCTTTTTTTCAGCCGGTTCAGAATTGTAATCTAAAATATATTTGATCTCCAGATCTAAATATGCCTGTAAAGAATTGGTAAAAGCAGTTTCCGACCGGAAAATCATCCCGGAGTTATAAGTCGTATACTGGATTTTATCTATCGTTTCAAAAATAAATTGTTTTGTCATTCCTAGTGATTTAATTTCATCCCAAATATATTATACCACCATGTATGCAAGCATGCAAATAAATACGTGTCCTCTGGTTCTGGATACCTTTCGGACGTAGACTGGCCGAATTTCTTCAAATGTTGTTTTTGTTGTTCTAAATGCCTGTGCTATATCTTTATACCGTTCATGAATTATTTTTTTATCAGCGGCTTCTTTAGGTGCATCCGTTTTAATAACATAACATCACTCATCGCACAAAAGTCCTATTATAATCTGCTTCTTACCTCTTTTCCGATCACGGTTGTAGCCATATTCTGCTAATGCATTCTTCATCCCATCACCACTTCAACTTTATGTATCTTCCCATCGCCAGATGGCGTTATCAAATTACCTTTAATCTTTTCACCATCAACAATTATTTGTCTTACCCCCTTTTCCACCCCGCGCGGGTTTTTGACATTTATCTCATAAGTATCGCCACGGAAAACTCTTTTTACTTTAAAACCCTTCCAGTATGCGGGAATAACCGGGTCAATTAAAAGTCCCTGATAATCTCTTCTTATCCCTAATATCCACTCGGTAATTGCCATAAACGCCCATCCGGATGAGCCGGTTATCCAGGTAAATGCTCCTTCACCGTACAAATAGGGGTGTTCCGGGCCAACAATATATTCTGCTAATGCATACGGCTCGGTTTTATATAAATCATAATCTTTCTGTTTATTCGGCAAAATCTTTATAAGTGCCTCGTAGGCCTTTGTCCCTCTTCCGGCCAGACAATTTGCCACAATCATAAATACCGCAGCATGACAGAATATCGCGGCATTCTCCTTGGTGCCCTCGGCAAACATGGAAATCCTTCCCAGATGCGATTGCCAGTGGCTGTAAGCTGGATAAAATAAGGCGTAACCATGTTCCCGGTCTAAATATTTATCTACCGACAATAATAATTTCTTTTGTCTCTCTATAGTCGCCACTCCGCTTAATAGTGCCCATGACTGGGTGTTGATAAAAATTTTTCCTTGATCATTACTCCGGCTGCCATAAACCTCGCCACTGTCACAAAAACCGCGCACGTACCATTTTCCATCCCATGCATATTTGTTTATCCTTTCGGCCATAATTTGCGCACGCCGGGAAAACTCTTCTGCCTTCTCGGGTTTGTTAATAAGTATGGAAAGTTCTGCTAAAATTTTTAAAGACCTGACTAGCGCCATAGCCAGCCAGACACTTTCTCCTTTAAGACAAATACCCGCGGCATCAATCGCATCATTCCAGTCAGCATGTCCGATAAGCGGTAACCCCTTTTCTCCGGTATCATTAAAGGTATAATTTAAATTCCTTTCCAGATGTTCAAAAACACTGCCCGTGCCTTCATAAACCGCGTGGCCTTTAAAATTCCTGTCTTCTGCCCAGCCGTTTAACCACTTATCTTTTAAATAAGGCAATTGTTCATTTAATATTGCCTGATCACCTGTTTCCTTAATATAGGAAGAGATTGTATAAACCAGCCATACAGGATGGTCCTTATTGGGCCGGTGTTTTGCCACGCCCGTGGTATCTGCCCAGCCGGGGACAGTGGTCCCATCTTCACGGATTAAGCCTACAAGTTTCATGATTTTTTTACGCGTCAGTTCTGCATTTATGCTAACAATACTTTCTGCGTCCTGACAGGAATCGCGGTAGCCCCGGCCGCCAGCGCCTTCGTGATAATATGAAGGCGACCTTGACCAAAAATTACAAATATATACCTGATATTTAAGCCAAGTGTTTGCAATAATATTTAAATCTTCATCCATGGTATCAATAACAATATTGTCTGAAATACGTTTTTTCCAAATCTCTCGCGTGTAAAGTAATGCTTTTTTTGCGTGATTTATATCACGATATTTTTTCAGCAGTTTATTATCTTCACCCAATGTTTCTGTTTGGCCAATAATCACGGTAAATTCTTTAGCCTTTTTTGGCAGCAGGTCTATCCTATGCATAAAAGCAGCAATCCCGTCTTCTCCGGAGCATAACGCTTTATTTTTAACCTTTCCTTTAAAAATCATCTCCGGTGTCTGTTCGGTGTTATACCGGCCTAAAAATTCATACTTTTGGGTGGCATAATTTCTTACCTTAAGACTTGAACCCATAAATGCTACATACGGGAACGGCCGGATATCCATTCCCACCCAGAAGGCGGTCTTCTTGGCATAAATTGCTTCATGACTCTGATCATACCAAATGCGGTTATAGAGGTTCATAATATTGCGGTAACGCAGTTCTTCGTGATAATCACCAAGCAGCCATTCGATATAAGGATAAACTTTTAGGTTTCTCTTTCGATTGGATAAGTTTTCCAGTTTTATAAACCAGACCTCACAATCGTCATTCTCCGGAACAAAATAAGTAATCTCTGATTTTATCTCATGATAAATTGTGGTAATCTTTGTATACCCAAATCCGTGACGGCACTCGTAAAACTGCGGCTTGATCATTAGCGGCTGAAAGGTCGCTGACCATGCAAGATTCTTTTTCCCCTTTATTTCACTAACATACAAATAACGGCCCGGACGGTCAAAATGCCATGCATCCGGAAGCCAGCGGGTAATCCGGTCACTGCGGCAATCGCGGTAAAAGGTATACCCACCGGCATTATTGGAAATAATCGAACAATACCGGGAATTAGTCAAATAATTAATCCATGGCCGCGGAGTTAGTGGTTTGGTAATTACAAACTCCGATCGCTTTTTGTCAAAATAACCATATTTCTTTAAATTAGCCATGTTTCCGTCTTATCCCTCCCGTATATTATTAGTAATGAATAAGTAGCAGAATTTTTTTATAAAAAAACACCTCAAATAATACTTAATGAAATAATTCCATTGGATTTATTTTAAACTGAAGCATCTTTGATGTATCCCTGCCAGCATCTCCACCCTTTCTTTGCATTGTAATCTTACCAATTTTTAGGCTCCCTCTATCTGTAATTCTGACATCGCCACTACCAAAAATATTTAAGACACGATTGATGTGCTTCATGACCCATTCAGGATTTTCTTTTTTATTTTTCAAAACAACCATCATCCAGTTAACTGGAAATTCATCACTGCCTTTTAGAACTTCTGAGACAATTAGAATCTTATTTAACGACCTCAAATTTGGCACTATTGAACATATCCTTTTGTTTAATCCCCACTTTTTCTTCAATGATCGTTAAGAATTTAGAGTTTAATTCTATTCCTATCGAATTTCTTCCTAAATCTTTTGCAGCTTTCATTGTTGTTCCGCTTCCCAAAAATGGATCTAGTATCCAATCTTCTACATAAGAAAACATCTTTATTAATCTTGCCGGTAATTCCCATGGATAAGCCGCACAATGTTTATCTTCAACTCCATTGATATCATTCCAAATAGCATCTCTAAATTTTCTGAATTCTTCTGGGGTAACCTTTGATCTTTCTTTTATCTCTTGTGAGACTTTTCTTTTACCTGCTTTCCTAAAAATATGGACCGGCTCTACAGCATTGGAAATCATAAAGTTTGTTGGATAAGGATAACTCCCAAAAAGAACAGAGCCATCCCTTGATGTTGTTTTTTGCCAATAAATAGTTCCCATAAACCTCAAACTTTTAATATTGTTCAACTGTTGCCAAGTTAAAAGAGACAGGTTTGCAGTAGTTCTTCGTTTTTCGTCGGGTTCGGAATAATAAATATTCCCGATATTTAATGCCATCTTTCCGTCAGGCACCAAAGTTCTTGCTACTTCTTCCCAAACCCTGTTCAGTCTGTCTAAATATTGTTCCAGAGTATCTTTTAGTCCGATTTGGTCTTTATGTCCATAATCCCTAACATTCCAATATGGTGGGGAAGTAACCATTAACTGAAAGAAATTATCGGGCAATTTCTTCAATACTGTCTCAGCATCGCCAATATAAATTTTATGAATTGTATCTTTCATATCACTAATAGCCGATAAAGGGAAATCTACCTTGACCGGCTCTCCCCTTTGTTTCTCTACCAATCAACCCACCTACGAGGAGAAGATGGGTTTAATTACCAAAAAAGATTATTTTGTTTATATTATATCATTAGAAATGAATAATTAGTAGTTTTTCCAAATACATCTTAGAATTTTATTGCTTTTGCCTTTTTCCTTCTCTCTTTTGACTTTTTTTATTTTACATTCTAAACGGATTATAATTTTTTCTGGCAAATAAATTGTATATGGTGCCTGATATGGAAATTGCACTTACCTCTGGTGTCAACCAGCCGTGGCCGGTGTTAACCCGGCTATCCGAAGCATAGGGAAGACCACCGCCTTGTTTATTTTTCCATAATGGCCGAAGCATGATCATTTTTTCAAGCTGGCTAAGATAAAATTTTGCCTTCTGTGCATAATTTTTTGCCGCAGCAACCTGACCGTCTCTTAAATAAAAATCACCTAATACCTGATAGGCAATAATCATCTGCGCCGTCCATTCTGTGGAAATAATCCCTTTTCTGCCTAAGCTGGAAGGGTTGCTAAAATCAAACCCTGAAACTCTAATCTGCCGCTGATGTTGAGTATCAAATAAAACATCGACCTTACAATTGCTTTCTACACAATTCACCAGCGCCTCTAAATTCACGCCCATTTCCAAGAGTTTCTCTGGACCGATTGCCGATATTGCTAATGCCATGGTATCGGTAGCAATTGCTATGTCTTCCCGGCCGCGGTTAAAACGAAAATGTTTCTTATTATAGGCAACATTAACCAGCCAGTTTTCTATGTCCCGTGCACTGCTTAAATATCTTTCGCGACGATCTATCTCTGCAAACAGTTTCAGAAAAGCATAAGCGTCAATATTATGTTCAGTACTCGTCCAGATAATATTTGGGCCGCCCCTAACTCCGCCATCGCTATCTTGCAAATCAATAACAAAACGGGCAATATTTCGTGCAATATTGATATAGGTTTGATCTCCGGTAATTTTCGTATACCAGAGTACGGCCACCCCAAAAACAACATTTGGCCCGGTATGCACCGTATACTCCAAGACCTTTCCATTTTTTACATCATAGGCATTAAAATATCCGCCATTGTTTTTCTGTGCCTGGTGCAGGTAAAAATCGAAGATTTTTGCCGCCTTGGTATATTCTTTAAAATTTATAAAATTCAATGCCGCCAGCGCCTGGTCATAAGTAAAAGCAAAATCAGTTAACGTTTGGTCTGAATCAAAGCTGGTGATGAGCCCGGTGTGTTTATTCTGATTAAGCATGACCCAGTTATACAAAAGCTCTGTGGTGCGGTCAATCAGCTCTGCTTTCTTATTCTCTACGCTTTTTAACTCCGTTTGCAGTGCTTCCTCATCTTGAAATGTCTTTGCGATCTGCAGCATTAGCTGCTTATTATTTTTAAGGGTAATTCTTAATTGCTGTTGCAGCATATCTTTTTCTACCTGCAAAATTTCAAGGATTTGTTCTTTTTCTGAAAACATTTTTTCATTATCTAATACATTTAATACCTTTGATTCTTCTATTTCACGCATTCTATTTTCCATAAGCATAACAACCTCACGGTTATCCTGCAGTTGATTTTCAAGATTTTGTTTGCCCTTTTCCAACATCTCAAATTGTTTAATGATGCGATCTTTTTCTTTATTTAAGCTGATTAAGTCCTGAAGCATCGCTTTGTTGGCCAGCTGCAATTTTATATTTTTTACAAAAAAAACTCCGGAAATTAAAAGCAGGATAATTAAAGCCGCCGCGGCTAATTTAGGCAGCAGAGAAATTTTTCTTGAAAAATAGATGAGGCGCTTTCGGTCTTTTTTGCTGATCTGGATATATTTGACCCCAATCTGCCATTTTACCGGTTTGGTATCTGGAATCTCTTTTATCCAGGAAACACGCGCTTTAGCCGAAACCGCCGCTCGTCTCAGCGGGATATTAATCGTTAAATTTAAAATTGCCTTATCAAATAAAAGCTTATCTACCCATGTTTCATTTATATTAAAGGCCGTAACACACAGCCCGCCTTCACTTACGTTTTGTGTAAACGCCTGACAAAATTCCAGCTTCCCGGAGATATCCTCAAGCTCCATCCCCACCGGAAATACCGAATTTAAACGTATATATTTTCTTTTATCTTCTGACGGCATAACTTTGCCTTGTACTCAGGTATAAATGTCCAATTGACCTAATTGCTCTAAGCTCTGCTCCATTTAATTCCAAATATCAACTTCCGATCACAATACGCTGGCGGGCAAACTTACCTTAACCATTAGCGCTTTTCAATCCTCCGCGGTTACCATAACCTCAATCGTCTGCGTGGTAATTACCTTGCTCTCAAAACTTATCTTGAGATTTATTTTATATAACCCGGGGGTATCAAATTTATATTTTACTGTTTTCCCGGTATAAGCTTTATCTCTGCCCGGGGTAACTTCCCAGTTATAATCTATCTGTGGTAGATCAACAATCGGCGGGATAATCTCGGCAATAAGCGCTATTTCCTTATCTATTGATATCGCCGGCGGATTAGAAACAATCCGCAGCTCATAAACAATCAAATCTTGAAAATCCCAGCCGCGGCGATTTTCATATTCTGCTATAACGTTTAGAAACTTTATCCCGCTTGTTTCATAAATCATATTAAATGATTCCCCTGCTGATTGCTCTGCTCCAATATCTCCGCCCCACTGAAAATTAAATGCCGGCTGCACACTACCCAAACCATAATCCTGAGCAACCACAGAAAAATTTACTAAATTTCCAGCAAAAGTTTTAGCCGTACTTACAGACATCCTTGTAGAAATTGTTGACAAATCTTGCGGTGTATTAAAAACAGTATTCATAAATTCCAACATCTCATACTCTACGGCTGAATTTTTACTTTCCTGATCGATTAATCCATCTATTTTTTTAGTCAACATTTTATCCCGGGAAAGCATGCGTGCTGTTTTATATAAGGGAACGGCATTCCTCTCCCCCTGATGCTGTGTGAGTACGGCCAATTGGTATGCGCTGGGTGCGGCAAAATAACTTTCTTTATAATCGCTTAATACTCTATTCCAGCATTTTTCTGCCTGCTCGATGTTTTTATTTTGATACAAGTAAATAATCCCTGATCTAAAACAGACCTCGGGAATGAATTCACTCTTCGAAAACTTTTCAATCATTTGTTCATATAGAAAAATAACCGCATCGTAATTCTTTAATTTATATAGATTATCGGCACGGTTATAGAGGCTATGCTCATCAAAAGAACTCATCCCATACAGGTCCTCCCACCTCGAATAAAGCTCTTCGGCAAATTCACCATCTTTACCCTCGCTCCATCCATTACCTTGGAACTTAAGCGCCACTTTAGAAATACGTTCCTTTAGTCTATCTTTGGGGAAATTATCTTTAATAAGATCAAAAAACCTATGGTACAAAATTTTCGCCAGGACGTAATTACCAGAGATAAAAACATCATCGGCCAATATCAAAATTTGTTCTTCCCCTCCCCGGGGTAAATTTTCTATCACTTGTCCGATGTATATGTTATATACCTGCTCCGCGGCTTTAGGATTGTTTTCATTTTCCAGGGCATCCGCTACCTCTTTTAGTTTCTTTACATCAGCATAAGTTCGGGCATAGTCGGCAGTGATTTGGGTTAGTATTTTTTGCGCCGTAAGTTTATCTTTTGTTTCTTCATCACTCTTTACAAGCCAGTTTAAGTATTGCGCGTCTACGGAAAGTTCTGAATTAGGGCATAACTCTTGAATTTTTTTTGCCGACTCGTCTATTTCCTGGTGATAATCATAAACCAACTCATAATATTTTCCCCAATCATCAATGCTGTCTAAATAACGTAATTCTTCCACCCGGGTAAGTGAGATATAATAGTAGATTAGCTCGGGACAGGTAAATTCCCGGCTATCTTTAACGCTGTATAAATAATCCACAAACCCTGAATAGTCTTTCCGTTCAAAAAATAAATTGCTTATTTTTTGTAAGATAATTGTATTATTTGAAGAATCAGGAGCTTTTAGCAGATTTTCTTTAAGCGCTTCGAGTTCTGTAGATTTATCCAGAGCAAAGCACACAGATTTTGCTAAAAAAAACAAGATGAGCAGATATATAAAAACATGATTATGCTTCATTGATCATCATCTTCTTCTTCTCTTTCTTTTGTCCAAATATCTTTTAACATATAGTAGGCTTTACGGGGAATTCTTTTGTCAATGCCTGCATCCATTTCATTAGCAGATAACCCAACAATCCCAAACCATTCCTCATTCATATTTAACCCATTTTTGACCCGCGCGTCATAGTAATATGCCCCATTTCCCCAGCGGGCCGTACGGTCATGCACATGCCAGCTGTCGCGGTCCGACTCGGAATGTTTCCACCATTCATCGGTCCATTCAAATATTGTACCGCCGAGACAATTACCTTCACCCTCAATAAAATCCGCACGATTATTACTTATTTCCTGCCACTGTAATTTCAGAAACACTGCCTGGTTACGTTGATCTTCTTTATTTATTTGTGCATTATAGGCATCTGCTCCAAATTCCGTCAGCACCACTGGCCGGTCACATTTTCTCTTCACTTCCTTAAAAAAGCTGCCAAAACTTTTTCCACGGTAGACAATGCACCCTAAGATATCTACCGCTCTACACTGCTGATGGGCAATCTCCAGATAGTGAGACTCGCCATTACCTAATGCTACCGGGTGGTCAGGATCAATCCTTTTAATCTTTTTTGCCAGGTCATCAATAAACTTATAATAAATCTTAGCACGCATGTCGCTTCTCTTCTGCGGGGTATCGAGTTTATCTATCTCGGCACTAGACCATGAATTTATCCGTCCATCAAAACTATAATTGTTTTCATTACCAAGATTCCAAAACAAAATTCCCGGCACGTCTTTAAATGCTTTTACCATTGTCAATACATTGCCGGTAATTTTTTTACGCACTTCTGCATCTGCGTAATTAGCCGCGGGATAATCCCAGAACCCCAGACTATGCCCTAAAATCGTACGAATACCGTTTTGAAGATAGAGTTCAGTAATAACCTCCTGCAGGGCAAAATAATCATCTCCGGGATTATAAATACGTATCGTATTTACTCCCATTTCTTTCATCAGCTGTCCATCAATCCTCCACGGTTTATAGGGATTTGCCCACATGTCGAAAAGATAGCTTTTACCAATAGGCACCGGCGCATAACATACCCCTCTTACAAAGTATGCTTTTTTATTCACAATTAACTGCCAATGCCCATTTTTTAATTTTTTCACATAAATTCTTTCCTTTTTATTAGTCGCGGCAATGGCGGCAAAAGTAACTGCAATTAATATAATTATTATGCCTATTTTTTTAAACATATCATTTTATCCTTTATTACATTACTGCCTTCGGTATTAATTTAGTATTTTAAATAAACAGACAAGTTACGGAGTACAAACTCCGTAACTTGTAGAATTATGTTTGTCTGCAAATTTAACCCCTGTCCATCACAATACCCGGCGGGTCTTCAACTTATTAGGCGGATATTAAGCTTTTTCCTTTTCTTCAAGAAGAAAAGGAAAAAGCAAATTCCTATGTGATGAAATCCTTGATCAATTTCAAAATTAAAGATCTGACCCCGGCATGAAAAACTTCTATCATACAGAAAAGCCAACACCTTAACCGACAATTTGCTCCTTGATACAGTGTTGGCTTTTCTAACCAGTCCAGTTCTATTTATTCATATTTGATATCGTCAAGATAAAATGTCATGCCCTCAGGATTTGAATCTACATTGGTTACCCAGGCAAATCCACCACTGATGTAGGACATATCTCTGCCTTCTAAATTGATCTTGTATTCTTTCCATTCTGCAGTCAAATCTATCGGGCCAATGCTTGCAGAATCTGAGTCAGAGTAAGGTCCGGTAATACCCCCAACCTTAAATTCAACAATCCGTTCTTCACCTTTTTCACCGCGCGCCCAGAATGTTAAGGCTTTTGCTCCGCTTAAATCCATTCCCCCATCAACATCTCCCCAGTTGTTTGCCGGATTTTGCCAATAAATTCCTGCCCATTTTGCGCCTTGTTTTCCTTCGGCTGAATAGGTAATTTTTATACACGTCTTACCGGTATGCGGGTTTTCCGTGCATGATTCATTAAGTTTTAAATCTCCGTAATCACCCATCCATCCTGAAGGTACATAATGGTTATCACGTGATCCCTTATCAATGTAAACATGAAACACATCAAATGCCATTGCCCCAGTTATAAAAGACACAGCGATTACCAATGCCAATACTATATTTAACAGTTTCATCTCTTTTCCTCCTTTCTATAATTGTTAAATAAGTCTCCGCCTGTGACAAGCTGCGAAGTATTCTGTCGCGGTTTTTAAATAACCAAACAAATCTTAGTCTTTTTGGTCATTATTCTTTTTGATAACTCCACCGCGAAGGTAATAACTTTAGTTAATTATCACCCCCTCCATTTTCATATCTTATGTTATCAATATAAAATGTTGCTCCTCGTAAATTATGCAGTTTTGAAATCTGAAAACAAAACCCGCCAATTATGTATTTAAGATTTCTCTTGCTCAAATCTATGGTATATTGCTGCCATTTATCGGTAAGTTCTACCGGACCAATCCCATGGTTATCAGAATCATTATATATATTTTTTATGCCACCGTATTTAAATACCGCAACCTTCTCTCCGCCATTTTCTCCCTTTGCCCAAAATGTAAGTTTTTTAGCAAAAGACAAATCAATGCCATCATCTATTACGCCCCAGTTATCGGCCGGATTAAGCCAGTATAATCCGGCCCAGCCAAAATCACCCTTGGGCGTATATATCACCTTAATACACGTCATGCCGGACTGGGGATTAAACGTAGAGCGGTCATTAATATTTAAATCCTTTTCATCGCCGAACTGAACAGACGGATGATAGTAATTATTTTTATCTCCATGGTCATAATAGACAATAACTTCCTGCGGTTGTTTATCCGAACCTTCGGCAAATACAATCCCCCCCCCGACAATTATCATAGCGATAAAAAATAAGATAAATATAAAAAAGAAACTCTTATGAGATTTAATTGCGTTGTGAACTCTCGATTTTTTCATTTTTTTCACAAGTTTCCTTCTCTTGCCATAATTTCTGATAAACAAAGTACGCTGGTCTTAACTGACGCATATACGGGCTTCTCATCCCATTGCCTTGAGAGACAACCCCTAACCATTCCTCATACAACCAGCCATCAACAAATTCACCGGGGAAATTTGGCGTAATATCTTGAATCATTGAGGGATAACCGGGGGGCGCCCCGGTTTTCCACCATTCGTCAATAAACTCAAACAAACTGCCGCCCAACGCATTACCTGTTCCACCGCCGGCAATATTAGCTGTAATATCCCGCCAAGAATTTTTAAGAAATTCCGCCTGATACTCCTCGGCATCATCTCTTGAGATCCCCCGGCCATACGCAGAACAGCCATATTCCGTAATAAATACCGGTTTATTGGTTAAATCCTTTATTGCATTCCAAAACGAAAATCCAAACCCATAAAAGCTGCGATAGGCATTTGTCCCAAATATATCAATATCCGGACAATGCTCGGCAAATATATCCAAAAACTGTAGATCACCATTTGAAATTATTACCGGATGCTTAGGATCTACGGCCTTAATCATCTTCGCTACTTGATTAGCAAACTTATAATAGGCTATTGGTTCATCTGGCGCATTATTTGCCGCACCATAATTATTCTCATTTCCCATTACCCATGCAAGTAGATATGTCTCATCTTTAAAATTATTCACCATTTCCATAACTGATTCAATCATATTTTTCTGATGCTGGGGGTTGGTATAATCAGTTCCTTCATCCCAAGCAGCACCTGAACCCACTGCATACATGCCCAATAAATCACCCATCAACACCCGAATGCCGTAGTTGTTATACAAATCCAAAAGTAATTTTTTATTACTGGCATGGTGGTAAAGTCTAATTGTATTTACGCCCATATCCTTTAGTAATTGAAAGTCGCCAACCGGTAATTCATCATTCTCCTGGGAATTATTTCTATTTTTATCTACCCATGCATCATATGGACTATCAATTCGATCGTTTTTATTATAATCGGCAATCATCCAATCTTCCATAGTTCCATCATCAGGACTCTGTCCGATTTTTGCCGGTGTATATGCAACGCATTTGATTATGTAAGGCAGATCTTTTACAAACAACTGCCAGTGGCCGTTTTCATACTGTACAAGTTTAATCTCCCCTGAGCAGACTGAGTGTTTAACGGACATTCTACTTATATCCTTCTTTGACGGCAAAATTTCCTGTGGTTTAACTTTTATAAGTTTTCCCGGATTTATAATAAATTCATCATCAGTCGTTGTATTATTATAGCCATTGAGCATGGCAATTTTTGCATCAACAAGTTTTATCCCCAGTTCTGGATTTTGTTCGGTCAAATAATAAATCCTGTCAATCGCTGAAGTCCCTACATACCAGGGAGTTTTCCAGTAAGTGATACCAAAACTTTTCGGAAAATGCACAACTATCGCGTAATACGCCTTAATTGCCGATGTTAAAAGTCCGGCACGCTCCATTGCCCTGGCGGTAAAAAAAAGCTTAACCCCCGGATCATCAAAAATAGTTGCCCACTTATAGAAATTTGCCTGGTAATCGGGGTCATTTATATAGAGCCATTGTGAACCTTCTAATTTTTTTTCACGTTTATACTTTTTATAGTCCGGATCACGCAACACGGTATTTGTATCCGGATAAATTCCTTCTCCCACCGCCTTTTGCAGTCCTTTTAGATTATTTATGATGTAGGAATATTTAGCACTACCGATATTTTTAAACTCTCCATATTTGGCATAATCCACAATCTCTTCCGTGCCAGGATCATAAAGGGTAAATCCCTGAGCAACGCTACAGGTTACAAGACCTGCGCTATAAGTAAACAGTAAAAGCATTAAAAGTGATATCTTTTTCATGTGAATTATCCTCTTGTCTATAAATCCTAAATCCGAATCTCTAAATTCTAAACAATTTCAAAATTCTAATGTTCTAAATCCAAAACGCTTTGTATGGCTGTCGGCAGACAGGAATTTATTGTTTTGAATTTATTTCGGATTTCGATATTAGGATCGCTGATTTTATTCTTTCGGTCAATATTCATCCCTTCAACGCCCCAGCGGTTATCCCGGAAATTATGTATTTTTGCATGATCAGATACATCAAAATAATCGGCACAACCGTTATCGCAATCCCCGCCATAAGTAAATGGTATTCGGCTAAATGTTCACCCCAGAAAGTCATTAGTCCCCTTTGCAGCGGCATAAGCTCCTTATCGGACAACAAAAGATTGGCTAATAAAAACTCATTCCACACTGCCAGGCAGTTAAATATTACCACTACGGCAATTGCCGGTTTTGCCAGGGGCAAGGCAATGTGCCTGTAAATGCCCAGTTTTGAACATCCGTCAATTCTCGCGCTGTCTTCCAGGTCTTTTGGCAATTTATCAAAAAACGTTTTTATTAAGAATATTCCCATTGCCAGTCCGGCATTTATCTGAGGCAGCATATATCCCAACCGCGTATTGATTGTGATATATTTGCCGATAATTGGCACCGTACCTAATTTTATAATCAACACATACAACGCAATAAAAGCTCCGGGGATGGGGATCATCATTGTTGCCAGAAAGATAAAAAACAAGATATTCCGTCCCGGGAAGTTAAGCCGGGCAAAGGCATAAGCCGCGAGTGAAGAAATTAAAACAATACTGATCACGACAACCGCGGTATAAAATATGCTGTTAAAAAAATATGTGCCAAAATTTGCTTTTGTCCAGGCAGTATAAAAATTCCCCCATTGTGGATTTTTCGGGATCAGCCCCATATCTAAGGTCACCGTCTGCCTTGTCTTTAAAGCCGAACTTAGCATCCATGCAAGCGGAAAAAGACAGGCTAATGCCACAATCAATAAAAAGGTCTGCGTTAAGGCAACTGCCACCGCCTTTCTGATCTTATATATTAGCGGATGTTTAATCATCCTAGGCCTGCCTCATTTTTTTCGACAGTTTTATCTGGGTTAATGAAACAAAAAGGAGAATAATACCAAATATTATTCCTTGCGCACAGGCATAACCAAATTTTGACTCTTTAGTCATATGGAATAAAATTCTTGTTACCGGCACCTCCGTATGATACCCCGGCCCGCCCCTGGTGGTAGAAACAATTAAATCATATATCTGCATTGTTCCCAGTATCGTTAAGATCATCACCAGCACCAGCACCGGGATCATCAGCGGAACAGTCACATGAATAAATTTATGCCAGCCACTTGCCCCATCAACATCTGCTGCCTCATATAATACCCGGGGAATAGACTGTAGTCCGGCCAGCAGAATCACAAACCCCCAGCCAAATCCTTTCCACATATGAATAACCGCGACACAGGTCAAGGCCGTGTTTGGCTCTGCAAGCCATGCCCGGGTTAAATGCCCGAGATGCAGGTTTGTCAGCCAATGATTAAACATTCCATAGCTGCCATTAAAGATCCAGTCCCAAATAAGCCCTACGGCAATGCCGGACAATACCGGCGGCAGATAAAAGATCACCCGGTAGACGTCTCCCCCCCTGATTCCCCGATCTACGGCCAATGCCAACCCTAATGCTAATGCATTCTGCACAGTTAATGCTAATATTGTGATATAAGTAGCATGCCAGACGCTCTGCCACCAATGTACGTTGTGAAAAATTACATGTTTGAACTGCGCAACACCAACAAATTTCATCATTGGCGATATCGCATCCCACTCAAACACACTTAGCTGGAAAATTTTAAAAAAAGGATATACGCTAAACACGGCAAACAACAAGAGTGCCGGTAAAACAAATAAATAATTTTCAAGAGTAGCTAATATTTTTTTCACCATAGGTTAGCTTTTATAAATTCCTACCCATTTAAATTATGCACACTGGCAATTTCTTCGTTTTTTGACCTCTGTACATCTTCGGCAACTTCCTTCGGTGTTTTTTCTTTTATGATTATTGACTGTATCCCTTTGGCAATTGCTTCAGTAACTAACGGCCGTTCGCTAACCGGTAAAAATCTCGGATGAATAATATTATCCATATCATCAGCAAACTGAGCAAGTATCGGCGGAATGCTCCCTAAGCTGTCTTTATTTGCCGGGAGATTTCTCGTTTCTTTTGCAAGATAGGCCTGTTGTTCTTTATCCGTCAGCCATTTCAAAAACGCAATTGCCTGCTGCTTCCGGCTGGACCGGGCATTCACCATAAACGATGACCCCGCCCCGCCCCAGATTACACAGGGGTAATTTTCAGAAATCATTGGCGGAAGCATTGCCGCATAATTTAAATCGGGGTTCATGTGATAATAAACATTCACGCACCAAGAACCATTAAAGGCAATTGCCGCCCTTTGATTAGCAAAATTCTGTTCGGCAATCTTATTGACCATGGTAACTATACCCGGGGCAAGCATTTCTGCGTCACGCATTTCTTTAAACAAGGTAAATACTTTTACCCAGTCCGGGTCAGTATATTTAACTTCACCTTTTATCGTCTTGATTATTTTTTCACGCCCCATAATATTCCAGGCAAAATCATCGGCTAAAGAATTTATCATCCATGTTTCACCCCATCCACTGACGACTCCCGCAATACCCGCGGCTTTAAGTTTTTTACCCGCTTCAATAAACTCCGGCCAGGTTTTTGGAGGATTTTCAGGATCAAGGCCAGCTTGTTTAAATAAGTCTTTATTATACAAAAACTGAATATTAGTACAATCGATTGGTACACCATAAGTTCCCGGTTGCACCTGGAACTCATTGCCCTCAACCATCTCGCTCATTGCCAATGCCTTCGCGAAGAGTTTGCCTCTCCATGCATTGTTATTTTCATCCATATATCGCGTTAAATTCTCAATAAGGCCTGCTTTTATGAAACTTGCAAAGTCACGCGATTCACCTAAGACACTATAAACATCCGGGAGGGTATTCGTTTGTGCAGCCGCCTTTACTTTTGTTGAATACGATTCCGAAGGTGCATAAAGCTCTAATTTCACTTTTACGCCGGTTATTTTTTCATATCTACGGGCAAGTTCCAAAAAGGCATCCTCTCGATCAGTCATCCAGTGCCAGACAACAATCTGCGGTTTTGCCGCCGGTGCGGCCGCTGTTTTTTCCTGCTTTGCACAGCCAAAAACATTAATAATCAAACAACCCAAAAACAGTAACGCAAACGGTTTCTTCATTCTTCCCTCCCAATCATTGACAACATTGGTTCTGTCAAATACTTAACCACAGATTTTTCTGATTTTAATATCTGGATAAAAAAATTCTAATCATGCGAAACTTTATACGCCAACACCCCTGCCCTATGGTCCCGTCAGAAGAATAGCCGACTGTAAGGATTTTTTTACTTTGCATATTATTTTATATCATATATAACTATGCTGTCAAGTATTTAACATTACACCGCTGAGCACTGATTGAAAGATACAAGCTGATTACCAATGTTAGTCTGCCCTGAGGCAGCCCCGTTGCTGTAAAACAAGTTTATAAGATACCCCATGTTTTTATTTTAATCTTTTCAAGCCAGTAAAAACTATCAAAATACCACCGAGCACTACAAACATAACACCTTATAAATAATCAATTTGTATTATACAGTATACCATAAATAATAATATTTTTCAACTAATTTGTCTATTTTATTGTCTCTTGTTAGCACAAAAAACACAAAGAAATTTTGAAAGGAAATAAATAGGATGAAGCCGTGCAATTACAAATGACAAAAACAAGACGGAGAAATAATGCCTCGCCCCACCACTTTATTCCGCAAAGCGAAACAGTAGGGAGGATGAATTAAAGGAAAGTTTTCTTCTGACCCGTTTTGCTGGTTAGTTTGCTTTTTGTGTAATAAATTCGACAAATGTCTTTTTATCTTCTTCTTTCACCCACCAATTAAACGTAATGCCGATTTCATTTTCATGAACATCTATTTTTCTCACCCAGGCAACACGGCCGAATGTCTTGATCATATCTGTGTTTTTTTTAAGAAAGATATCCAGTGAGATTGGCATTTTTTCTGTAATATTTTCATTAACTGCCAAGCGTACACCACCCAGGCTGATATCCTTTACATCTTGTCTATTCATGCCCTGATACGTTGACCAGCGGTGTGGATCAAGTGGTTTGTAACTTAGCTGAATATCTGGGTTTTTATAGCGTGCTGACATTCGTCTTTCTTTTACCCGCTCATTGTTCATCCCTAAACCTCCATTTTTAAGCCAAATTTTTCTGATGAAAAATTTGTCCTTTAAATTAGGACAAAAAAATTTTATTATACAATATTATATATTAATATAATATACAGTATAATAAGCTTATTATATTATGCATCTACTAAAAGTATATCACAAGGATATTTTTATGTCAATTATTTTTTGCGCAGCAAAAATAATTATAATAACTTTCGTTCGATAAATTCGGCAATACGACTTTTATCTTCTTCTTTTGTCCACCAGGAAAAAACCACACCCAGCTCATATACATTTGGCCGGTTTTTACGTGTCCAGACGACCTTACCGTACGACTTAATAATATCCACTAATTCCTTTAATTTTATTTCCAAGTCTATCGGTGTCTCCGTCCGCACGTTTTCCTCAACCGTCAACGACACTCCCCCCATGCTAATATTATTCAACTTACATTCTGGCTTACCCTTTTCCCCTATAACTTTCGCAACATTTAGCAGCTGATAATTAACCGTGGAATGCGGCGTATTTACACGTGGATGGCGCCTTTTTTCACTAATCTTTGCATCTTTAGTCATTTCACTATCCCCCCCCCGATAACCACTGGTTATCAAATTCCAAATGACAAAATCCAAATTCCAAATGAATCTTTGAATATTCGAATCTTTGAATTTTAAAATTATTTCGGATTTCGATATTCGTGCTTAGGATTTTATTACTTTTACCTTTTTACTTTTGACTTTTTTATCACCTTAACCGTTACCGAAATATATGATCATCAATTTTAACTTTCATATAATATCTTTTCTAATGCTATTTCCAATTCAAAAAATTTTTCAAGTTGTTCCATGCTTTCGCTTGATAAATCCGTGGTTAAAATCATTATATTCGGCCGGTTATTTTGTGTCATTGCTGCAGCGGTACATACGGCCTCAGCATTAATAATGTAATCTAATTTTTTCCCGGTTAGATAGCTATTATCTTTTAAGTCCGGCATGCTTAAATCAACGCCATGTTTATCTGCGGCAATAATAATATTTACATATTTATTCTCCCCTTCAAGGATCATCTGTTGTACTGAATGCTGTCCCTGCGGAGACATGACCGCAAGCGCTAAACTATCCGGTAATCCCTCTGCCCTTTTATTTACCAGCCTCTGTCCAAACTCCGCAAAATCCTCTGCGTATGTCCAGGCAATAATATTACGTTTACCCTTTTGTTTTTGTAAATAAACTAGTATCCCGGCAAAGTAAGCAGCCATTGTACAAACGCTATCCGCCAGTCCCTGTTTTTTGTCTTTATCTAATTTTTCCGGCAAGTCTTCTGCTTGTTTTTTAATCTTTTCTAACGCTGTCTCCGGCACGCCATGTTCGCCAATTGCTCTTTCTAAAACATTGGTAAGGTCGATAAATAATACCGGTGCCTCAATGTGCCCTTTTATCTCTGCACCAATATCTTTAAAAATCTGCTCAATGGTTGTATCCTGCAATCTGCCTTGTGACTCTCTTTTTCGCTCCAAAATACCGATTAGCTGTTTTTTTGCCTGCTCTGATGGGGTCTTGCCTAAAATCACATTTACAAACCTCTTCATTATCTGCACTCCAGGCTGATTAAACGTATCCACGGCCAAAAACTCACCGGCATAAGCAATCGTATTCATCAATAATTGATAAAACTGTCCGAGAAAATACTCATTCATCTCTGGCATTTCTATTTTTAAAACCGGGCGGCCGGCCTTTTGCAGTTTTTTTATTCTCTGATTACTATCTTTCCTTAATATACCATCTAATTCCTTATTTCTGGTACGGGTTATATGAATTGAGAGATTAAAATGCCGTTGGCTAATTGCCAAATTCTCCATCGCCGGTTTTATTTTCCCATTACACAATACCATGATCGGAGTCGGGCCTATCCCCACGCCATCACTTTTGCGTTTTTTGCCTAAACTTTCTGCCTGAAGCTGTTCTGTAAATGTCTTTTGCCCTTTAAATCTCTCCGCACCATATGCCCAGATTATTGTTTCCATATTCTCTTTCGCGTATTTTGCCAAGAGATACCCGTTTTTTATCGCAATATTTCTATCGGCATCAACATTTTTTAACTCTTCTTCAAAATCTTGCGCCCCCCGGGCAATCTTTTCCACATCTGCACCTGCTAATGCTAAGGCAAACATACCTACCGCAGTAAACGCAGAAAACCTTCCCCCGATTTCATCCGGAATAATCCCCACGATATTATAACCGTTTTCCTCAGCCTCCTTCCTTAATGCACCCTTTGCCTTATCTGTAATCACCAGTACATATTTATTAAAATTATCTTTCCCTTGGCCATGACATAACATCAGCGCATGTTTTAACATTCTAAAGCCCACATCCGGCTCCAGAGTTTCTCCGGACTTTGAAATAACACAGATTTTAATAATATTTATCGGATCTTGCACAATGTCGATCATTCGTTTAATTTTAACTTCATCGGTAGTATCCAAAACATGTATCTTTGGCAAACCAAGGCGCTGTCTCTCTGAAAAATTATTCCAGCCGGTATTTTGGTAATCCGGGCAAAGCAAATCCATCATCGCCTCAATCGGGGCCGCCGAGCCGCCAATCCCGATAAATATAACATCAGTCAACCCTTGCGCTTGGAGTTTACGGCTCATTGCCAGGGTAACATTTAATTCATTAAGCATCATATTCGGCCACTGCTTCCAGCCGATCATCAAATTATCCGGCAATTTTTCTCCGCGGCTCTGTAAATCATTCATCTCGGCAATCTTCGCTTCTAAAGATTGCCATGCCTGTTCCGCATCCTCTTTAGAAGGCAGGTCTTGTCTTGGAATATGAGTATAATCTATTTTCATATTTTAGTATTGTGTATTGAGTATTGTGTATTGAGTTTCAGTAAACTAAGAGCCAAGAGCTTATAGTAAAGAGTTTTATTTTTTTCTCTATGCTTTCTATTTTATGCTCAATACTCGATACACAATACGCATGACAGTATTTAAAAAGGCCACCGATGATCCGTATAATTTCCCGCTTTAGCATTCTCATTAACACAGTCTGCATAATCAACTGTATTCTCTGGATGGTCACCATCTCCGGCCTGATATAATCTGTAACGCACATTATCAATTGGACATCTTGGTTCAAGTGCCAAGTAATCATGGTCTACCAAAAAATTAGGAAATTTTGCATTTATCTGCGTCTTACCTTTTCCAGAAATTTCACCCCAGAGAACATCTTCGCCGTTATTAGCTGCTTCCTCATATATTGTCATGGCATTGGCAAGACCTCGCAAATTTGCCGAGCAGGTCCTTTGATTTGCCCTATACCTAATATCGCTAAATCTAGGTAAAACCAAAGCCACCAAAATCCCTAATACGGCTAAGACAATAAGTAATTCCAGTAAGGTAAAGGCGCTAATCTTTTTCATCTCCCCAGAGTTTCCTTTTTCACACAGATAATTGCAGATGTACATAAATTTCTAATTGACCTACTCTCCCCGCCCCAAGGGAGCGGGGTATCACGTCGACTTCGCTACGCTTCGCCGATAATAAGGAACTTTTTTTATAACTTCGCCATCCCACGCCCCAAGGGGCGGGGAATTTCAAGTTAAAGAAAAAATTTTAACCACGAAGCTCACGAAGAGAATCCAAGCAAAAAAATCAGGATATTGCAATGATCCTTTGGGCAAATTCTCCAAATAAACCCAGACTCTCCTGAAGGTGAAGATAAACCTCCTTAATATTATTCTCGCTCACCAAATCTGCCCCCTTTATTCTCTCAACCATTGCTTCTGTAAATAGTCTTCTTACCTGCTCAAAATCATAATCGGCCAACTCCGAACGAACCCAAACTGGAAATATCATGACTCGACAATATTAACTTTTCCTTTAGTTTCCATTATAAACAAAAGAAGGTATTTCGTCAAGGTGATACTATTCCAACCAACTACGAAGGATATATATAAAGCGTAATAAAAAAATTCCTTCGGAATCTTTTTATCCATTTAAAAACCTTTCGTGTTCAAACCTTCCCTTAACAATGAATTAAATATATTAAACTATACCCCAAATCCTAAGTTATCCACAGATTGAAAATCTTATTGTTTCCTATACGTTAAAAAACAAATTATCACACAGAAACACAGCGCCGCAGAGAATGACGGAAAACAAAATTGCTACAATAAAAAAGTCTGTGCTCCCCGCCTGCGGCCGATAGGCTATGGCTCTGTGTAAGAATCGGTCTTTTTGTAACCTGCACAGGCACAAAGACGTGGAACAACAAACAGCACCATCACACAAATTATTAATTCTATAGTATTGTCTGTTGTTTGTCGTCTATTATCTATAATCTAAGGTTTTAAAAAATCTTTAATATCAACTTAACAAAAACACTGCCGCACGTATAGGCAGAGGACGTATTTAATGACACATGTCCCGCCACAAAGCATCGTCGGGCAGGCAAATGGCAAAATCCAAATGGATCTTCAAATAACTCAATCCAAAAAATACAAACATCTTTGGTACAAAAATTACCGGGCAAGGGATTACTCACGTTTAAATTGCGCTTTCTATTAACAAAGCTAAATTTGGCATCAACTGCACCTGCCCACTCGCTATTTCATACAATGAGGCGGTTTTATCCGCCGGTGGTCTATCATCTGGTCTATTCACAGGATTTAACCCGGATAATTCTTCATCACTTTGCCGTAAATAAGGAACCGCATCCGGAAGGTTAGCAAGCTGTTTAAAATCATGTATATCTTCTCCGGTTGTGATTGCTGCAAATTTTACCCCAGGTTGCTGCGTTACAGTTCCTGTTACCCTTTCTGGATACAAAAGGCCATGCCTAAATCTTAAATCAGGACGAATACCTCTTTCCAAAAACGATGCCAGCCGGTCTGGTTTGTATGCCAGCCTAAATGCATTGTAAGGGGCACCCATCTCTGCGGCTCGATTTATAAGCGCGGTCAGTTCCGGTGAGCCTCGGGTATTTAACGCCTCTAAAATAATTTTTTTGCTGCTTTCAGTATCCTGCAATAAGTTTCCACCCGTCTGCTTGTTTGGATTAGCTACAAATTCTCCAACAATGTCACATCCTTGATCAAAGAGATAGAGTTTAAAAGCAAGTTTTTGTATATTTACTACCTCCCTGGGTAAATACCTGGGTAGATCATTAACCCGGTGTGACTCAATTATTTTTATCTTATGACCAATTTGCTCTAAGTACTCTAAGAGAGGTTGTTCTATATATTCTCTCCGGCCATTTCGTGATAATCTGAAAGCTTGAAATTGTTGATTAAGCTGCATAATCGCATCGCCATGCCCATAAGGATATTGTGGCGAATCCGGCACATATTCTACGCCCTGTGGGGTTAACGCAAAACCGCCAAATAGCCTCTGAATAATGAAAAATACATTATCCAGATTAAATCCATAAAAGTTATTAGTTAAAAAATCATCCAATACAGTATCGGCAATCTCTTCATTAATATGCAAAATTATCTTTTGTTTTTCCATAACTTCTGCGGGATCTCTGTCCGCTGCATTAGCCAAATTTTCCAACTGCCTCCGGTAAGCGCTGCCTTTGCCCCATGCCTAAGGGCATAGCATCTACCGGCACCTCGGTATGCTCCAAAAACTCTGCTAATTCCGGCCGATACTTTCTAACCAATTCCATATTATTCTTAAGCTGTTTTACAAGATTCCAGATATCAAAGCCATACATCATATAATCACCAGGCGTAAATTCCCTCTCAAAAATTGTTTCTAAATCAGTTCGTAATCGGCTAGCTGCGCCCGCCAAGAGAAACTCAGGCACGTATTCTCCTGATAAAAGCGCTTGTATGCTATCTTCAATATATTGAGGGGCATCCTCCTGTTCTAAAAAATCACCCAATAATAATATCTCGGCAATCGCAAGTTTTTCGTAAGGAATTTCCTTAAACACATTGATCGCATCAACAGTCTCACTAATTTCTGCTGTTATGTTTTTGCTTTCCTCAGGGGAGACGCTCTTGAGTCTATCAAACAAACTACAAAGTCGAACCCCCTCTTCACCACTAACAAGCCTTTCAATTTCACGCATATACCACCAAATTCTTGCTTCCTCTACTTCTTTCATCACCGTATTTGGGGTCAAGTCTTGCAATCTATCAATGTCAATCGTGACCTTCCCACCTTCACGATAATAAGCAAGAAAACATTGCAATTCATCATTAAGTCTAACCTTAATTAAAACTCCTTCTTTTTTTTCTGCAGCTTCGATAAATTTTATATGTTTATATCGCTGTGATAATATAGAGATTGCTTCAACCGTAAGGGCAATATTTTGACCAGCTGCTTTTAAGGCAGGGGAAAGATGGGTGTGTAAACCTTTTAAACTGCCAACAGCGGCCCAAGCGATGTTCAGGCATAAGAAGACATTTATTAAGATGACTGCTGCTATTTTAAATAAGATATGTTGTTTCAGCTTAGACATAATTCCATTCCTACGACTAACATAATGTCAAATTACAAATGTTCCGCCACAAAGCGCTGGCCGAACAGGCAAAATCCAAATGTCCCGCCAAGCAAACCGGCAGGCAGGCAAATGACAAATAAATCTTTAAATAAACAAATATTTAAATTTCTAATTGCTCCAACCTGAACAAGCCAAAAGCAAACATAATCAAGAATTCTCTGGCTTATTCAGCTTGTTCTATAAAAACCTACGGTTTTCAAACTTTCCCTTTAAAATTTCTCTGTGATATTTGTGTGCTCTGTGGTGTATATGGGATTTATTTAGGTCAATTAGAAATCAGGTCAATTCGTCATTTCTTCTTGCACTCCTCTGCTAAATACAAAAAGTCCAAATATTCATTAAGAATATATGTCTCGTATCTAACACGAATTTTTAACAATCAAATCATTTAATCGCTTTTTTTGACAGGATTAACAGGATTTACACGATTCTTAATTATATCCAGTTTATCGTGTTAATCCTGTCTGATTTGTTGTTGTCTTTTTATTTTTATACTCAATACTCGATACTCAATACACAATACGTATTTATGCCTTAGCTGCTAACTTACCGTTCACATATTTATGCACTAAACTGGTAATTAAAGTTTGATAGGGAATCCCTTCGTCAATTGCTTTAGCCTGAATACCCAGAAAATCCTGTTTTGACATCCTAATGCTTATTCTTTGATCTTTTTTAAGTGTATTTTTTGCATATGCGGCATAGCGTTTTATTTCTGCCTTCATATTCTTAACCGGCCGCCACTTACCGCGTTCAATAGATTCCAATAACCCCAGTTCTTCTTGATCTAATTTATCATCACGCACTTTGATCACCTCACTTACGATTTCAAATATTTTTTTGTCAATTTCCGACTAGGAATGATTGTTTTTAAAAAAATATTTTCCCCTTCTTTAACAAACGGAACATAATAAACATAATTATGCCGCGCAATAACAAACACCAACTGATCTCTATACTCTTTGTTTGGATTTTCAATAACAGCTAATACTTGAAAATTTTCAATATAAACAATAATTTCTTCAAAGGAGACTCCGCGTTCGGCAACTAATTTCTTATTTTTCTCTGGATCCCATTTAATACTTCCCATATAGTAATTATATCCTAATTTGTGCTAAATGTCAATACATTAAACAAATATTTTAATCTTAATATCTGATTTATCGATTCCCCGCCACAATGTCGCAGATCCGCCGTCATATTAGCGGAGGACGTAGGCAAGCAGGTGTGTGATAATCTTATTTTTTTGTTTTCGGGTTAATCCTGTCAACCCTTCAAATAATTCTCCTTTTTCAAGGTTGACACTGAGGACAGCAGTCTCTCGGTTAGGATATCACAGTATCAATCATCAGGACTTACTCTCGAATGTGTCTGATTTATTGTCGTATTGCGTTTTTTTATTTCTTTAGAGAAAATATCTATTCACCATGTAGAGCATGTAGAACTTGCAGCTGCTGGAAAAGAACTTTGGCGTATGCCTTTTAAAATAATTTCGTTCATTGAAAACAATGCTCTAAAAGGGATTACTGCTTTAACTACTCTATTGGAAATTAGATATCTTCTGCGCCGGAAAAAAAGATACAGCGAACAACAAATTGAAAACTTCATCAATGATATTACAAGTATTCTTGAAATTGCTATCCCTGATGAAATTAGTCTTCTTGAAGCTAATAAGTTACAATCAGAAAACCTATTAGATCCTTTTGATGCAGTTTTGCTTGGCCTTTCTATTATCTCAAGACCTTCCTTTCTTATCTCACGAGATAAAGAATTTCTTCAAATTGCCTCTAAATGCTGCTACCCCAGAGAAATTTATTCATACCTTTGACACTTCGTCTATCTAATAAACTATCTCCAGATGCTAATGGGTGCATACAACCGATCTTTACATTTGCCCCGTTAGAAAATGCCACTATATCCATTAATATACATTTCTAATGCTTGAGCTATTTTTACCTATTTCTTACCAATAATCTGGTGCAGTAGAGTTTTCTTTCGGGGTGGGTGGTGAGTTTTTTATTTTTAACCACAGATAGTACAGATAACACAGATAAGACTGCTTGTCCCCGGTAGGGGATAAACTGCGTGCCTTCCGTTCGGGAGGTAACCTGTAATCTAACAAGCTGCAAGCAGCTTGTTAGATCGAGGCTTCAATCAACGCCAAACTTGCTGGGGTAAAGGTAGTAAGTGGTTTTACGGATCCGGCATCTGGTAGATTTCTTTCACTATCATGGATAAGCCTTACACTTGATGCGTAATCTCGAAACTCACGATAACTCTCTTCTGTATATTTTTTTTCTTTCTCTCCGTCTTTATTAATCACCACCTTATCTGCGTGTTCAGCAAAATAAGCATAATTGTCTATAGCTACCTGTACACGCGCTCCCCATTCTTCCTCAGGAACAAAACCCGTCTTTGCTACAATCAAGTCTGCAAAAAGCTGCTCTTGTTGCTCCTGGGACATTCCTTCAAATTCTTCGAAAGATACAGGGTGCATCCCCACCACCTTTGCCTCCGGGAAGTACATTTTTATCAGCCTAACCCCGGTCCCAGAACTGGTATCGAGTAACAATATTTTTCCTGATTCGCACGCGCGGATTATTTCTGATACTCTGTATCCATACCAATGGCCGTAACTCTCTCTGACCATTCCAAGTTCTCCATTTGCCCTTAATTCTCTGAATTTTTCTTCACTCAAATATTCCACACTTTTATCATCTATACGCGCCTGCCGGGTAGTAGTTTTTAGTGGAATAACAAACTCATCAGGTTGCTCTTTAACGAGCTGTTCCATATGGGCACTCTTACCAACCCCGCTTGCTCCCGCTACGATTATTGTCGTAGTGTTCTCGGTATATTGTTTTATTTTTTCAGATTGCACAATCTCGAATACCTCACTTATCCTCTGCTCTGTTTTTTCCTTTTGCCCATCGGAGAGCCTTTCAAGGTTCAGCCCCTCAATCTCACAAATTGCCTCAATTACTGAAGCTGGTGCTGCTTTTACCATTGGCGACAGGCTGTATCGATGTTCGCGTTGTGTCCTGTCCACCTCTACCAGACCAAAACTCACTAAGTTATTAATTAATTCACGGGTGGCTGATTCATCGTAGAGTTCGCCAGCACCTGGGTTATTTGCCAGTCTTTCTTGTAATTCTGTTACTGTAAAACTATTTTTAGAATTTCGCAGCCGGTACATTACTCTAATCACTTCTGCCGGGGTTCTCTTGTCTTGGTTATAATCGTTTAATATTTGATTTATTTTAGCTTCTATTTCCGTGGTGTCGGTAGGGAGTTTATGGCGGTTGAGTTCGGGGATGGCACAAATTGCCTCAATCACCGCGGGCGGGGCACGGAGTAAAATGTTTGCTAAATAATAATGCGGCTTAAGCCGGCCTGCCTCTTTTTGTTGTAATTCTTCCACTAACGGTAAATCTAAATTAAGTTTACGTAACCCCAATTCCAATAGTACCTGGCTTTTTTTCAAACCCCTCAATGCCTCTAATTGGCTGCGGGATTTTGCATTCCCCAAAAATATCCCTTCCTCAATCCCTGTTTTAATAAATTCATCCAGAGTGCCTGGAGATTGCGGAGTGACTTCCTCGTTTACTATTCTTACCATTCTATCCGCTCCAATCCTATATACACCTGGTCCTTCTATTATGCCTATATTTTCATCTCTGCCATCAACTTTCTTTGTTACCATTCCATCTTCCCAAATTTTATATTCACCTGCATCCGTTATCTCAATCTCAAGCGCCTCATGTTTTACAAGCTTATACCCTCTGATTCTTAAGTATTCCTCTGCATAACGTCCAGAACTCTCATCGTACATTTCTTCATCATCTAAATCCTTTAATTCCCATCCTGCGTTTTCAACTATAAGGCCATCTATTGTAAGTTCTACCCCTGGTACGGTTCCAATACGAAGCGCACCATCACCCCGAAGTTCCATGTTTTTCATCCCTTTGATACGCCTTTGATCGTCAATTACTAAAGCAGCACCATCAGAAATGCTACCACCTTCTATTTTAGCGAGAAATTCTTGTAGACTATCAATACCACCTATAGACACTTTTGCCCCATGTGGATATTTAATACCGCGTGTATCTCTTATCTCTCCTTCAACATCTATCTCTACCCCTGCCAAATCCAATAAAAAACGATTAGCTCTATAATTATCTGCCTCACTCATTGCCATAGTCTCAGAAGGGAGCTTGTTTTCCTGCCTTTCAATTCCTAACGCAATCCTATTCTTCGCTGGACTAAATCCCAATAATCTTGGAACATGAGTAAATCCGGCAGCATACTCTCCCCCTACTACAATATAATAAGCCACATCCTGTATTGCAGCTTCTGAACGAAGATTTAAACTTGGATCATAGGTATCACTACGTGGGTCTTGAGTCTTAAAATTAAACATTTCCTGAAAAATTCCGTTTGTTTCTTCATAGGCTTCTTTGAGAAAATCAATACTCATAATTATCGCATTCAGATTACAACCATAAGGAGAAAAACCTGTCTCTGGATCAGGCGTATCACCTTCAGGATGACCGGTTGCTTTTAATACCTCATCTAATATGTGATATTCAACATTTACCACTGTGGCGCTGCCATCTGGCATTCTTAATAAAACAATTGCTCCTTCAGGTGCACCGCTCATTCTATCAACCGTCATAAAATTAATATCATACCCTTTGCGGTTTGTCACCCCCATGGCTGCTGCTGCTGAATAATGTAACTGCGGATTAGTATCCTGAACAACCATAACATGGGTATCACCCTCATCTTCCCATTTTTCCAATAAACCTAATTTATTAATAAGTAAATGTCCATCGCCATGACCATGGGGAGCTGTTTTTAATACATAGGTCTCCTCCAAACAAAAATCTCCTTTACTATTCGCAATAACCGGCACCCCCTGTTGCATAAATTTCTCAGGCTCTTCCTCTCCTTCCTTCCTAATCTCAAGCACAAACTGTTCTTTGCTCAATCCATACTTACGAAAATAATCATGTTGTTCTAATAACGCTGTGGTTAAGCCATAAGTCTCTTCTGATGTCATAATCGCAATTGAACATTTTCTGTCTTCAACATTAAGTTCGTTTGACTTCTCGTGCTTCGCAACAATGTTTTTTACATGATGTTTCAGATAATCCTCTCCGGTTATAAGAGCTAGCGGAACACCAAGTTTTATCCCTGTATAACCAAAACGTGTGCCAATGCCTCCGCCGAGTATAATCGTTCTTGTTTTATTAGCTATTTTTAAACCTTCTTCATCAACGTTCATAAATATTTCATCAATCGTGGATAAAACTTCTCCATAATCTTTAGGCACATCGATCCTATATTCCGCAAAAGGACTTTTTATCTCTTGATCCTCTTGGGCTTCTTGAGCATCTCGAGCCTTTTTAGCCTCAGCAATAAACCTTTGTACATTTTTCCGATACGCTCTTAACCCTCCGGGATAATAATTATCTATGCTAATTATTTGATCTAAAAACATTTTCTTTAACCAGTCTTTTTCCCCTGGTTCATCCCATTCATAGAAAAGGTGATTTTGTTCTATTTCAAGAAGCAAGCCGATAATCTCCAAATGTTCTTCTGATTCAATAATTCCCTTCTGAATATTGCTCTGAAGATTTTGTAATCGCTCCTTATCTTGCTCACAAGCAGCATAAATCGGACTTAAAAGTTCTTCTCTTCTAAGCTGTGGTAATCTTCCTTGGTGATATCTCTGCCATAGTTGTTTAACCTCATTAAGTGCACGTGCTGTTACAATATGATTCCTACCTGTAAAATCATGACCATGAATAAAGTAATCTCTGGCTATGTCTCTGCGCTTTATCTTAGTTTCTTCTGTTATCAGGCGACGCTCTTCACCAAGTAGTACAATGTTAAGAGACCCGATAATCTCTTCTACGATTGTATTAAGCCTAATCAGCAGCATAAGGCCTTTATCAGTGATTTTATTGTCGTTAAATAAAGTGTTCATATTTTGTAATGAAGAAACCCACCTTTCACGTTCTGGGTCACGTTTATCATATACCCTTGAAACAAAATTTATCAGGCCATCTACATTTTCCTTAGTTAATCCTAATTCCGCAGCAATCTCAACCTGTGTTGGTTCTATTTCTATTCCTGTTGTTAATAATTCGCTGGTTGCTAATAATTCATAGAACCTTTGTTGGCGGATTTGTTCGCGGATTTGTTCAATGCTGCGTAATACTGCTTCATCTGATAGTCTATTAGACCCCGATGCTTCAAACGGTCCTGTTTGAAACGGTACTAATATCTTATCAGGAATTAACCGTCCTGCTGCTCTTAACAAAGAACCCTGCGCTAACTCTTCTCCCAACAGTCCCACACTTGCTAAAGCAGGTTTTAATTGTTGTCTATTTAAAAATAAATACCACGCCGCTACCACGAGGCCAGCAGCAATAGGCCATGTTGGCACGCCCCCCGGCGCATTTTGCACACCAAACTGTGAGGCAGCAGCAGAACCAGCAGTTAAAATTATTCCCATAACCGCTAACATCCCCGCCGGCATTAGAATACGCCCCGCCCGATTCATAAAGCTGCGGAACAAACTTGGACGACTATTTTCCTTTTGCCCAAAATTAGATGCCACCTCAAAAACTTTCTTCCCCACAAACAGCAGTATTACAATAGCGATCACTGGAAAAGTAACAACGTTAGGGAGATGTTGAAGAATTCTTACTGCTAATTGTAAAAACAATATATATCCGTCTACATCTTTTAGCGTGAGACGTATGTTATATTCATTTGCCGCCAGAGAAGATGTTAAAGTTCTACTTCTCGACGTCGAGTTATTCTCCGCTGGTTGAGAAGCTGTACTATTATGATCGGGGTTTGTTGTTCGTCCCTTAAAATTCTCCTGCAGCGCGCGGCCATTTATATTTAAGGAAGGACCAAGGTGGGTACTTAGACCTTTTAAATCTCCACCTCCCGCCCAGGCAATGTCTAAGCAAAGAAAGGCATTAATTAAAATAATTGCAATCGCCTTAAAACACATTGTACGCGTTAACTTGTTCATAATATTCTCCTCCGTATTTTAATGACAAATGTCAAAATCCAAATTCCAAATGAATCATTTAATAAACAAATCTTTTAATTTCTAATTGCTCTAATTGACCTAATTTCTAACTAAGCCCCAATTTTTCAAACCCCAAAATATCGCTAAATTTTGGGTCATTGATTATTGCTTGTCTGCCGATAGGCAGGGGATTTATTTAGGTCAATTCGTCATTAACTCTTCTGACTTCTGTTTTTTATTCTCAATACTCGATGCTCAATACCCAATACATAATACGTAATTATCTGCAATTTATGTATATTAAATTAGTTGTAAATAAATTTAAAATCTATTATAAAAAACATTTTTACAAGTATACCCAAGTATACCACATTTTTAGGAAACTTCAAGGGTATTTTGTGATTTTTTTTTATTTTCTCTATTTTTCCTTTATGTGATTTAAAACTGCCGCAATAAATTGTTCAAATTATAAGGAGCTTTGTAACGTTGAATCTTTATTTCGCGGATTTAAAGATGTGCTTGAAGGACGTCCGATATGGCATCAGACAGAGGAAGGAACAAAGGCGCACATATTTATAAGAGCATTGGGATATTTGCTCGATACGGCATTGCATAGAAAGATGGAAGAAGCTGGAATTAATCTTACGGTTGAAGAGGTAATAAAGAGTCTTGAACAGGTAAAAATAGCGGGGTTGAATCTGTTGTAAAAAAAATAATTGACTATTTTTAAAATTTTATTTGTGTGCTTGGTGATTTTTGTATGTGGATATTTTTTAAACTGAATTATTACCTAAGTTTTGGCTTCTGTTTTCCGCCTTCTTTTTCTCTGTTTTTACCGCATTTTTTACATTTCTTTCTTTTCTTCGAAACAACAATTTCTCCGCAAATATCACAGAATTTCCATATCTGATTACAAAAAAATATGACAAAAATCATCACCAATATTATCATGATTTTTGCAAAAATAGCCAGTCCGACAAACACATCCTGCAGAAATAAGGTCGTGCAAAATATAACAACAAAAACAGGCACGACTACCTGCCAAACGGTATTTTTTGTGTAAGGATCTTTCAGGCTGGACAAAAAAAATAAAAAACCTGAAAAAACAATTATCCAAAGCATGAAAAAGATAATCATATTATTTGTCCGGATCTAATTAGGGCATTTTTATTAACAACAATTATGCCATCTTTAATGACAAATTTGTCACTTTGAAAATTTTTAACTTTATCCTTGTTAATAATTTTAACATTGTTACCAATTCTTGCATTTTTATCAATAATTGCTTTTTTTATCTCGCAGTTTTGGCCTATTCCCATTCTGGGACCTCGCGAACAAGCTTCTAAAGATTCAAAATAATCGTTGCCCATAAGCACCGTATCTTTAATTTTGCAGCCATCGCCAATTACGCTTCTTAATCCAATCACACTGTTCGTAATTTCCGCGCGGCCAATCCAGCAACCATTGGCAATAATCGAGTCTCTAATCTTCGCACCGGTTACTTTCGCCGGCGGTAAAAAACGCGGCCGGGTAAAAATACGCCAATCCTCAGAAAATAAATTAATCGGCGGACTGCCTTTAGTAAAAAGCAGATTTGCATTATAGAATTCTTTGATCGTCCCGAGGTCCTTCCAGAAACCTCCGAATCTATAGGCATAAACTTTATATTTATAAATCGTCGCGGGAATAATTCCCCGGCCAAAATCTGATTGTTTATCCTCATCCAGGACTTTCTGGAGTATATGCTTTTTAAAAACATATATCCCCATTGAGGCAAGATATCTACGGGAAGAAAAACATGGGATGGTAATTTTTTTAAGTATTTTCTTATCCCTCGGCTTCTCAAAAAAACCAATGATCTTATCCGTTAGATCAACCTGCATTATCCCCAACCCGCCAACTTCTTTTTCGCCTACCAAAACACCGCTTATGGTAATATCCGCATTTTTATTTTTATGATGCTCCAGCAGTTTTATTAAATCCATAGCATATAGCTGGTCTCCGGAAAGTATTAAAATATCATGAATGTTAGGATCAGTAAAATGACGCATTGTACGCCGCACCGCATCTGCTGTACCCTGAAACCAGTCGGCATTCCCCAGGGACTGCTCGGCAGCAATAATATCGACAAACCCCGGGATAAATCCGGTAAATCTATACGTTCGGCCAATATGCCTGTTTAACGAATGTGAATTAAACTGTGTGAGGACAAATATTTTGGTGAGTCCAGAATTTAAACAATTACTTATCGGGATATCCACCAGCCGGTATTGTCCGGCAAAAGGCACCGCGGGTTTTGAACGGAACTGGGTAAGCGGATAAAGACGCTTTCCTTGACCACCGCCTAATATAACACATAACACATTATTCTGCATAAAATTACCGCCCTTATCATTAAAAACAATCAATGTTCCGCCTGCGAAGTGAAATTTTGGTCGTTTATTTCTTTTATTTTATCGATTGCCTCATGCAAAAATTTTCGTTGTTCGCTGGCTAAATTTACAAAAACAAACCCAATACGGCATTGGCCTTTCGTGTTTTTTACTTCTTGTACGGTATATTTATATATCACCCGGCCAGACACTTTAAATTCTTCTCTTAAATGCGGGAATATTATCCTTAGGTTATATAGGTCCCCCGCTTCAACTTCCTCGTTTAAAACCAACCCAATACCGCCAAGAGAAATATCACTGCTTTTACAACTCCTTTCTACGGCTTCGTTATCTGCCTTAGAATAATAAACATTCAGCGCTGTCAAAACACGGTCATATTTTCTGCGCTCATCCATTACCCTCTCCTTCTTTACTATTTAAAACTATGGTTACCGGACCGGCATTTGTCAATGCTACATCCATTACCGCCTGAAATTTTCCTTGTTTCACGTTTACTTGCCTGTTCTGCAATTTTTCAATAAACAACGCGTAAAGTTCTCTTGCCTTATCTGGAGCAGCAGCCGCATCAAAAGAAGGCCTTCTGCCTTTTAGGCAGTTAGCCAGCAGGGTGAACTGCGAAATAACCAAAGCTTCTCCGCAAACATCTTTTAATGATAAATTTATCTTGCCAAAGCTGTCATCAAATATCCGCAGGTTCACTGTTTTTTCCGCAAGATAATCAACATCTTCCGAAGTATCATTTTTCCCCACCCCGAGTAATACAAGAATCCCTTGCCCAATTTCCGCAATAATTTTTTCTGAAACTTTAACCTGAGCCATTTTAACCCGCTGAATCACTGCTTTCATTTATTTTGCCCAGTCTTTGTTTTATCATTTTTTTTGTTAAGTTATTCATTTGAAATTTGCCTGCCCGCCAACGTTTTGTGGTGGGGAATTTGCCTGTCCGCCGGTTTGCTGGGCGGGACATTTGGAATTATAAAATATTACCTTCTCGCCTTGATGTGTTATACATCTATAATTCCCGCAAAGCCTACTTACTTTATCTTAATAAATATATATCCCATGAGCATAAAAAAGGCCGCTCCCATTCTCCACACCCACAGCGGCTGTTTAAGCCACCAGTCAATTATCTTATCTGCGGCTTTAGAACTGGCAAAAAACAGTGCCTTTAAAACAGTAATTACCGCAAAAATCAGCAGCAGTTTTGCCAAAAACCCTTGGGCATAGCGTGACGCAGTCGCAAATACTCCGCCGCTCATAAGTATTATTGAAAAAAGCAGGCGCCGCCGGTTTTTTCTAACCATCTTTTTAAACCGCCGGGCAAGGGTATTCGGCCGCATCAGCCACAAAAACCCAGCCCCCATCCATAATATTCCAAGCAAGTTCCAGAACATAATGATTATTATAGCATAAAATTAGCGGTATTAAATAAGAATAAACCAAAAATTTTGGATTTTGTCAATAAAAAAAATTCCTTCGGAATCTTTTTATCCATTTGAAAACCATAGGTTTTCAAACTTTCCCTCCAAAAGATCACCCTCTATCAAGCTTTAGGGAATAATCAAGTGTAACATTTGAATTTCTTAATATCTTCCTCGGCCGCAGACTGCCAAATACCTCCTGCCAGACAAGTAGTGTCTCCATACAAAGATAGACCGGAATATCTTTACCCCGGCTGCGGATTACCTTAAGCATATGTTGATAAATTTCTGTGCGTTGCGGACGAAAATAGCGTAGTTTTCCATCTAAACCGGGCAGCAGTTCTTCATAGATAATCTTACTCTCAGAAAACCTTTTGCGCATCAGCGGTTTTAACTTTCTCTCAAACCTTAAACTTCCTAAGCTTATCCATGCAATGTTTTTTGCAGAAACGAGATTAAATATATCATCGACTACTTTTTTATACTTCTCTTTCCAGGCATTAGTTAAAATAATCGGATCAAAATGAAAACCTATCTTGTACCCCCATTTTTCGCAAATCGCAGCAGAGGTTACGCGCTGGTTTAAAGAGGGAACACCGCACTCCTGCTGCTGGATTAACCTTTCCGGCATAACTGACCATGAAATTATTATTCTTTTTTTGTGCTTCAGGTGTTCTAAATTTTCGATGTTGTCTGATTTTGTCTTTAATTCAAACTGTACATTTTTAAATTTGGCAAAAAACTCTGCTAAAATCCTGCTATAATTACTCAAGTGATCCAGCGCTAAAGAATCGCTAAATTCCCCGGTGCCAATACGTAATCTTTTTTCCCCGGCCTTTTTTAAAAATTTCTCTGCCTCGGCTATCACCTCCCGGACATTACTATGTAAAACCAAGCCCTTGGCATTTCCGTAATACTGAAAATAACAATAACTGCACTCAAACGGACAGCCGTATCCCAGGCTTAATACATAATAGCCGCAGCTAATGTGATTTTTTGCACAAGGACAAGGACGGATTACTTTGCCTTTTTTGCGCGCAATGAATAAGTTCTTGCGGCAAAACGGCATGTCACAATGTTCTTTATTAAAACCCGATAAATCATCAATAACCGTAATTTTGCTTTTTGGACAGCGCTGGATTGCCTGTTTAAAAACCGCCGAGTCTTTCTCGCTTTTTTCAACAAAAATATGTTCTGGATAGTAATTATGGTTTTTCTTCATCAAATATTTCTTTTAACGCGGGATTTGTGCTCAAGGCTTTAACCGCCATAGCAATTGGTATAAGCATATCTGGTGAATTGAGATAAAAATTAAAATTTAATTTTTTGTTTTCAAAAAAATTCAGGGTATCTATTCTTAAATATTTTGGCAGGTTAAGTCTTTTTACTAACTCTTCAAGTCTTTTCTTCTGTTTAAAATACTCCGGGAATCTTTTCGATCTAAGCCGCTCGGTTAATAATTCAAACTTTCTCTCCCGGGAAACATTTCCCTTTGTCAAAATTTCAGAAAAACCCGTATCTTCTAAAATCTTCTCTCGAGAAATATTCTCTCGTTCTCCAATCTCAAATAATAATTCTATCAATACCGCCGCCTTGTTTCTGCCCAGCCCCAAAGACCTGATTATACTTTCTAAAATGCTCTGCTCGCTCTTTGAAAACTGCGGCCAGAGTGTTAGGTTTTTAAAACAAAGTCCGTCTTTTTCATCTCTATTGTTCTCTACTGCCGTATTAACCGTTAATTCCGCGGCAATTTTTAACCCAGCCTTGATCATCCGCTTTTGCACGTTACTCAAGGCCAAAAGTTTATCTATGCTGATCTTATCCCAAAAAACCATCTCACCGGGCAAGTCGCTCACAAAACATAGTCCCAGTGCAGGAATTCCCCTTTTTTTTGCCGCGGCATAAAAAGCTGCCAGCTCCATGTCTACGGCTTCAATTCCCATTTTCTGCATGCGGCAGATATTCTGTTTAGTTTCAAAAAACAAAGAGCTAAGGGTTGCAACATTAACCTGACGAATTTCCTGTATATTTTTCTTCAAAAATTCAATCCCCTGAGCCAAGAGACGCTTATCGGGACAATAAGAGATTGCCGTGCTAATCTTATCTTTTTCCTCAATAATTGCAACAAATCCTCCGTCAGCTTTTGCCTGTTTTACGATCACCAACTCCGCAATATTTAACTTATTTATCCCGCCAACCGCGCCCAGAAAATAAACCCCGGCATATTTTTTATCCGGTAAAGATAACACCGCATCTCCGATCAAAGATGCTCCAATACCTGTTTTTATATAAGTAATCTCCCGCTGCGCAAACCGGCCAATCACCCCTTCATATAATGCTCCCTTAAAAAATTTACTGTTGTGCAAGTGCCGTGCGATCTTTTTCACACTTATGAACGGGCTGATAATTACCGCAGAGGAAATCATATCTCCGCTTACCCCAGATAATTTCTTAAAAATCTTTTCTCTCATCACAACTCTCGGTTCCGTTAAGAATCACACATACTCCTAATAAGCAATCATAGATTACAAGCAATCACAGATTTTTTCAGGTTACTATTTTTTCAGCCTCGGCTTTTTTTTAAATGAGGACAGATAAGTTACAGCGCTAAAAGCGATGTAACTTATCTGTCGGAATTTAACCCCTGTCCGCCAATTCCGCCACAAAGTGCTGGCGGACCTGCCCGCCATCGCTGTTTGGAGGGTCTTCGACTTTGTGGCGGGTATTCCTTCAACCCGTGTTCATCCGTGGCTTATTTTTTTTAGCAGGTTAACTATCTCGTAATCTGTTATTAATGCTCATTCCTTTAATTCCGTGTAACCCGTGGTTCTGTGGTTGCTATTTAGAGCTCCGCAATTTCATAGTCCATCGTACCTAACCCAATATTTTCCGCATGCGTTAACTGGTCTAAATACCCGCAGCCGGCAGGGTGAAGCTCTTTGAAAAAATCACCTTTTTTATTTTTGTAGATTAAATCTATTGTTGCCCGGTCCAATGCTACGGGATCTTTTGATGCTAAAATTCCTACGCTTTCGCAAATATCTTCATCATCACCGGCCATACAATCACATTCTTTAGTTATATGCATTGCGAAATTAATAAATATTTTATTCTTTATACCAATAATTGCCCCCAATGCATATTCGGCCATTTTTCCGGCAAGCACCGGGGCATGTTCTGACCAGCTGATCTCTACCGCCGCAAACTTGCAGGCAACCAGGCATCCCCCGCAGCCAATACAAACTTCTTCTTTAATAAACGACTTATCTTTTCTTTCGATAATCGCCCCGGCCGGACATTCCTTAATACAGTGCTTACAAAATGTACAATTCTTTTCGATTACCCGCGGCTTCACCGATGAATGCTGCTGTAATTTTCCGGCACGGGAAGCAAGTCCCATCCCCAAATTTTTTATTGTGCCGCCAAAATTAGCAAGCATATGACCGGTAAAATGGCTGACACCAATCAGGTGATTAACATAAGGAACTATCCCGGCGATTGCAACATCCTTAAAGTATTTTTTGTTTATCGTGATTTTTTTAGAATTTTCGCCTAACAGGCCGTCTGCGACGATAAATGGGCAGCCTAATCGTTCGATTGTAAAACCATGCTCATACGCAAGCATCCGGTGATCTACACTGTTTGACCTTCTGCCGTGATAAAGCACATTCGAGTCCGTAACAAATGGCTTTGCCCCCAAAGACTTAATCTTATCTGCAAGAACTTTAATCACCTCTGGCGGAACAAATCCGGTATTACCTTTCTCTCCCACGGTTACTTTAATTGCTGCTAATTCCCCCTTTTTAATCTCTGCACAGAGATCTGCTTGTTTTATTAATATTTTAAATTTATGTGCTAGTGCAACTTTGTCGCGGTAATTTTGTGCTTTTATAAAAAAAACCTTTGCCTGCTCCATATTCTATCCCCTTTTCTCCTACACATATATCAAAATTTAAGCCGAGCATAAACCGGCTGATAAAATCTGTGATTATCTGTGTATGCGCCCGCCATGCTCTTTGGCCGGCGAGCGGACATAATAATCATTATATTCCGGGGTAAAAAAATTCTATTTTAAATCCATAATTCTTATTTATCCGCATAATTTCCTGTTTATGTGTCTGGCAAAAATCAGTATATGTTTCCTTATCTTTAAATATCTTTTCTAAGGCTAAGCATGCCTCCGGCTGTTTTTTACTCAATATTTTCCCCACTACCGCCCAGTTACCCATTTTTTTATTATACAGCTCAATAAAAAGCGTGTCAGCTAAATTTTTAAGCTTATCAAAAATCCGGCGGATATTTGTTGCTTCCGGCAAATACGGGCTAAGATAGGGTGCGCTGAAAAAAGATTTTTAAATATATAAAGTTACAATATCCTCTAGTAAAGATTGTTTGATTTATTTATTTTCTTTTATGCGTCTATCTTTAACTTACTCTTGCCAACGCCACCTTTAGATTCTTAGCCAAAAG
>JBDRCZ010000007.1:0-3305 GCA_043821285.1 Candidatus Omnitrophota bacterium | reverse complement strand
AGGACCCACTTTGATAAAGAAAGCCGATGGTTCTGTTTTTAAAATAATAACTGGCGCCTGTATAGATTTGGGTCTTAAACGCATTGGTTTCGAAGAAAGACATCTGCCTTTTGCCGAGTATGAAAAAATAAAAGAGGAATTAAATAAAAACGGCCATCTGATCCCTACGCATGGCTTGGTAGAAGAACTAAGACAAATAAAAACTGCTGAAGAGTTGGAAAAAATAAAGAAAGCAATTCAAATAGTAATAAAGGCATTCGAGTTTATTAAAGATTTTATAGTTCCAGGAAGAAAAGAGGTTGAAGTAGCGGGGGAACTGGAGCGTTTTATAAGATATAATGGTGCTGGCGGGTCTGCATTTGACATAATTGTTGCCTCAGGGCCCAATTCAAGCTTTCCGCATCATTTGACTTCTCAAAAAAAGATTGAAAATAACGAACCTGTATTAGTTGACCTTGGCGTCGATTACATGGGCTATAAATCTGACTTGACAAGGGTTTTCTTTTTGGGTAAAATAAGTCCTGCGGTTAAAAGGATATATGATATAGTTCGCAAAGCACAAGATAAGGCGATAAGCCAGATAAAGCCAGCTGTTGCCATAAATAAAATTGATACAGCTGCCCGCCAATATATAACCCAAAAAGGATACGGCGGGTTTTTTGGTCATAACTTAGGGCACGGCATAGGGTTAGAAGTACACGAAGAACCGTGTATATCCCGTAAAGAAAATAGAAAATTAAAAACGGGAATGGTGTTTACTGTCGAACCAGGAATTTATTTGCCTAATAATTTCGGGATAAGATTAGAAGATATAGCCTTGGTAACTAAAGAAAAATACGAGATAATTAGTGGCTCTCTCAATAAATGACATTAAATCAGGATTAACAATATTGGTTGACCAAGAAGTGTATCTGGTTGTAGAAACCCAGCATGTGAAGCCCGGGAAAGGTGCTGCTTTTGTGCGTGCAAAATTAAGAAATCTGAAGAATAGCAACATTCAGGAGAAAACTTTCAGAGGTGACGAAAAAATTGAGACTGCTTTTGTCGAAGAAAGAAAACTTCAGTATCAATATTCGTCGGGAGGCACGTATCATTTTATGGACCAAGATAATTTTGAAGAAATAGCTATATCCGAAGACAACCTTGGAGATAAGAAGAAATTTTTAAAAGATAATCTTGAAGTCACCGGTTATTTCTATAAAAATGAAACATTGAACATAAATCTGCCGAATTTTATTGATTTTAAAGTCATCCATACTGAGCCAGGCATAAAAGGCGATACGGCAAAAAGCGGCACCAAACCTGCAAAAATAGAATCCGGCGCCATTATCCAAGTCCCGCTTTTTATAGATACCACAGATAAAATTAAGGTGGATACCCGAACAGGTGAATATATTGAGAGGGCATATTCACCCCGTTAGACCTATTCTTACCCCATTAGTCAAAGGTTCTAACGGGGTTCATAAAATATGGGGTTTTAAATGAATCCCGTTAGAAATAATATTCTAACCCGGTTACAAATTTTATTCTTCGGGGTTAGATGGTTATTTGTAACGGGGCTAACGGGATAAATGGAGGATTTCTAACGGGATGAATATAAAAGAAATAAAAGAACTGATAAGTCTTATGAATGAGAATGGTCTTGTTGAGATAGAAATAGAAAAAGATGGTATGCGTATCAGATTAAAAAAGACCGGCGTAGGGATAGAGGCGTCTGGAGGCCAAAATATAGTGATTGAAAAAACAGGGCTCTCGCCAATTCAAACCAGAGAAGGGACTCCCGAGAGCATTGAAAAATTAGCGGTTAAAACAGTAGAAATAAAAGCGCCGATGGTAGGGACTTTTTATCGCTCACCTTCGCCAGAATCCCCGCCCTATATTGAAGTAGGCCAAACAATTGAACCCGGACAGGTTATATGCATCATAGAAGCAATGAAATTAATGAATGAAATAAAATCTGAAATCAAAGGTAAAATTTTAGAAATCCTGGTTGATAATACTGAGCCCGTAGAATTTGGGCAACCAATGTTTCTTATCGAACCCCTTTAAGTGAGGGCATAAGTTATGGAGCTCGCTATCTGATATTATGGCTGAGCGATATAACTTATATGCCCGAACTTACCCCGCCTTTGGCGGGGTTAAATTCGCCAATAACTTACGTCGCACTTTGTGCTTCCGTAAGTTATGCGCTCATTAAATGTTCTCCAAAATACTTATTGCTAACCGGGGTGAAATAGCCCTAAGAATAATCCGTGCTTGCCGAGAATTGGGTATCCGTACCGTAGCTGTATATTCTGAAGCAGATAGAAATTCTCTGCATATACGTTTTGCTGATGAGGCAATCTGCATAGGCAAGGCACAGAGTAGCAACAGTTACTTAAATATACCAGCAATTATAAGTGCTGCAGAAATTGCGGATGTAGATGCACTACATCCGGGCTATGGCTTTCTCGCGGAAAATCCTCATTTTGCGGAAATTTGTGAATCCTGCCAGATAACTTTCATCGGACCTACATCTGACAATATAAGGCTTATGGGAGATAAAATGGCTGCCCGTGCCAATATGCAAAAAGCAGGCCTACCCATAGTTCCAGGCAGTATATCCATAGTCAAAAACAAAGAAGAGGCGCTCAAAACTGCCAAAAGAATAGGCTACCCTGTAATTATAAAAGCAGCAGCTGGCGGCGGCGGAAAAGGAATGAGAATTGCTCATAATGATATAAGCCTAATCAGTAATCTTATGACTGCCCAAGTAGAAGCAGAAGTGAGTTTCGGAAACCCCAATGTATATATTGAAAAATATGTTGAGAAACCGCGCCATATTGAAATTCAGATTTTAGCAGATAAATATGGCCGCATTATACATTTGGGCGAAAGAGACTGCAGTATTCAAAGAAGACACCAAAAATTATTAGAAGAATCCCCTTCATCGGCAGTAGACTATAGGCTGCGTAAACGCCTGGGCGAACTGGCTGTAAAAGGAGCGAAGACGATAAAGTACATCGGCGTAGGAACAATTGAATTTTTATTAGATCAATATAATAACTTTTATTTTATGGAAATGAATACGAGAATTCAAGTTGAACATCCTGTAACTGAAATGGTAACCGGCATAGATTTAATAAAAGAGCAGATCCGTGTTGCCGCAGGCGAAAAGTTACGTTTTCAACAGGATGATATTCAAATCAAGGGCGCAGCCATAGAATGCCGCATAAATGCTGAAGACTTTGAAAATAACTTTATGCCTTGTCCCGGAAAAATCGAAACGCTCAATTTACCCGGCGGGCCGGGCGTACGTCTTGATA
>JBDRCZ010000006.1:0-2579 GCA_043821285.1 Candidatus Omnitrophota bacterium | reverse complement strand
ACTTATTTTTTACTGCCGGAATTTACCCGAAAAGGAATCGGGAAAAAGATTCTGGAATTTCTTATTCAAGAGGCTCAAAAGAAAAATATCGACACGCTTCTTGCCAATATTTCATCATTTAACGAGCAAAGCATTAAATTTCATGAAAAGATGGGCTTTTCGCATTGCGGTTCTTTTAAACGTGTTGGCAGGAAATTCGGCAAAAACTTTGATGTAGTCTGGATGCAAAAATTACTTTAAAAAATATATAGGGTTTATTCTATGAAAGAATCAAGAAGAAAAACAAATTGCAAGAATTCGACTAGAGATTGGTTTAACAGCTGGTCAAATGAATACGATAACACTCTTGGTAAAATTGGGTTTCATAGTGAATTGTTGGCGCTGATGACCAGATTCTCATCAGTTAAAGACAATGATGAAGTGCTGGATATCGGCTGCGGGACGGGCCTTCTAAGCTTGAACCTGCTTAAGAAAGCTAATTGTGAAATAAAAGGAATTGATTGTTCAGAAGAAATGCTTGCTATTTTTCAGGATAAGATAAAAAAGCTGAAGCTGACATCGAGAATCAACTGTGAACTCATGGATGCCAATGCCCTGCAATTTAAAAAAGAATCTTTCGATAAGGTCGTTTCATCGGTAACGCTTCACCATCTTAAAAACAAAGACAAGCTCATATCAAAAGTATTCAATCTCCTAAAACCGGGAGGTGTTTTTGTGATCGGAGAGATTGATATGGACACAACAGGAAATCATAATGACGTAAATAGGCTTAAGCGTATTCTGAAAGTTCTTGAGCTGGAATGGATTTTTGCCATGAAAAATGTAGGCAAAGATGCTTTTATCAGATTATACGATAACGGGAAAAAGCATATTTTTAACGAGGGTGAATATTGCATAAGCCTTAAACAGTGGGCTACGCTTTGTAGAAGAGCCGGGTTTCGTAAGGTTGTTGTAAGAGAATTATCGCGCTATAAAGGTTTTGGAGCGGTTGTTGCTAGTAAAACTTAATTTAAATTTGGTTAAATAAAAAAGGAGGCAGGACAATGAAGCTGGGAAGAATATTGATTGGAGGAGTTGCAGTAACCATTTTTGGTGCTGTCATCGGAGCGCTAACATGTGGCGGTGTTTTTAACTGGGTGTATAAATTAGAACCGACCAATGTTTGGAAGCCTATGGACGGCCCGCCGGGAGCGATGTTTATGATCGGAACCCTTATTTTGAATATTGTGCTTGCCTTCGTTTATGCATTATTGCAAAAAAGCATGCCGGGGAAAAACAAGATCGTAAAAGGGCTTGTCTTTGGATTGTGTGTTTGGGCTATCGGAATCTTACCGGGTATGCTTGCAACGTATTCTTTTATGACAGTCGCTACAACCGTTGTTTTGTACTGGACGATTATTGATTTAATCATAATGCCGTTGAAAGGAATAATAATCGCCGCTATCTACGGGGAGTAATGTCTATCTGTCCGGCGAGAACAAGTGGATATTTTAGCCTGAGTTGTCGTTAACACTAACTCTGGATAGAAGGTTTGAGGGATTGAATATGTTAGGAATTAAGTTTAGCTATTTGTTTTTTATTTTAATAATATGCTTAACGGTTTGCTGGTTTACTGTTGGGTATGCTACAGATATTGCTAAGAAGGAAGGAGATGTAATAGTGATAAAGAATAAATTTAATCATAAAGATGGGCGTTTCATTCATTACGGAGATGCAAATATTTATGTTGAAGAAATCGGAGATGATCATTTGCCGGTCTTGATTCTTTTGCATGGGGGTTTTGGCTCCATCGAAGATTTTAATAAAATTACTCCTGCTTTAACAAAAAGTTTTCGATTGGTCGGAGTTGACAGCCGGGGGCATGGGCGGTCACAATTGGGAACAGCCGGTTTGTCCTATAAGGTGTTGACCGATGATCTTGCTCAAATAATTAATTCTCTGGAGTTGAATGAATTTAATATTTTTGGTTTCAGTGATGGGGGTGTTGTGGCTTATCGCTATGCCATAAGGCAAGACGCACGGCTTCGCAAGATTGTTACTGTCGGCGCCAGCTGGGAGATGAGCGAGAGCGAACCGGCGTGGAGCATGATTTCCGGGATGACTGGCGAGGCGTGGAAGGAAATGTTCCCGCATAGTTACGAGAGTTATATGCAACTTAATCCTGCCCCCGATTTTGACCGTTTTGCGATTGCCGTTGTGAAGATGTGGACGGATTTGAGTCTGGATGGACATCCTGGGGATTTAATGAATCAAGTTAACAACGAGGCATTAATTATCCGCGGAGATAAAGATCCGTTAACATCGATTAGCAGCATGGGTAAGCTCAGCGGGATGATGAAGAATATGGAGTTCTTAAATATCCCGTTTGCGGAGCATGTCGCTTTTGATGATTCTCCAGATGTCTTTTTGGATAGTGTTGGCAAGTTTTTTGGGATTGAATTGAAAAATTAAGGAATGTGGCAAGCAATGTTCACACCAATTGTGGACGCGAACTCTGAAGGGATGGGAATGATGATCGCTTACTGCGGATTAGATTGTTCAAAATGTATCGGGTTTCTTGCGACACAATCAGGTGATGC
>JBDRCZ010000005.1:0-29033 GCA_043821285.1 Candidatus Omnitrophota bacterium | reverse complement strand
AAAAGATTCATTATGGGTAAGTATATCCCTTTAATTGAGAATGTTCATAAGTCGAGCTTATCAAATACATCGGGAGTATCTCCTGAAAAGGATATGCCATTTGTAGTTCCTAAGGGAATGAGTTTGTTTTATTTTACTGGAGGCGCGCGTTTCTTTCATGGAGGAATGAGCCTTCAGGAGGTTGTTGTCCCTGTGATAACGATTGAACAGGTGAGGGGCAAAGAGAAAGAAAAAACTCGCGAAAAAACGGTTGGGGTTCAGGTGTTAGGACTGGATCATCGCATTACCACAGGCCGCCATCGGTTTGAAATCTTGCAGACTGAAGCCGTATCTGAACGGGTAAAAAGCATAACGTACAAAATCGGTATATATGCAGGAAGTGAGCCTGTTAGTGATATTCAAACTGTATCATTTGAAAGTGCTTCGCAAGAGATGGCGGATCGAAAGAAAGAAGTTATTTTGACCCTCAAGAATATGGTTTTCTCAAATACGGAAAAATATCGATTAGTTTTCCGTAATGCGAATACAGATATTGATGAGCAGTCTATACCGGTAAGAATAGACCGCGCTTTTACCAGTGATTTTTAATATCAAGTGGGAGTATATACTATGAATACAGTTTTAGATGATTTATTAAATCAACATTTTGCGGGAAAGGTTGTCCGTAAGGACTTAACTAAAAAAGTAAAAGAGGGCGCAAATGTTCCGGTGTATGTTCTCGAATATTTATTAGGGCAATACTGCGTGTCAACTGATGATGCGATTATTAATGATGGCATGGCGACGGTTAAACGTGTGCTTGCTGATAATTATGTTCGTCCTGATGAATCAGAGAAGATTAAATCAATTGTCCGTGAAAAGGGCGGCTTAAAGGTTATTGATAAGGTGACAGTAACGCTTAATGAGAAAAAGGATATTTATGAAGCTGTCTTTTCTAATTTAGGCATAAAAAAGGTTATTGTGCCTAGTGCGACGGTCAAGAAGCACCAGAAGCTCCTTGCCGGAGGTATCTGGTCTATTGTTAATCTACGATACCATTATGAAGAAGGTGGCGGCTCGCCATTTATTTTGGAAGAGATTAAGCCGATACAGATGCCCAATATGGATTTAAACCCTCTTTTTGAGGGCAGGCGTGCATTTACAGAAGATCAATGGCTGGATGTTCTCTTGCGCTCAGCTGGAATAGAGCCGTCAGTATTTGAACCAAGAGTTAAGCGGCATTTAATAGCGAGGATGATTCCTTTTGTAGAAAATAATTATAACGTGTGTGAGCTTGGTCCTAGGAATACAGGAAAAAGCCATCTTTATAAGGAAATAAGCCCTAATAGCATTCTTGTTTCTGGCGGTAAAACAACAGTAGCGAATCTTTTTTATAATTTAAGCCGTAGGCAAATCGGGCTTGTTGGACTGTGGGATATTGTGGCATTTGACGAGGTTGCCGGAATAACATTTGCGGATAAAGACGGCGTTCAGATTATGAAGGATTACATGGCATCGGGTTCATTTGCCCGAGGCCGTGATCAGATAAATGCGAATGCCTCAATGGTTTTTATCGGGAACATCAACCAATCAGTTGACACGCTTGTTAAAACAAGCCATTTATTTTCACCGTTTCCGGAAAACATGATTGACTCAGCGTTCTTTGACAGGTTCCACGCGTATATTCCTGGCTGGGAAATTCCAAAGATGAAGCCGGAATTCTTTACTAACAATTATGGCTTTATCGTTGATTATTTAGCTGAGTATTTGCGTGAGATGCGTAAACGTAATTTCTCAGATGCGATTGATAAGTATTTCCGCTTAGGACGTGATCTAAACCAGCGGGATACGATTGCGGTTAGAAAAACAGTATCAGGATTATTGAAACTTCTTTATCCTCACGGTGAATTTGACAGGGATGCAGTAGAGAGATGTTTAAAATATGCTCTTGAGACACGTCGTAGGATAAAAGAACAATTAAAGAAAATCGGCGGAATGGAATTTTATGACGTCCATTTTAGTTATGCCGATAAAGAAACCAACGAAGAGAAGTATATTTCAGTTCCTGAGCAAGGAGGAGGGACACTGATTCCAGATGGTCCCATGAATCCGGGTATTATTCATACCGTATCTCGCGGGAGCAATGGGCACTTGGGGCTTTATCGTATTGAAACGCAGATGACACCGGGTACTGGAACAGCTCGCTTTACTGGAGTTGGCTCTGGGAATACCCCTAAAGAATGTTTACGTATTGCTTTTGATTATTTTAAGGCAAATGCGACAAGGGTCAGCGTTACTCCAAAGGCAGGAGATCGAAATTATCATATTCATGTAGTTGAACTTCACAATTCAGGTTCTGCTGAGGCGCTAACCTTGGCAGCCGTTGTCGCGCTGGCATCATCGCTTATGCAAAAACATGTGCAGTCGCAACTTGTCGTTTTGGGAAGCATGAGTTTAGGTGGGAATATTATTCCTGTGGAAAATCTTGCAGAGTCACTGCGTGTTGCACTTGATTCAGGCGCTAAAAGGGTGCTCATCCCTTCAAGCAGCGTTAAGGACTTCCAAACAGTTCCAGGCGAACTTTTGTCAAAGTTCCAAAGCGGATTTTATGCAGATCCGATAGACGCGGTATTTAAGGCTTTGGGGGTTGAGTAAAAAGGAGGGCGAATAAATCATAGGGGTCTTACATCATATTTCCAAGCCGCTGCTTGTGGTTGATAATGTTCAAGCTAAAGAGGTTAAAAATGTCCTGCTCTATTATTCCGGCGGCTATTATGCGCAAAAAGCGTTAGAACTAACGGCCTGTTTGATCCGCAAATGTGAGTTTGACCTCTCGGTGCTTACGATCGCAACGAAAAAGACCAGAGCCATTCAGGTGCAACAAGTTGTAAAGCAATATTTTTCAAAAGAGGACATAAAAGCCCATTATTTGCTGACTATCGGCGATGTAGGAGAAGAAATAAAAAAGGTTATTAAAATAGAAGATATTGACATGCTTATAACCGGTGCGAGCCTTCATAAACACTTTGAGGATTTCATATCGTTTTCACTTACGGATGCAATATTACACGAAACCAATATCCCGGTTCTTTTTGTGAGATGATAAAATGCGGAGATTTTTTTCTTACGCCAGAGTGTATATTTTAAGAGTGTAGAACAGTCGATGAGAATGGTAATATCGGGTGGAATTATTGGGCCTGAAGAGATAAAAAATAGGCAAAAGGAGCAGTAACTATGGATAAGCATATTGGGTTATGGGTTAATCACAGAAAAGCGGTTATTGTTACATTGATTGGCAAAAAAGCAGCCACTACTCTGATACAATCTAACGTCGAAGGGCATTTTCGTCTGAAAGGTGGATCACGGTCAAAAGTCCCTTACGGTCCACAGGATGCTACATCAGAAAGCGGCCGTGAAGAGCGTTATAAACATCACCTTCAGGAATATTACGAGCGTATTATTAAATTGATTAGCGATGCAAAGGGTATTTTGATTTTTGGCCCTGGTGAGGCAAGGGATGAATTAAAAAAAGAAATAGAAAAACATAACGTGCTCGCCGTTAAGGTTGTTGGAGTTGAGTCTGCGGATAAAATGACTGAGCCACAAATTGCAGCCAAAGTAAAAAAGTTTTTTGAATGGAGCGGGGAAAATAACACAGATTAACATATATGGTTAAAAATCCGTATAAATTGTATGCTGAAAATAGGTGACCTATGGTAAAGAACGTACTTTTGGCATTTATTCCTTTATTTGTTGCGGTTGACGCAATCGGGGTATTACCGATATTTGCTTCCTTTACGCAAGGTTTAAACAAGAAAGAAAAGATAACCATTATTGTCCAATCAATGATAACCGCCCTTTGCCTGGCTTTTGGATTTATCTTTTTAGGGAAGGCAATTTTTAGGCTTTTGGGCATAACCATTGGTGATTTTATGATTGCCGGTGGAGTAATTTTATTCAGCATCGCGATCATTGACATATTGAATCCCGGCAAACAACGGCGGCTGTTGTCAAAAGACTTAGGCGCCGTGCCTTTGGGCACACCGCTTATTGTCGGACCGGCAGTATTAACCACTTCACTGATGATAATAACCGAGTATGGGATATATGCCACCTTGATTTCCGTCGGCTTAAACATCTTATTAGCCGGAACAATTTTCTCATTTTCAGGGCTGCTTATAAAGAGCTTAGGCGAAGCAGGCACAAAGGCCCTATCAAAAGTCATGGCGCTATTACTTGCCGCCATAGCCGTTATGATGATCAGAAAAGGGATAATACAGATAATCAGCTAAGAGGCAGGGAAAGAGACTTTTAAATTTATAAGGTTTTAACTTAATTATTCCCTGCAGCAAGATAGAGGGTAGTTCATTTTTGGATGGAAAGTTTAAAACCTACGGTTTTCAAATGGATAAAAAGATTCCGAAGGAATTTTTTTATTACGGGATAAAAACATGCTCAAGAAGCTTTTATCACTTATTGTGCAAAACATGCATCTATCTCAGGAGAGCTTGCGTTCTCTTTGGTGGGCATTATTGTTTGGGGCCTGTTTCGGGGGTAACATTACCGCGATCGGCTCAACGGCAAACATTGTTGCATTAGGGTTATTAGAAAAAGAGCAGAACGTCAAAATCAATTTTTTTGCATGGCTCAAAATTGGGCTGATTAGCGGTATGGTAACAATGGCGATGGCTTATGGGATAATTGCCTTTGTCTGTTTTTAAACTTAAGTATTTCCTCATGGAGAAAATTATGCTAAGATATAAAATTATTTTACGATGATCCTTTTATGCATTGCTGTTGTAGTTATATTATTGAGCATCCTAACATTTCATAAACGCCAGTCTTAGAATTTGGCGAAGAGATTTTTATATCTGTGCACGTTGAACCCGGAACTTAATGCACTTACCGCTAAATATATTGAAAAAGAAAACAAAAATATTGGATGTTGAAGAGCGGTAAATTATGAAACGAGAAAACATATAAATAGGAGTAATGAATGGTAATTACTTTATAACCCTTATGTTGTTGCAAGCAGCAGTTATGAATCCCAAAGGAGAACTTTGCCGCAGGGAAGATACCGAAGATTTATTTAATAGCGTAATAAGAGAATAAAAGGAGGTCAATGTGTTCGAGATATTCGTTATGATCGCTTGGATTTTAGGCCTTATTTTAGGCATCATGTGGCTTTTTTTGCCATGGATGATCATCGCTAAGCTTAACGAAGTTATTACTGAATTGAAGAATATCAATTCTAAAATTAGTAAATAGTAGAATTAAATACGTCATTTATAGAGGGTTCTATTATAGGAATATGAGAAAAAAGAAAATCAAAAACATATCCATGGGCATTGAACTGGAGACGTATTCTATTTTGCTTCCGGAAAACAGAATATGCCGTGAACTGCATTTCCCCAGACGCTCTTCAGTAGAAAAAGGGGAAAAATTTACCCGTGATTTGAGTATTGGTTCGGAATATAACAGCCGGGTATTAACTACGCTTCGGGAAGCACTCTTTCTTCTTAAGACCGGTCTACGGAAATATGCAAAGTTTAGACGGAATACAAAAACAGATTATCACCACATAATTTTTCCTATTGGTGGCTGGATTGATCGTTTTGCCGGTTCGCATATCCATTTGGCAATGGGTAAGCGCGGCATTGAGTTTGACGAGGCGGGGAAATTATCGAGTTATCTGCACAGCCATATACCTTTTCTTATTGCCCTATGCGCCAATTCCCCGGTCTGGCGCAGGCGTCTTACAACACATGCCTCAAGCAGACTCTTTTTGGGTTCGGACAAATATTGTAAAATAACAAAACCAGAAACTCTTAATAAGACTGATTACTGGGAAATGATCTATAATCGCGAAGGCGCAAGAAAACCGCAGACGCTCGAAGTACGGGTATGTGACAGCTCATTACCGGAATATATTGCTGCGGCCCTTTGCGTATGTTATGCTGTTGCCCTGCGCTGGAGAAGACGGCAGCGCCCGCTTAATCAATCAACTTACGCCAATTATGTTAAAGCCCGTAAGCAGGCCGTTCTTTACGGTTCACGGGCGAAACTTGTTTGGTCAAATCATTGGATAACTGTTCCACAATACGTTGACTTAATATTCCGTCAGTATAAGGAAGAACTGAAACAAATGGACCTTCCCCATGAGGTTATTGACGTTTTTAAATATCTAAAAAGGGGCTGGAATCAATCTGACATAATCCGGGCGGCAGTGATGAAATATCAAAGAAAACATAAACCAACATGGCAGCGTCAGTTTGCCAGCCGTTATGTATTGGCGATTGAGGCGTTATTAGATGGTAATTCAGTGGGGCATTTTGCAAAATCTCTGGGGATTATGCTCCCGAGGATAAATCGTACCTGGCTGGGACGAAAAGAGACGAATTGGTGAAATATGCGCGGGGAAAAGGAAAAAAGAGTCACAAAAAAAAGTGCTCAAAAACCAATTATCGGATTAACCTGTGAAGTAATAAAATTAAAACCTTACTTTGCAGAGTACGAGCTTGCGTGTGATTATCGCTATGTTCGTTCGGTGCTCAGAGCCGGCGGCTTGCCATTACTTATTCCTAATAATCCGTATCGCCAGTTAGTATCCCGGATACTTGACGATATTGACGGACTACTAATAACCGGAGGAGCGGATGTACATCCGTTTTTCTACGGAGAACCGCGGACAAAAAAAGTGCGTTCGGTTTACCGGGGGCGTTTCTATTTTGAGCGGCTGCTTTATGGTTTAGCGCGCAAAAGGAAAATTCCTGTGCTGGGAATATGTTATGGCATGCAATTAATAAACGTAATACACGGGGGGACATTATATCAGGATATTCGCACCGCGGTCAAAGGAGCAAATAACCATTGCTCAAAGAGGTCTCCGCTGCATTTAGTGACAATTATGCCTGGTACGATATGCGAGAAGATATTTGGAAAGAGCGCATTTCGCGTTCATAGTGAACACCATCAGGCCGTAAAGAAGATTGGACACACCTTAAATATTGGCGCGGTTTCAAGCGACGGCATTATCGAGGCAGTAGAAAAGGACGATAGAGTTTTTGCCGTTCAATGGCATCCGGAAAGACAAGCGAAAGATTTAATTCAGCAAAAACTGTTCAATTATTTTATCAGCTTGGCAGGAAGAAGACGCACGTTGTATCATCGAAGACACAAGTAGCCAGGGTATGAAAATAAGCTGTGCTCGGGCAGCAGGGCCTATGGCAAAACTAAATCTTGCCCCTGATTAATCCAGAAGTTATTATGAAAAGCAAAAAAGTTTGCAGGTCATTATTAATGTTAATACCGGTTTTTATCATTGGACTGCTATGTTTTCTGCTTTTTACTTCAACCGGTGCAGGCTTAATTACTAAGATATTCGCGGCAAGGTTTATCGCTTTATCGGATTTTGAGTTTAAAAATCTAAAAGGCAATTTTCTGGAAAAAGTAACATACGAACAGGTTAAATTAAAAGATTTAAAGTGGCTGCCTTTGGGAAGTGTGCTTGATATTGAAAAGATCGACTTATATTTATCGGCGTTTTTTCACCAAGGGATAGAAGTTAAGTTTTTAAATGCGACCGTAACCTTGCCAAATTCTGAAACAATACTGCTCAATGGAACCTGCCATGGCGGCATTTTTGACGTTGATATCGAGAGTAAACAGATTGGTTTTCGTGAGATCCTTGCCATTTTGCCGGGGGATGAAATTTTAAAAAAAATATCCGGCGATGCTGCCGAGCTAAAAATCCGTTTGACCGGGACAATCGATGCACCAAAGATTAATGGTACATTTAGAATAGAGGATGTTACTTATGATAAATTTCTTCTGCAGGGATCTATTGTTACCGTTGGCATAGTCTTAAAACGCCTGGGTGGTAACTTAAAAGCAGAGGGGCAGGTAATGTTTAAAAATCCGGTGATTGTTTTGGCAATGCGGCAAAAAAGCATGCTTAAAATGCAGCATGCCGAATTTTCCATTATCGAGGGAAATATTAGCAATATCCAAATCACGAATGGAACATTGATATTGCCGGATGCAAACCGAATCTGGTATTATGGCAGTTATGATAAAGAAGTTTTGGATATGACGGTTTATGCTAAAGACACCGATGTTCGCAGCATCCTTGATTTATTTCCGGATAATACGGTCCTGGGGCATATCTCCGGGATAATAAACGATGTGGATATTCATGTTAAAGGAAGGTTATGGGAACCGGATTTTTCGGGGTCGTTTCTTATAGAGGACGTATCATATAAAAGGTTTTCAATTGTAAACTGTCCGGTGATGGTAACGCTTACATTTAAAGATATAAAGGATAAGGTTGAATTACACGGCAATGTTTTTTTTAATCGCGGGATGATCTCTGGCCAGCAGAGTGCCGTAATTAAGCTTGATAAAAGTAAGTTATTATTTTCCGGTGACCTGACAAAGCCGGTACTAGACATTAAAGGGAGTTCAGCAGTTGAGCGTACGAAAATTAATATTGTATTAAAAGGGAGCATTGATAAACCGGATTTAAATTTAACTTCTCAACCTTTACAATCTCAAGAACGGTTGTTAGTTATGTTGGTAACCGGTAAAAAATGGAAAGGCATTGAGGCAAGTTATAGTCAAGGTAATATCGCACCAGATTTAGCTGCTGATTTCATTGATTATTTTATCTTTGGCGGCATGGGTAACAAAATTGCACAACGATTTGGATTAAGTGACATCTCAATAAAATATGATCATAAAACTAAGGGAATTGGCGCAACAACAGACCTTTCAGATAAAGCAACAGCTACTTACTCTATAGAGCAACCTCGAAGCACAGAAGAAAAGCCGACGACAACTCATAAAGTAAGCGCTGAATATGCAATTAACGAAAGCATTTCCGTAGGGGCAGAAACAGAAATTAAACAAACCAGCCAGACTAAAGAGACGCAGGATAAACAAAGGGCAGATGGAAACGTTATGTTAAAGCTTAAGAAAAAGTTTTAGTTAAGCAGTACAACAGCTGCATTGGCAGGTCAGGAGGTTTTAGGAGAAGATTGTACCCGGGATTATTCTCTATGGCAGCGATTACTTTGGGAAAATAAGCAAACAATTAACGTATTTATCATTGCGATGGTAACGATCTTTAAGAAAGAATGGGCTGCGGTTACGGCACCGATATACGCTTTGCTTGAGGGTGTAATTCTGGGAGGGATTTCAGTGTTTATGGAACAAGCCTACCCATGTATTGTTATGCAGGCCGTGGGTCTAACATTTGGGACCCTTTTTGCCTTGCTTTTCATTTATAAAGCGGGGATAATAAAAGTAACCGATAATTTTCGCTTGGGGGTTTTTGCGGCTACCGGCGGTATAGCTTTCCACACTGCACATAAATATAGATACTAAATACCGCGGAATGGATATTGGCACAAAATTGATAAACCAGTATTTTGGTTATCTTAAAGCAAACGGAATAGGCGGGGTCCAGATAAGCACAATGACTGAAGGAGCGAAAGATTTTTTTGTAAAAATGGGTTTTATTGAACTTTTTAAGACCAAATTGAGCTGCTTGAAGTTTTATCTTGGCAGAGATATTTTTAGATATAGCCTGGGTAGGAAATTATGAAAAAACCATCTGCTGTTACCTAATTTCAAATTAAGGAGAAGTGATGAAGATTAAATTTTTAGGAGCGGCAAAAAACGTAACCGGATCCCGTCATCTGATAGAGCATAATGAGGCGCGCCTGCTTATTGATTGCGGACTATATCAGGAAAGAGAATTCCGTGCGCGAAACTGGGAGAAATTTCCGGTAATCCCTGCAAGTATTGATTGCGTAGTGTTAACCCATGCCCATATAGACCATTGCGGGTATTTGCCGAAATTGGTTAAAGATGGATTTAAGGGGAAGATATATTGCACCTATCCCACAGCCGAGATAGCAGAAATAGGATTGTTGGACGCGGCGCACTTGCAGGAGTCCGATGCGGAATTTAAAAGGAAACGTCATAGAAAAGAAGGAAGAAAAGGTCATTACCCGGAGGTTCCGCTCTATAGTGTTGAAGATGCAAAGCGCGTGCCGCGTCTTTTTAAAAAAGCGCACTACAAAGAAAAATTCACAATAACAGAAAGCATTACCGGAACTTTTTATGATGCCGGTCACATATTGGGTGCGGCTATGGTGGAATTACGTTTTACCGAAGGAAAAGATGTAAAAACCGCGGTCTTTTCAGGCGATATCGGCAGGTGGGATAAACCAATTTTGTGCGACCCGCATACGTTTGATCAAGCAGGTTATGTGGTTATGGAATCAACTTATGGTAATAGAAGTCATGGGGATCAGGGCACCTGCTCAGAGGATTTTTCTAAAATTATTAATGAGACCAATAAAGCCGGCGGCAACATCATCATTCCTACTTTTGCCACGGAGCGGGCACAGGAACTACTTTATTGTCTATCGAGGCTGCTTAAGGATAATAAAATCCCGCACCTTATGACCTTTTTGGACAGCCCGATGGCGATTGATGTAACAAAAGTCTTTCAAAAATACCCGGATTATTTTGACGAGAATGCCAAGGCGCTTATTAAAAAAGGAGATGATTTATTTGATTTTCCTCTTTTAAAGACGACAAAGAGTGCACCAGAGTCAAAGGCAATCAACCATGTCAAGGGGACCGCGGTTATTATGGCCGGGTCAGGCATGTGTACCGGAGGACGGATAAAACATCACTTATTGCGTAATCTAAGCAGGCCTGAAAGCACAGTAATTTTTGTCGGTTACCAGGCTAAGGGGACATTGGGCCGGGAGATTCTTGAGGGGGCATCAAAGGTTAGAGTATTTGGGCAAAATGTTTCTGTCCGCGCGCGTATAGAAAAGATTAACGGATTTTCCGCACATGCAGACAGAGAAGAACTTCTAAGATGGATAAACGGTTTTAAGCATGCCCCGAAAAAGATCTTTGTGATACATGGTGAAGATGTAGTTGCCGAAGAATTCGGCGAGACATTAAAACACAAACTCACCAGTGAAGTTATAGTCGGAGAGTACTTGAAAGAGTATTTATTGTAATTTTCAAGGAGAGAAGCCAGATGGAGATACAAACAATAGAAGAAATAATGAGTGAATTTTTGACAAAATTCAGAATGATAGGGATAAAACTTCTTATCGGCTTGTCAGTGTTTATAGGATTTTTGGTGCTGGGTATAATTTTGCGATGGATAGTGTTTTTCATCAGCAGAAAGCTGAAATTTGGTAAAGATATATTTATGCTCTTAGGGAAGGTTGCCTTTTCAGTATCAGGTATTGGCGGAGTGTTTTTTGCTTTGGGGGCTACCGGAGTTAACGTTACTGCAGTTGTTGCAAGTTTAGGCTTAACAGGATTTGCTATTGGCTTTGCTTTGCGGGATGCGCTTTCAAATATTCTTGCCGGCGTATTAATTATTTTATATAAACCTTTTCATCCGGGAGATCGTATTATCGTGACAGGTTTTGAAGGTGAAATTACTGATATTGACCTAAGATATACAACAATGAAGTCAGATAACGGAAAAGTCCTGATACCGAATTCTAATATGTTTACAAATCCGGTTACAATATTAAACCGCCGACAATAACGGAGGCAGTTATGAACTGGCATTGGGCTATTGTATTAATACTGATGTTATTTTTAGTAATTTTCACGGTTCAAAATTCCGAAGTGCTTAAAATCCGGTTCCTTTTTTGGTCATTTAGCACAAGCCGGGCAATAATAATATTTGTGACATTGCTTATTGGAGTTATTATTGGGGGGATAGGCGCATCCGTTTGGCACAAAAGCAGATAGCGTTGGTTACCATAGATAGTGTCAAAAATAAAACCTTGCCACTGATAAACACGGATTGAAGGAATACCCGCCACAAAGTCGAAGATCCGCCGGTATTGTGGTGGACGTCGGCGGGTTAAATTCTGACAGATAAGTTACATCGCTTTTAGCGCTGTAACTTATGTCTTCATTTAAAAAAAGACGAGGCTAAAATATTTAGACCACGAATAACACCGATTTTCACGAATGGAGCATATTTATTCGTGAGAATTAGTGCAATTGGTGGTAAAAAAGTATCGTGCGGACTGGATGGGTAAAGGAAAGAAAAAATGCGTAGCGATTTGACGTTTATTACTAATGAGAGGGATCAGAATCCAAAGATAGATTCGAAGTTCTGATAAAGGATACGAAATTTTTTGATTGCCTGGCGGGGTTCTTTTATACCAGTGGATTCTATGACTAATTAAAACAGGATGTAATGAATCCTTTAAAGGTTTTGGCAACGCTTCAGACACATATTCCGGCGCGGCTTTTGGAAGGGCATTATGTTGAGTATTCACCGTTTGTTTTCGGGAAACGCGAAGTAATATTATCTATGTATTTAAGGTAGTGTCAAAAATTTAATGAAGAGCGTTACCACGGAAGCACAGAAGCTCGGAAAAAAAATGAGATTAGAATTAGAAGAATTGACTGGTAAGGTTATTGAATGCGCAATAACTGTTCACAAGAAAATAGGCCCTGGTTTTTTAGAATCTATATATCAAGCATCTTTTTTAAAGATAAAAAGAGTAATCAATTAATTTTTTCTGTGTTTTCGTGTTTCCGCGGTAAGTTTTTGACAGAACCAATTTTATTATAAGGGGGTGAAAAAAATGGCGGTTGCAATTAGGCTTAAAAGAATGGGGACAAAGAAAAAGCCTCATCATAAAATTATTGTTTGTGACTCACGTATCCCGCGGGATGGCCGGGCGATTGAAGAAATTGGGTATTATGATCCATCAAAACAACCGGCCGCGGTTAATGTTAAAGCAATACGGGCAAAATTCTGGTTGGATCGTGGGGCAGTTCCTTCAGATACGGTAAAAAGTATTTTCAGAAAAATGAAAATACTTTAGCGCCAAAGGAGGATAGGAATGATGAAGCGGTATTATCTGATTTATCCGTGTTTAATTGCGGTAGTATTTTTGTTTTTAGCGGGATGTATAACAACTAAAAAAAACCCGACAATGTATCAGTCCGTAAGTACCGAAGAACAACTTGAAATAAAAGAATGGCGGCATGCGGCAGATTTAGCCGTTGATGTTAATGACTATTCTTTGGCTAAAGAATATTATAGTCGGATCGTTACACTTTATCCAGGCACTAAATATGCTGAACAGGCTGGAAAGAAGCTGGATTTGATAAAATCAAAATAGTGGTTGTTATGATTATTGATATATTAACACTCTTTCCTGGGATGTTTAACCCGGTATTGCAGGAATCGATTTTGAAACGTGCTCAGGAGAAGAAAAAGGTAAAGATAAACATACATAATCTGCGCCGGTGGACAACAGATAAACGTAAAACTGTCGATGACCGCCCATTTGGCGGCGGGCCGGGAATGGTTTTAAAACCTGAACCGATATTTGAAGCGATTGACGAATTAAAACAAAAGACCGCGGATAAAATAGATAAAGTTATTCTGTTATCCCCTAAGGGTAAAATGCTAAAACAGGAAACTGCTAAGCAACTTTCCGGGTTAAAACATTTAGTGCTTATCTCAGGACATTATGAAGGGATAGATGAGCGTGTGGTAGGGCATCTTGTAGACGAAGAGATTTCTATCGGGGATTATGTTTTAACCTGCGGCGAGCTTCCCGCGATGGTCTTGATTGATGCGGTAGTAAGACTTATCCCTGATGTTTTGGGGGATAAAGATTCAAAAGAAATAGAAACTTTTACTGAAGGATTACTTGAGTATCCACAGTATACCCGTCCGCGTGTATACCGAGGATTAAAAGTACCGGAGATACTCTTAACCGGTGACCATGTCAGTATTAATAAATGGCGCAAGAAGCAGGCTATTTTACAGACGCGGAAAAAGAGACCGGATTTATTTTTGTTGTATAAAAATAATTATTAAGTAGTGTTAAAAATGTTATGAAAAACCAAAAAGCAGAACCAGATCTATGACACAGATTACGAGATAGTCAGCCTTACAAGAAAATCGCCTTGGGTGACAAGATGCTTGCGATTTTCAGCGGTTAGGAAAGAAGTTAGGTAGTGTCAAATAGATAATGAAAAGCGTTACCACGGAAGCACAGAAACACGAAAAAAAATGAGTTTTGAATTAGAAGAATTGACCGGTAAGGTTATTGAATGTGCAATAACTGTTCACCAGAAAATAGTCCATGGTTTTTTAGAATCTATATAGCAAGCGTCTTTGCCAATGGAATTAGAGAAAGAAGGACAAAAAGTAGAGGCACAAAAAGAGATAAAGATTTTTACGACGATAAAGAGATAGGATAATATAGATTTGATTTAGTAGTGGAAGGGCAGATAATCGTTGAACTAAAAACAGTAAGGCTATTTGACGATAGTCATTTAGCGCAATTAATATTGTATTTAAAAGCTGCGAAGTTGAAAGTTGGATTATTATTAAATTTCTCCAAGCCGGTTTTAACTTGGAATTCCCCGCCCCTTGGGGCGTGGGATGGCGAAGTTATAAAAAAAGTTCCTTATTATCGGCGAAGCGTAGCGAAGTCGACGTGATACCCCGCTCCCTTGGGGCGGGGAGAGTTCATATATAAAAAGAGTAATCAATTAATTTTTTCTGTGTTTTCGTGTTTCCGCGGTAAGTTTTTGACAGAACCAGAAGTTAAAGGAGGAGATAAATATGAGTAGGGTTATTCAGGAAATTGAGGATGAGCAGAAGAAAAAAGAGGTACAAAGTTTTAATATTGGCGATACGGTGCGTATTTATGTTAAAATTGTTGAAGAAGAAAAAACCCGAATTCAGGCTTTTGAAGGCACAGTGATCGCCAGACATAACCGCGGAATTAAATCAACGTTTACGGTGCGCCGTATTTCCTACGGTGAGGGGGTTGAGAGAATTTTCCCCCTCTATTCGCCAAATCTTGACCGGATTGAGGTCATTAAGAAAGGCAAAGTACGCCGCGCAAAATTATATTATCTTAGAGAAAGAGTGGGAAAAAGGGCAAGAGTAGCATGAAAAGCAAAAGGTCGTGAGTATTGAGCATTGCGTATCGAGCATAAAAAACTAAAAAGACGATAATAAAAAAAGGCAATACATCTATACGTAGACAAGCACGATACTCGATACTCAATACTCAATACTCAGTACGAAATTATGTGGTCATTTGAAAATCAACTATTTGTCAAAGGGATACATTTGATTGCCGGGGTAGATGAGGCCGGAAGGGGACCGTGGGCTGGTCCGGTTGTTGCTGCGGCAGTAATTTTGCCGGAAAAGATAAGATTTATAAATAAAATAGCTGATTCGAAAAAACTGACTCCGAAGATGCGGGAACGAGCCCACAATGAAATATGTGATCATACAACCGTCGGCATAGGGATTGTATCAGAGGATTTAATTGATCGGCTAAATATTCTTAATGCCACACTTTTGGCAATGCAGCAGGCGGTTGATAATCTGAAAACAAAGCCGCAGTGGGTGCTGATTGACGGCAAAAATGCCCCCGCGTTAAATTGCCAATTTAGTACGATTATTAACGGGGATGATAAATCAATATCTATTGCTTGCGCCTCAATCGTTGCAAAAGTACGGCGGGATAAGATCATGTTTGAATATGAGGAAAAATATCCAGGTTATGATTTTGCCAGACATAAGGGATATGGGACAAAAAGACATCTAGAAGCTTTACTAAAACTTGGGCCATCTCCCATACACCGCAAAACTTTTGCCCCAATTAAGAGATTGTTGACACCGGATTAATATTTGTGTATAATTAGTTATTACTGAAAATCGCGAACATGTTGACGTAAAAGGTAATTTTCTTAGAGAAACGTTAAACCTGAGCAATTCCGGTAGTAAGTTAGAGGGTAGCATGTTTTTGTTTTTTTGCATCCGCCCAGGCGGATGATCAGAAACTGATTATATTTTCCGTGTATGAAGATACCCCGCTTCTTGAGACGTGGGGAGATTCATTGCTAAATTAGTGTCGAAGGCAATAATTTATAATTTAAATGGATGTACGTAAAGCAGAACTTCGCAGAGAGATACTTGATCGGCTTAGATTTCAGAAGGAGGAAACACGGCTTAAAAAAAGCAAACAAATAAAGCAAAGTTTGTTTTTACAGCGGGAGTTTCAAGATGCAAAAACAGTGATGTTTTATATTGCAAAGTCTGATGAGGTTGAAACAAAAGATTTAATAAAAGAAGCAATAAAAATGGGGAAAAAAGTGGTTGTACCAGTGACGGATATTGATAAAAGGGAAATTGTCGGTTCAATCTTACATGATTTTGAAAACGAATTAGAAATTGGGCCGTTTAATGTGATGCAGCCCAAAAAGGAAAATATTAGACCGGTTTCAATTGAAGACATAGATCTGGTTGTTGTTCCAGCAGTTGCTTTTGATCAGCACGGAAACCGTCTCGGACGTGGGCTTGGCTGTTTTGACCGTTTTTTGGCAAAACTAAATAAGAAAACATTTAAAATTGGCATTGCCTTTGATTTTCAGCTAAAAGACAAAATCCCGGTATCCTGTCACGATATCCCCGTTACAAAAGTCATCACTGCATAATCCGCACTTATTAAACAATGCAATTGTCGTGTAGTCTGTCAGAGGTTCCTTTGCTTACGAAGGTCTCAGCGATAATTTGCCTTAGGTGAATATTCGACAGAAGCGGTCAAATATAAAGAGGGGTTCGACACACTACCGTAGCTATACATAGGGGGGTGAGTTTTTTCTTATGAATATTTATTTATTGATTATATCAGCGGTGTCTTTAGCTGTTGTTTTCTTTTTTGTTGGATATTTTTCGCGGCGTATTTTTGCCGAGCAGAAGATTAAAACGGCTGAAGACAAAGCAAAGGCAATTTTAGAGGAAGCAAAAAAATATTCTCATGAAAAAAGAAAAGAAACAGATTTAGAAGCAAAAGACCTTTTGATAAAAACGAAAACAGAATTTGATAAGGAAACAAAAGAAATAAGAAGTCAGCTTATGGCACAGGAGCGCCGGCTCTCGCAACGTGAAGAGAACCTTGACCGCAAAGTTGATATTATTGACAAAAAAGAAAGGAAGATTATTTTTAGAGAGAAACAGCAGAATGACCGGGAAAAAAATATCGAAGCACGGGAACATGACCTGGAAAGATTAATCATGGAAGAAAAAGAAAAGCTGCAAAAAGTATCGGGACTGAGCGCTGACCAGGCGAAGAAACTTTTGCTTGAAAGAATAGAGCAGGATATTACTCATGACGTTGCCGTGATGGTTAAAAAGATCGAAGAAAGAACAAAGGAAGGCGCAGATAAGAAGGCCAGAGAGATTATTAGTCTTGCCATCCAGCGCTGTGCGGCTGAGCATACGGTAGATTCTACGGTTAGTGTGGTCAGCCTTCCCCGTGATGAAATGAAAGGGAGGATAATCGGCCGGGAAGGCCGGAATATCAGAGCGCTGGAAACAATGACCGGCGTTGAAGTCGTTATTGATGATACCCCGGAAGCGGTGACACTTTCTGGGTTTGATCCGATACGCCGCGAAATTGCCCGTATTTCTTTAGAGCGATTAATATCTGATGGACGAATACATCCGGCACGCATTGAGGAAATTGTAGAAAAGGTAAAAAAAGAAATGGATGTGATGATTCGTGAAGAAGGAGAACGCGCGGTTTTTGATGTTGGTGTTCAGGGAGTGCATCCAGAGATAATAAAACTTTTGGGCCGCTTAAAATATCGCACCAGTTACAGTCAAAATGTCCTGCAGCATTCAAAAGAGGTTGCTTATATTATGGGGGTTATGGCTTCTGAACTAACGTTGGATTTTAACCTTGCCCGGCGCATTGGACTGCTGCATGATATTGGTAAAGCGATTGATCACGAAATAGAAGGCACACATGCAAAAATCGGTGCGGACCTGGCCAGGAAATATAATGAAAATCAAGTAGTGGTTAATGCGGTTGGTGCACATCATCATGAAATGGAAGGTGAATCTTTGTATGCAGTTTTGGTAGAAGCCGCCGATGCCATAAGCGCGGCCCGGCCGGGAGCACGTCGGGAGACAATTGAGAGCTATATTAAACGGCTTGAAAAATTAGAATCAATTGCCGATGCATTTAGGGGTGTTGAAAAGGCCTATGCAATTCAGGCCGGGAGAGAAATTCGCGTGATTGTGCATCCTGACAAAATTGATGATGCCGAATCTGCAAAATTGGCACGGGATATTACCAAGAAAATCGAAACGGAACTTGAATATCCGGGGCAAATAAAAGTTACCGTGATACGTGAAAAGAGAGTAGTTGAATACGCCAAATAAATCTCTCTCAGCTTGCTGAGAGAGATTTATACACGGAAAATGCTTTGCATTTTCCCAAAACGCATTTTAGAGAGAAAGGGAAGCCTCTGTGCTCTAAGGCTCAGTATTTGGCAGAACCGGTGGATAAACTTATTTATTTCCTGTGGTCGTGCCTGCCGGGTGATCTTTTGGCGGGAAAACTTGAACACAAAAGCTTTTCAAATGGATAAAAAGATTCCGAAGGAATTTTTTTATTGGGAGTATAGATGAAAATACTGGTAATTGGTGATATTGTTGGTTCTCCTGGTAGAAAGGCAGTGCAGGACTTATTACCGCATATTGTAAAAGAAAATCAAATTGAATTTTGCATTGCTAATGGCGAAAATGCTGCTGGCGGCTCAGGAATTACGCTTTCGGTAGCAGACGAATTATTTGCCGCCGGCGTTAATGTAATCACCTCAGGTGACCACATCTGGAAAAAGAAAGAAATAATACCGGAACTTGACCGTAATTACTCAATTCTGCGTCCGGCGAATTATCCCGCGGGGGCGCCGGGTGTTGGGGCAACGGTGGCAATGGCAAAAAATGGCAAAAAAATCGGTGTGATAAATTTACTCGGCAGGGTGTTTATGGCAACGGTAGAATGTCCGTTTAGAACTGCGACGGGTGAAATTGAAAAAATGAAAGATGAAACAAATATCATAGTTGTTGATATGCATGCTGAGGCGACTAGTGAAAAAGTTGCCCTGGGCTGGTATCTGGATGGAAAGGTTTCGGCAGTATTTGGCACACATACCCATGTGCCAACAGCTGATGAAAAGATTCTTCCGCATGGCGCGGCTTATATAACCGATATCGGGATGACCGGGCCTCAGGATTCAGTAATTGGACGGAATAAAGAGCATATTCTTTCCCGTTTTTTAACCCAGCTGCCAACGAAATTCGAAGTGGCAAATTCCGATGTTTGGCTGCAGGGTATAATATTAGATATAGATGAGAAAACCGGCCGGGCAAATGCGATTACCCGTATTAAACAGCAAAATGTCCAATAATATCTTGGTTAAAAAACAATTAAACAATGTTACGCACCTTATCGGAATTGAAGCCGCGCATGTTGTGCATAATGCAAAGGCCGGTCAGTTTGTTATGGTACGCGTTGATGAAAAAGGCGAAAGGATTCCGCTGACCATTTACGATGTTGATGCAAAACAGGGAATAGTTTTTTTGATTTTTCAGGAAGTTGGTAAAAGTACGATAAAATTAGGACAGTTAAACCGTGGTGATAAAATTTCTGATATTGCCGGGCCGTTAGGAGAACCTTCACCAATAAAAAATTATGGCAAGGTTGTTTGTGTTGCCGGAGGAGTGGGGATTGCAGAAATATATCCCTTAGCCCGTGCGTTAAAAGAAAGTGGTAATTATGTCATTACCATCGTTGGAGTGCGGAATCGGGAGCTGTTGATTTTAACCGATGAACTAAGCCGTGTATCAGATGAACTGCATATTGCAACTGATGATGGAAGTTTTGGTTTCCATGGTTTTGTCACAGATGTGCTGAGACCGATGATCGGAAAACAAAAAGTTGATATTGTATTTGCGGTAGGGCCAATCCCGATGATGAGTGCCGTGGCCCGGCTGACAAAGCCTAAGATCAAGACGATTGTCTCGCTCAATTCAATAATGGTCGATGGTACGGGAATGTGTGGTTCCTGCCGCGTGAGTGTCGGGGGAGAGACAAAGTTTGTCTGTGTCGACGGTCCTGATTTTGATGCACACATGGTAGATTTTGATGAATTATCCAGTCGTCAAAATAGATTTAAAGATTTTGAAAAAGAATCACTGGAAGTTTATAGAAAACACGTAAAATGTCACAAATAAAAAAAAGACAGGATATTTGCCGACAGCCTCCCGAAGAACGCATTAAAAATTTTAATGAGGTTACATTAGGTTATACGGAGGAAGAAGCACAATATGAGGCATGGCGATGCCTTTTGTGCAAAGATGGGCCGTGCCGGCGCGGGTGTCCGGTGGAGATTGACATAACTGGCTTTATCCGAAGAATTCGCGAAAAGAAATATAAACAGGCATATAAGTTGATTCGTGAAAAAAATAATCTTCCGGCTATTTGCGGCCGCGTATGTCCGCAGGAAGATCAATGTGAGAAATTTTGTATTCTTTCGAAAAAAGGAGAACCAGTTGCGATTGGCAGGTTAGAACGATTTGTTGCTGACTGGGCATTTAGACACGGCCAGCTAAATGCAAAAAAACAGCAAAATACCGCGGTACTTTGTAACCGGATAAAAGTAGGAGTGATTGGTGCCGGGCCGGCTGGGTTGACCTGTGCGGCAGATTTAGCAAGAATGGGATATCGGGTTATGATCTTTGAGTCTTTACATCGTAGCGGCGGAGTACTGCAATACGGCATACCGGAATTTAGGCTGCCAAAGCAGATTGTCGATATGGAAATAGCAGAGATTAAAAAATTAGGCGTAGAAATAGAAGTTAATTTTGTCGTGGGTAAAACACAGACAATAGAACAATTAAGAGCGGCGGGACATCAGGCTTTTTTTATCGGCACCGGGGCGGGACTACCTTATTTTTTAAATATCCCCGGTGAGAATCTAAATGGGGTATATTCGGCAAATGAATTTTTGACCAGGGCTAATTTAATGAAGGCATATCTTTTCCCGGATACGGATACACCGATATTTGTCGGAAATAGAGTTTGTGTAATTGGCGGCGGCAATGTTGCGATGGATTCTGCCAGAGCAGCAAAGAGATTAGGCGCAGAAAATGTAAAAATTATCTATCGCCGCAGCAAACAGGAAATGCCGGCCCGGGCTGAAGAGGTGGAAAATGCCGGAGAGGAAGACATTGAATTTCATATGCTTACTGCCCCGCTTGAGATAATTGGCGATGCTCAAGGCTGGGCAAGAAAAATGCGCGGCATAAAAAATAGATTAGGGAAACCAGATACAAGCGGCAGAAGAAGGCCGGTCCCGATAGCGGGTTCTGAATTTCTAATTGAATGTGATACGGTCATATGTGCAATTGGCCAGGGACCGAATCCTTTGCTGCTTTCAACAATTAAAGAACTTAAACTTACTCGCCGGGGAAATATTGAAGCAGATGAAAATGGGAGGACGAATATTAAGGATATTTTTGCCGGTGGTGATATTGTTACCGGGGCAGCGACGGTAATTGAAGCAATGGGAGCAGGAAAACGTGCGGCCCGGGCAATAGATGAGTATTTAAAAAAATGCCTTCCAAACAAAGACAATTAAATATTGATTTTACTATCGAGGATGATAAATACATATATACAGTTTCTCTCCTGACCCGTAATATCAAAAAGGTATTAGAAGATAACTTTCCCGCGGTTTGGGTTGAAGGAGAGATTTCAAATCTTAGTACACCCGCCTCAGGCCATATATATTTCACGTTAAAAGACGAAAAAGCTCAAATGCGTGCGGTTATTTTCCGTAATATTAGTACCCGGGTTAAATTTCAGTTGGCACAGGGGATGCAGGTTGTTTGTTTTGGAAAGATTAGCATTTATGAGCTTGGTGGTCAATATCAGCTTTATGTTGAGCAAATTGAACCCAAGGGGTTAGGTGCGCTGCAGTTGGCATTTAACCAGTTAAAAGAAAAATTATATAAACAGGGATTGTTTGACCCAAGACATAAAAAGGCGATCCCCCTGTTTCCCCAACATATTGGTATAGTAACATCATCAACTGGTGCGGCTATTTGTGATATTTTAAATGTATTAGGCCGAAGATTTGCTAATGTTCAGGTTATCGTTTATCCGGTTATGGTCCAGGGAGAGAAGGCTTCTTTAGAAATTGCCCAGGCGATTGAAGATTTTAATACCTGGGGTAAGGTTGATGTAATAATTGTAACCCGTGGCGGCGGTTCAATCGAGGATTTGTGGGCGTTTAATGAAGAGATTGTTGCCCGGGCGATTTTTGCATCAGCAATCCCGGTAATTTCTGCTGTTGGACACGAGATTGATTATACGATTGCTGATTTTGCTGCAGATTTAAGAGCGCCGACACCTTCCGCGGCAGCCGAACTGGTTGTTACTTGTAAGGTTGAATTGGTAAATAAAATAACACAACTGGTAAAGAATATGCACGCGGTTGTTATAAATAAGGTTATTTATTTAAACCAGAGACTAGAGACATTAAAGCAATCGTATGCGCTTAACCAACCGCAGTATTCTGTGATACAATACATGCAGCGGATTGATGAATTGTTACGCCGCCTGCAACAGGGCCTGCAGTATAAAATCAAAGGCACCAGCGATGAGCTGCATATTTGTCTGGGGAGACTTGAGGCGTTAAGCCCGCTGGCGGTATTGTCCCGCGGCTATAGTATTACTTTATATAAAGGAAAAATAATAAGAGATACCGCCTGCCTTAAAGTAAAAGATGAAATTGTGGTAAGGTTACATCAAGGTGAAATATTGGGTCAAATAAAGAAGATTATAGCAATGAGAGTGAAGAAGACAGAAGACGGAAAACAGAAGTCATAAAAAATAGAAAAGAATAATCACCTGACAGGGGGAGTGTTGCGATGACCGAGATAAAGTTTGAGGATGCGTTAAAGAAGCTCGAAAAGATTGTCAGTGATATTGAAAGCGGTAATCTTTCTTTGGATGAGTCTATAAAAAAATATGAAGAAGGAATGAAACTTGCAGAAATCTGTTCTAAAAGACTGGAAGCGGCACAAAAGAGGATTGAGATTTTAGTTAAGGATAAACAGAAGAAATTTTCTACAATTCCGTTTGATCGAGAAATGGCAAAGGAAGAATAAAGATTGAATATCGATATTTTTTTCAAGAAACAGATTGAAATTATTGATTGTGCCTTGGATAAATACCTGCCAAAACCAAAGACTTATCCCATGGTTATTCATCAGGCAATGCGTTATGCGGTGTTCTCCGGCGGAAAACGTATTCGGCCGATTTTAGCGATTGAGGCCTGCCGGGTTTGCCGCGGAAAGATTTCTGATGTGCTTATTTTTGCCTGTGCAATTGAGTTGATCCATGCCTTTTCACTGGTACACGATGATCTGCCGTCTTTAGATAATGATACGACCAGGCGCGGCCGGCCAACGCTACATAAAAAATTCGGAGAGGCAATTGCGATACTTGCTGGCGATGCTTTGCTAAATTTTGCCTGTGGATTGGTTAGTAAAGGCAAAAATTACAAAAAACAGAATTTAATTAATCATGAACTCTCGCAGGCAATTGGCACCTCAGGGATGGTTGGCGGACAGGTGGTAGATGTTTTTCCTTCAGGTAAAAAAACTCTTGGTGAAATTAATTATATTAATCATCATAAAACCGCGCTGTTAATTGCAGTTTGTTTAAAAATTGGAGCAATTACGGCTTCTGCGCCAAAACAACAAACTAAAGGTTTATATGATTTTGGCAAAGATCTTGGTTGTATTTTTCAGATAACTGATGACCTGTTGGATAATGATGGACTGGTTCGGATTATCGGGCAAGAAAAAGCAAAACAACAGGCGCAAAATGTGTCAGATTGTGCTAAACAGCGGCTTAATATTTTTGGTAAACGGGCAGAAAGGTTAAGAGAAATTACTGATTATGTCACGAACCGGAAAAAATAATATGGAAAAAATTCTGGATCAGGTCAATGACCCTTTAGATCTTAAAAAATTAAGCATGAATGAACTTAAAAAGTTAAGTTCTGAGATCAGAGAGTTTATTCTGGGACATATCTGTGACAAAGGCGGACATTTAGCATCAAGTTTAGGAGCCGTAGAGTTGACGGTTGCCTTACACTATGTATTTAATGCCCCGCAGGATATAATCTTATGGGACGTGGGACACCAGTCGTATACGCATAAGATTTTGACCGGGCGAAAAGAAAGGTTCAAAACAATAAGAGAAATAGAAGGACTTAGCGGGTTTCCGAATAAAGATGAAAGCATTTATGATGCGTTTACCGTAGGTCATAGTTCGACCTCAATATCCTGGGCATTAGGGATGAGAGTAGGTGAGGAGGCGGTTGCTGGTGATAAGAAAAAGAGAATTGTTGCGGTAATTGGGGATGCGGCCTTAGGCGGAGGAATGGCGCTGGAGGCGCTAAATCATGCCGGACATTTAAAAAAAGATCTGCTGGTTATACTTAATGATAATGAACATAGCATTTCGCGAACCGTAGGGGCGTTAAGTAAATATTTAAATCGAATTACCACCAGCCCGATATATAACAAGATTAGAAAAGACGTAGAAAATCTAATAAAGAAAATCCCGCGTTTTGGATTTCAAGTATATCGTCTGGCCAGGCGTCTGGAAGAGAGTTTAAAAAATATCCTTGTGCCGGGAATTATATTTGAAGAATTAGGTTTTTGTTATTTTGGACCGATAGATGGACATGATTTACCACAGATGATCACGACCATTTCCAAGATTAAAGATATGGAAGGTCCGCTGCTTTTGCATTTAATTACCAAAAAAGGCAAAGGGTATCATTGTGCCGAGGAGCAGCCGCATAAGTTTCACAGTGCACCGGTATTTGACCGGAATACCGGAGAAAAAAAGGTAAAAGCAGAGGAAAGCTTTACCACGGTATTTAGCAATAAATTAGTAGAACTGGCCGGAAGTGATAAAAAGATCGTTGCGATAACCGCGGCAATGCCGGAAGGAACCGGACTGGATAAGTTTGAAAAACAATATCCCGGACGTTTTTTCGACGTGGGGATTGCCGAAGAACACGCGGTGGGATTTGCTGCCGGTATTGCCCGAAGCGGCGCTAAACCGGTGGTGGCGATTTATTCCACTTTTTTGCAGCGTGCCTATGATCAGATCATCCATGATATTTGCCTGCAAAACGCACATGTTATATTTGCCGTAGATCGGGCAGGTTTAGTCGGAGAAGATGGTCCAACCCATCACGGCATATTTGATATAGGCTATTTAAGGCAAATGCCGAAAATGTCAATTATGGCGCCGGTGGATAAAAGAGAACTGGAAGAAATGCTTGAGCTTAGTATTGAGCTTGCGGGGCCGGCGGCGATCCGCTACCCGCGTGATAAAATCATGGAAAATATTTCAAAAACGAAAGTTGAATTTGGACAGGCAGAGGTGCTTGTTACCGGAAAAGATCTTTTGATTCTGGCAATTGGCGCGATGGTTCAAGAGGCGGTGGATGCATCAACTGTTTTAAAAAAACAGGGGATTAGTACCTCAGTTGTGAATGCGCGGTTTATAAAACCGATAGATGAAAAATTACTATTATCTCTTTTTAATAAGATTAAGAAAATTGTTACCGTTGAAGAAGGAGTATTATCCGGGGGATTTGGTTCGCGGATTTTGGAGTTTATTGAAACTAATGATATTAAAAACATAGATATTTTAAGGCTTGGGCTGCCGGATAAATTTATTGAACACGGTCCAAGAGATAAACTTTTGGAACGATACGGACTGACGGCCGCGAGCATTGCCGGGACAATTAGGAAGAGATGGTTATGAAGATTGAAACTATCGGGATAATTATACATCCGGAAAAAAAGAAAGGGTATTTACTGCTTAATAAGATCGCGGCTTATCTTAAAAAAAGAAATATCCGGATGTTATCGGATATAAAGCTCAAAAGAGAAAAGGTTGTCTCTGCAGCGGATTTAATAATTGTGCTTGGCGGAGACGGCACGTTATTAAATGCGGCGCGCGATGTTAAAGATAATAACAAGATTATTCTCGGAGTTAACTTAGGGAGACTTGGTTTTTTGACCGAGGTAAGCGGAGATGATATTATAAAGACGATAAATCATGTTTTATCTGGGAAATATAAAAGTTCTGAACGGATGAGGCTTGAGGCAGTTATTAAAAGAGGCAGTAAATTTATAAAAACTTATAATGCCTTAAATGAAGTAGTTATTGGCAAGAATGCGCTTTCGCGCATTTTAAGTTTAAATCTAATTATTAACAACGAGACAATTACTACTTATGCCTGTGACGGATTAATTGTAAGCACGGCAACCGGTTCTACGGCACATGCCTTAGCCTCCGGCGGACCGATAGTTCAGCCGACGATAAAGGCAATTATTTTATGTCCGATTTGTCCGCATACTTTAACCAATCGCCCATTAATCGTAGAAGAAGATACCGAAATTTGCGTTGTCGTTGATCCTGATGTCGAATCCCGGGATTTGACCATGACTATGGATGGCCAGGTCGGGTTGAAACTTCTCCCAAAAGATAAAATTTACATTAAAAGGTCAAAATATAATATTAAGCTTGTAAGCTCAATAAGCAAGAGTTATTTCAGAATACTGAAGGAGAAGTTTGATTGGGGAGGATAATTATCAGAATTCAGAAGACATAAAATAGAAAGCAGGGTAGTGTCAAAAGTGTTATTACAAAACTGAAAGTAAAAGGAGGAGTAATACGTGATAAAAGTTAGGTTTGCACCCAGCCCGACAGGACATTTGCATATTGGCGGTATACGTACGGCATTGTTTAATTGGCTTTTTGCCCGACATCATCAGGGCACTTTTATTTTAAGAATAGAAGATACAGACAAGAAGCGCTCAAGAAAGAAATACATCGATGATATTATTGAGAGCCTGCGCTGGCTACGGCTTAATTGGGATGAAGGACCGTATTTTCAATCGAAAAGGATTAATATTTATCATGAATATGCAGAATATCTTGTTGGCATGGGGAAAGCCGAGCGCGAGAAAAAGGCAATAATCTTTAAGATACCGAAACAAGTGATTGAAGTTGCTGATATTATTCATGGCAAAATCAAATTTGACACGACACTCTTTAAAGACATGGTAATTATAAAATCCGATCGTCAACCCACTTACAATTTTGCCTGTGTCGTTGATGATGCCAAGATGGGTATTACTCATATAATCAGAGGAGATGATCATATTTCAAATACCCCTAAACAGATTTTATTATACCAGGCATTAGGACTTGAGCTGCCGAAGTTTGCCCATGTGCCGCTGATTTTAGGGCCGGACCGCGGTCGTCTTTCTAAACGGCATGGTGCCGTAAATGTTTTAACCTACAAAAAGATGGGATTTTTATGGGAAGGGGTAGTAAACTATCTTGCGCTTTTAGGCTGGTCACCCGGAAATGATAAAGAAATAATGAAAATAGAAGAAATAATTGAAAGATTTTCTTTACAGAGAGTAGGCAAAACAAGCGCAATATTTGATATAAGCAAGATGTTATGGCTGAATGGTCAGCATATGGGTGGGATTAGTGACCAGGACATGGTTGAGCTTGTTAGATTTTATCTAAAAAAAAATAAATCATTAGACAGCGAAAAAATAAGCACCATGGTTTCTTTATATAAGCAGCGGGCAAAGACAATTGTCGATATCATAAACCAGGCGGATTTTTTTCTAAAAAAGAATATTGGATACGAAGAGCAGGCTTTTAAAAATATACTGAACAAAAAAGGCGTAGTAAATATTTTAAGACGACTGGCAGATAAATTAACCGATTTACAAATTTTTGATTTAGAGACCGTAGAAATTATCTGCCGGGGGTTGGCAGAGGAAATGGGCATAAAATTTGCTGAACTGGCGCATCCAGTGCGGGTGGCATTGACGGGAAAAACTACCAGTCCCGGTTTATTTGATATAATTATGCTTTTAGGCAAAAAGCGCACAATCAGCCGGTTAAAGAAGGCGATGAAGAGTATTAAAAAATGAATTAAGATTCGAAGATTCAAAGATTAAAAGATTCATTTGGGATTTGACATTTGGATTTTGACATTCTTTTTGCGCAGCAAAAAGGTTGGGATGTGGTGTAACGGTAGCACGACTGGCTCTGGACCAGTTAGTCTTGGTTCGAATCCAAGCATCCCAGCCAAAATTTTGCTGAAGCAAAATTTTGGCTGCGCATATAGGTTAAACTAAAACCATATGATACCGATTATCCTTCCAAATACAATACACCAATGCCGAAAGAAGAACCTATAATTGAATGCACCGCCCCGCTGGGGCGGGCTGCGGTGGTTGGTGTATTCCCCGTTCGCCTCAGATGGGGCTTCAGCTCACTGCCGTGCTCCGCATGGACCGCTCGCTTGTTCAAGCAGTCTTTGTGCTCGGGCTCCACCCCGAAAAGTCGGGGTTCCGCTCCTGCGCTGTGCGAAGCCTGCCCTTTGGGTGCAGAGCCTGCAAAACCAGCTAAGTGGTGAATTCGTTGCGTTGTAAAATAGCCTTCCTTAGACACCCGCTTTCGTCGGGCTTTGCGCTTCGCGCAAAAATTTTGCTTTTAATAAAAGTATAAATCCATCTTGGCGGCGAAAAATATATAGGGTTTTTGCTGTTATTGTTGTCTATTAGGGCAGGCACATTAAGGACGTTGCGGAAATCGCCGATTGCAGCTGACCGACTGTGACTGACCGGGCGCGAGAAAAGATCTAAGTATTAATATCATATACTCTATACGTAGAATTATACACTATATGGACTATAACGCACGTTTGATATATCATAGTAAAGAAGAAAACTTGACAAACTCGGATTATTTGTATATAATTTTGTATATATGAGTAAAATAATGAAATTAACACAAAAGCAGGAAGAATTTTTCAATATTTTAGCGAATTATATCCGTCGGGAAAAGATTCCGCCCACGAACAGGGAAATCCTTAAAATGATGGGTTTGAAATCTCCCCGGAGTATCGCTCAGTATTTAGAGGTTCTTGAAGAAGGCGGATATATAAAACGAGGCAAAGGCGCTAGAAATATTAAAATTCTTAAGTCTCCATATGATAATAATAATTCAAGCAAGACGGTTAAGGTT
>JBDRCZ010000004.1:0-50309 GCA_043821285.1 Candidatus Omnitrophota bacterium | reverse complement strand
AACGGTATTGAAACAGCTTTAACCGTTTATTTTTTCCGAAAGGAGCTTTTTTGTCAATCTATTACTCTACTATCCGAATACTTCAGCATAGCTTTTGCAATTCTCCCCAGCATAGCTGGGGGCTTAGCTTTGAAGTTATGCTTTTCATAAAAATATCCGCAATATTATCATGAAGTTGCTTTTTCCACTTGCTGATCATGTTGCTGTGAATTTCGTACTCAGAGCTCAGTTCTGCGATCGTTTTAGTTTCTTTGACTGCCTCCAATGCTACGCGCGCTTTGAACTCTTTCGGATATATCTTTCGCTTCTTCATCCTGACCTCCTGGTTTAGATTATTTTACCACGTTTTTTACACCTTAACCAGTGGTCTGAATTTAGGGAAGCATTATACTATGCTTTAGCGGGGCTTTCCGGCATATGAAGCCAGTGTACTTATCGTCCTCAACACATCTTTTACTTCATTTATCTTACGGCCTGCTGCCATCGTTTTACTTACTGCAGCTAAATATTCCCCTAATTCCGTCACCTTTCCTATGGTATTTATTTTAGCCTTGAGGTGGAGATGCAATCTTTTGTTTTTGGTAATGGCCGGTGCCGTACAATTGTCGTGGTTCTTGTTTCTTTTCTGCCTGAGAATACCTATTCCGACAATCTATAAAATAAATGTCATAATTTAAGGATTTTAAGGCCGAAGCAATCTTTAAGGCACCTAATGGCTTAGTCCACAAATCATAAGCGGCAAAATCGTGTATCCATGGATTAATAATCAAGACTTGTGGTTTCATCTCTCAATAATATTTTTTTCCATTCGTGTTAATCCATGGCTGCATCTTTTTCTTTCATATGATGAATAAAAAACCCGATATAACCATATCGGGTTAGAATTAGTTAAGCTTACTGTTTGCTATAAAATAAAAAAAGCCGATAAAGACTTGGGAGTTACAGCTCCTCATGCTCGGCAACCCAGCCGCCTTTCTGCTCATCACCTTTCCCCTGTAAAATCATTTATTACTTCTGTTTCCCTCAAGGCTAAGGAAACCTCTAAGTTAGTTACAGGGTATTATAAGCACTTTAGGCCTGCGGTTTTGTCCCAAACGTAACATTAGCTGAGTGTTACAGTTTGGAATCCTTATATCATGTTTGTTCAAAACATAACATTCAGGATGCCCCCGGCTTTCGCACGGGTTTACCTTTATCGGCTCTATTATTAGTATATCATATTTCTGACAATTTGTCAAGTCTTTTAAAATCTTTAATTTATTTGTTTTCAAAATATTGTAATAATAGCTATAAATTAAATTTATCCTCAAATACCTCTTTAAAATTATATCTATTTTTAAAGTCATCTATTGAATCCTGTTCTGTTTTTCCGAGAAGTTCATTATCAACCATTGTAAAGACAATGTTACCAAAATCTTGAGTTTCTTTCACTCCCCAATGCTCAAACACGGTTCTCGCCATCTTTCCGTACTGATTTATCGCGTATTCTTTAATTCCTTCTAAAAGTTCTTCACCACTTAAGTGACCTTGTCGTTTCAGTTTAAAAACTGTAAAATGCAATGCCTCCAGCACAAAAATATATGCCTCAAGCCCGTAGCGCTTATCACTCTCCACAATTTCTTCTAATTTTTTTATCGGATTATCTTCTTTCATCTTAACCTTATCTTTTGGTAACTATTCAATTTATTTAAATATGCATAATCCGTCATGTCAAAATGTATCGGGGTAATAGAAATTTTTTTCTGTTTTATTGCATGAATATCTGCCCCATCACGTTCCTTAAGCCATGCCGCCTTACCTGTCAACCAATAATATTCATGCCCGCGCGGGTCCTCACGTTTTATAATCTGTTCATCGTAAATAGATTTTCCCTGTCGTGTTACGGCATATCCCTTGATATCTTTTTGCGGCAAGGCCGGAACATTTACATTTAATAAAGTCCCATAGGGCAGTCCATGTTTTAGGACGTAGCGGGCAATAGATTTGGCTGCTTTTGCCGCCGGTTGAAAGTTTTTTTGTTTATAACTTGCAAGAGATACGGCAATTGCCGCAACCCCCAAGATTGCCGCCTCAGTGGCAGCAGAAACAGTGCCCGAATATATAACATCTGTTCCCAAATTTGGTCCTTGATTTATTCCTGAAATAACCAGGGCTGGTCTTTTTTTAAGTATCGTGCGCAGGGCAATCTTTACACAATCAGCCGGCGTTCCATCTACCGCATAGCCAAAAAGTTTTCCGCTCGAAAACACCTTTTTGACCCTTAATGGCCATGCCAAGGTAATCGCATGTCCAATAGCACTCCGTTCGGTTTCAGGAGCAATAACAATTACTTCCGCTATTGTTTTGATTTCTTTTACCAGCGCTAAAAGCCCTGGGGCATTTACCCCATCATCATTTGTCAATAATATTTTCATAACAGTAAACTGTACACGGTTAACTGTAAACTACGTTTTAGCCAGCGGACACACCTCACATCGCGGCTTTTTCCGGCAGTAATCTTTTCCCAGTTTTACAATCAAGGCATGGTATTCATTATACTTTTTTGTGTTCGGTTTTAAATTATTCATGAATAACCCTTGAACGTCCTCATAATTATCATAGCCATTTAATAGATTATGCCGCTTAAAAATTCTCTTGGTATATGCATCGACAACAAATATCGGCTTATGCGCCGCGTATAAAATAATACTATCGGCCGTCTCCGGGCCAATACCATTTATGCCCAGCAGTTCTGTTCTCAACTGCATTGTTGGCCGTTTAAATAAATCATCTAAATTACCCTGGTATTTTTGAAACAAGAAATCAATAAAATTTTTCAACCGCTTTGCTTTGACATTAAAATATCCCGCCGGCCGGATAAGCACGGCTATCCTTTTTAGACTTTGCTGGTTAAGCTTTTGGGGGCTAAGTAGCGCATGTCTTTTTAAATTCCCGATTGCTTGTTCTACATTTTTCCAGGAAGTGTTTTGCGTTAAAATCGCCCCGACGACCACTTCAAACGGTGTGCTTGCCGGCCACCAGTACTGCCGGCCGAAATTTTTGTAAAGAAGATTATAGATCACCAAGAACTTGTTCATTGGTTTAGCCTAACGCCTTTAAAGGTTCTGTCAAAATTACCTGCACTTTTAATAAACAACCACCGGTTACACGCAACTACAGATTTTTGCAGATTATTATTTTTATTTGATGAGTGAACTCCATCAAGTATTTTTAATATTCCTTCTAATCTTTGTCGTATATATGAGTTTGGCATATATTTAATATTTTTTATGGCATTGTCTTCGGCATCATTATTAAAATATATAAAAACATCTTTGCTGGATTTTTGCTGCGCTTTTTTCTACATAAGCCTGTCTATGAATTTCTTAAATCCTCCTTGAGGCTGCACGCCGCGGAAGCGGATTTTTCCTTTCCGATCAATTATTACTACGTGCGGAATACCTAAAACATTATATTCTTTGGCAACTTTAGAATCTTTATCCATTAACACCGTATAATTAATCTTATATTCATCGATAAAAGATCTTAATTTCTTTTCACTTTCCTGTATATCAATCGAAATAACTTCAACATCTTTATATTCATTTTTCACGGCATTTAATTCTGGAATTTGCTGCCGGCAATGCGGGCACCAGGTAGTAAAAAATGTCAGCAAAATTATTTTTTTACCAATAAAATCATCTAATTCTACGCTCTGTCCATTTATGTCATTTAAGACAAACCCTGCGGCTTTTTCTTCCGGTAATTCTTTTGGCGATGTTTCCCTACGCTCACATGAAAGAACGGCCATAACCAATAAACAAACCAAGCCCAAGCTTATAATTCTTACTCTCTTCATCTTTACCCCCTTAAATTGTTGCGGTTTTGTCAAAAACTTAGCCACAGTAGGTATTTAGCTTATGCCTTTTCTTTTTCAAAAAAGGTTATATTTTCCATGGTCTTAATCTAACCTTCTGCAAATCTTCCGGAAACTATGGTTTTGCAATAAGGACACTGTCCGTTTATTAGTTTAAAATCTACAACCTCTAACTCGTTACGTTCAATAATTAGCTTGTGACACTTATGGCAATAAGTATTTTCTCCTTTATGCCGCGGCATATTCCGTAGATAAACATAGCGCAGTTTCTGTTTCCTGGCTAATTCCTGCATCTTTAATAACATCCTTGGCGGGACCGGATCCAAATCTTCCAACTCAAAGCAAGGCAGTGCCCGTCTGATATGCCAGGGAGTATCTACGCCTAAATCCGAAGAAATCCAAGCCGCGATATTTACCAGTTCCCGTTCAAAATTATTATATCCAGTAATAACATCAGTAATTATCTCTACATGTATCGTATAGGTATTCTTTAATTCCCGGGTTACGCTCAAAACATCACTGAAGGATTCAATGTTTGCAATTGCCGCATAGGTAGAGTCAGTAAAACCTTTAATATCCACACAACAGCTATCAATATAAGGAGCAAGCTCCTCCAGTACTTGCATGCTCATGTATCCATTTGTTACAATATTCGTGTACAATCCTTCATCCTTAGCTAATTTTGCTGTATCGAACACATATTCAAACCAGACCGTCGGCTCACTATATGCCCAGGATATACCGTTACATTGGTTATCTTTTGCTATTTTTACCAGTTCTTCGGGTGAATAATATACAGAGGAAGGATTGCTGCTAATTTTACTGGTTTTAAGATAAGCAATTTCTGCATGCATACAGCCGGGACATCGAAAATTACAGCCAAAACTGCCAACGGAGAGCCAATTGCTGCCGGGAAAGAAATGGAACACCGATCTGTTTTCAATCGAGGAAAATGCTTTATTCGTAACCTGTCCGTAGTTTATTGCATAAAGCACGCCATTTCTATTTTCACGGGTTGAGCAAAATCCTTTTTCGCCGCTGGTAATTACGCATTTTCTTGGACAAAGATTACAGCGCCTGTTTAAATCAACAAATTTTTCGTAAAATTTTGCTTCACGGTCACTCATTTTTTATTTCTTAATTTTTTGCCCTTTATACATCTTTATAATTTCCCGAACACTAGTTGCATCATACGGTGTTTTATCCTTACGAATGAAACTAACCATGCGCGGAAATCTAAGCGCATATCCTGTACCATCTTTTATTTTACCACAAGTATGCACCGGACTTTTACTAATTTCATCTGCCTGTATTTCTACCACATATTTTGGCTCCACCCAGACATCCATATCAATCAAAGAATCAAGTTCTTTTGGTTTATCATTTAGTTTAAAATCATCCATCAGCTTTTTTAACTGCATACTTTCTTCTTCGCTAAATCCAGTGCCAATTTTGGCAATCGTCTTAAACCGGTCTTCTTTTTGGTCATACACTGCCGCTAAAACTGACCCCAGCCCCAACCGTGCACGCTGTCCCTTCCCAATTAAATATCCCACCAACACACAATCAATCGTATCGGTTAATTTTGCTTGATAGCTTCTTTTTAATTTTATCCAGGTATAATTACGTCCGCCGGCCTGGTATGGCGCATCCAGACGTTTGGCAACAATGCCTTCTAATCCTTTACTAATTGCTTCGTCAAAAAATTTTTCCAGTTCTTCTGCCCGTTCGACAATTGCCGCCTCGGCAACTTGCAACACATCTCCTTTTTTTATCATTTGTTTCAGCTTCTTACGTCTCTCGGTATAGCTTTCTTTAGTAAAATCAACGCCATCAACATACAACAAATCAAAAACCAAAAGACTTAACGGGTATATCCGGCGCATATCACTAATTCCATATTTTCGTTTACGCTGTACGGTTATCTGAAAAGGCAAAAATTCACCGGTATCCAGATCTTGGCAAATTGCTTCACCTTCTAATATCACCCGTTTTTCTTGAATTTGCCGACCCATACTTTCGGTAATTTCAGGAAACATTCCGGTATTATCTTCAAGATTACGGGAAAATATTTTTACCTGTGTTTCATCTTTATGTACCTGGCAGCGAAATCCGTCATATTTACCTTCGACTGCACACCGGCCGATTTTTTCAATTATCTCCACAGGACTAGATAGCCGTTCGGCTAAGGCTACGCGTATTGGTCTACCAACATCAACCTTAAACTTATCAATTGCGGTTTTCCCTTTTATAAATAAAGTCTTTGCCACCAGTCCAAGATCTGAACAAAGATTATACGACCTTTCTAAATCTACTCTGATAGATTTTGTCCCGGTATAGGCACAGGAAAGGCTGTCTAAAATTGTCGGGTCTCCGACGCCCAGACGAAGTCTCCCCAAAATTATCCGGACAATATACTTTGCCTCTAAACTACTGGACATTTTAAGCAATTTAACCACGCCATCTATTTTGCCGGCCACGGCCCCCTCGCCGGATACCCGGGCAATTTCTTCAAGACGGGCATATACTTCGCTAACCTTAAGACTGCCGCTTTTATGAAAGATCAATTTTTCGATAGTTAAGCCCTGGTCCCCAAGGTGCTGAAATATTTTCAATACTTCTTTTTTGTCTTTACCGGATATTTCGATAATTGCGCGGGCAATAAGTTTTTCACTCATGCCAAATTCTATATTTTCAAATGCCGGAGAAAGCCGGCCTTGGGATAGATAAATAATCTTATCTACCTCCTGTTTGTCATCCAGCCCTTTAAATAACTCCGCCAGGATTTCCATCATATTTAAACGCGAAGAAGTGCTTTCTAATCTTTCAAAATATGTACACAAATCAAAAAAGTTCATCTCGGATTAAGCCTTTTGCTCTTTGCATTATTTCTTTTTCAGATTTAAAAGTCAAAAGCCCATCGGCTTTATTTATATCTATCCAGTCTACTTTCTCCAGTTCATCGTCATGGTCTTCCAGATTACCACTTAGATATTTTAGTAAATAAAAGTGCACAGTTTTAAAAATCCGTATATTTTCTTCTTTTACATAAAACCAGTAGTTTATGTGGTTAATCTTTTTAATTAACTTGGTCTCCACCCCGGTTTCTTCTTTCACTTCTCTTTTTGCGGCCTCGGACAAAGCTTCACCCGGTTCAATATGTCCCTTTGGCAGACAATAAATTTTTCCATTGCCTCTTACCGCAACAATTGTCTCAATAATAACATTATCTGTTGCTGGCAACTGCTTATGTCTAACTACAACCCCGCCCGCGGAAACCTCCCGCCTTGTATTTACCACGTATTTTGCCTCGTTACTCTATATTATTTAGAATTTCGATATTCGAATTTCGGATTTTTAATGATACGGGCATTCCACCACAAAGTCGAAGATCCGCCAATCTTTGTGGTGGAATTGGCGGACAGGCCTTACCCTAACCGTTAGACAAATCACTATTAGCCAATTCCCTGCACATATTCCCAAATACAATATTTCAAATCCGGACTATATCCGCCCTCAAGTACAGAAAATATTGGTACGCGGAGTGCAGAAATTTTCTCTGCAATTTTTTTGTACGTTTTCTGTTTAAGCTTTAAACCGCAAAGCGGGTCATGCTCATATGTATCAAACCCGCAAGATACTGCAATGACTTCCGGGGAAAAATTCGCTATCTCTCCCATTGCCTTATCCAAGATGTTTAAATATAGAGGTTCAGCTATCCCTGCTGCCAGTGGAAAATTAAGGCAATTCCCCCGGGATACCTGCCCGGTGCCCGGGTATAAAGGCGTTTGATGAAGTGAAACGTACAACGTATTTTTATCACCAAAAAAAATATCCTCTGTACCATTACCATGATGGCAGTCAATATCTAATATTGCCGTCCGGCAAGCCTTTCTTTGCAGCTTTTTTACGGCAATGGCAATATTATTAAAATAGCAAAACCCGCCTAATTTTTCTTTTGTTGCATGATGTCCAGGGGGCCGCATCAAAGAAAAGGCCGGTTTACCAGCTCGCGCCAATTCTGCAGCACAAATTGCCCCACCGGCAGAAAGTTTTGCATATTCATAAATATTCGTTAGGGCAGGTGTATCCGCATCTAAAAAACTTCCTTCTTTTACCTTATTTAACAAACTTTTGCTATGAGCCAGAAGGATGTCTTCTTCCTGTGCTGGAGCCGGCCCGATAAAGGAAATATTTCGCTGCTCTAAAAACTTAAATGTTTCCGTTACCCGCTGTGGTGATTCCGGATGACCGGGATATTCATACTCCGCACACTGAAGGTTTACGATTATATACATGTCAGAATTATGCTAAAAATATAAAAATTTTTATATTTTGGTTTTGCATTTTTTTGTTGAGAGATTTATTTGCCTGCCCGCCAACACCTTGTGGCGGGGAATTTGTCATTTGTCATTAATCATGTAGTCTTCCACACAACTCATCATAAAACTCCGCCACTTTGCCACCTTCCAATGGAAATTCCGCACAGTACTTTGGTCTGACCGGATAAACCATGCAGCGTTTATTTTCGTCCTGAAAAACGCATCTTTTGTTTTTTATAACTGTTTCAAACTCATCTTCTGGGGTTGTTCCCTCATTTGCCTTCAGCCGCCTAAACCAGGGTTTCTTAACGCCTGGGGCAAAACGGACTATACGCTTCAATTCTTCTTTTGTCAACTCCACCCCCTCCCGGCAACAAATACCGTCAGCACAAACCTTACATTTTTCTAAATCTAGTGTTCTACTCATACCTTATCCCACCTCGGATATTTTGTCAGCTGGGGACCATCCAGCTGAAGGTTACAAGCTGGCAGCAGGTCTTTATCTTAGCATTACGCACACACTTCATTTTATTTATCAGTCTGCCGTATCTATGCGTAATGGTCTTACCATTACATGCGTTATATTATTTGATTATCTTCCAAATGTCAAGATTAAAGACCTCTTATTTTTGTTTTAACCAGCTCAAAGAATCCCGAAAACCGCACTGATTTCTTTAAGCGCCCACCCGGTGTATAAAATTGCATGCGTATTTTTGCGCATTTTGTCCGGATGATCTATTATTGCCTGACAAACAGCATCTATTGCTTTATTTATCCACGCCTCTTCCCGAATCTGTTCTGCATCAAGATAATATCTCAGCCAGCCAATAATATGCCCGCTGAGATATACTTCCTTTTCTTTTTTTTCCTTGGGATTAAAAAATATATCTTCTTCTACCCGCAATTTAGCGGGGAGGATTCTTTTTTTGTACCAGTTTAGGTTAAACAATCCGTTTCTCTTTTGGTTTAACTTTATCATCTTGAATGTTTCCTTTAATCTCAGCTCAATAAAAGGAATAAATTTATTTTTTTCCCGCGAGGCTTTATAAAATAACGTTTGGGCAAGTAAAAGATGCGTTCCGCAGCAGCTGCCAAATCCCGGCATAAGATTAGTGGTATACTCAAAAACATCATCAATAAATACGTTTTCTTTGTAGATATTGCGCCAATTGCTATTAATCTCGCTATAATACACCAAGGTTACCGCAACCCATGTTGGATCAAAACGTTCTCGCTGCCATTGTTTAAAGCAGATATGTCTTTTTATTCCGTCCACGGCCCGGTATAATCGATGCCGGGTATCCCAGTTAGAGGTTATTAAAATGTTCGTCTCGATACCGGCCTGGGCAAATCCCGCGAGTATTTCCGCGGGAAGGGTTTTTCTTCGCTTGTATTTTGCACTTACAAAATAAGGAAATCCTTCTTGATCCTCGCGAATAATTCCTTCTCTGATAAGATATTTTTCATTATTCGTCCCGCGGCACAAAAAATCAAGTGCATTTACCTGGGTGTTATGCTCCAGATTAAGGATCTGATACTCCCGGCCGTTTAATCCCACCCCTAATAATATGTCTGCGGGATGAGACCGGCTGGTCAGCAGGGTGTTTTTTGCAATATTAAATGCATTTTTTATTTTTTCCGGATCAACCATTATTTTTTAATCACCTCAAGCAGCTGTCCAACCGGCAGAGTGTTTAATATGTCTGTTTTCCGGCACCAGGCGCGTCTGGCGAGATAAATGCCATACTTGATAAAATCTAATTGTTCGATTAGATGCGCATCCGTATTAATTGCTAATTTAATGCCTTCTTCTCTTGCCCGGCGGGCGATTAGATCATTTAAATCCTGCCGTTTGGGATAAGCGTTTATTTCCAAGGCTGTATTTGTATCCGCCGCAGCCTTTATAACCTCATCCCAGTTCAGCGCATAAGGCTCTCGCTCTTTGAGCAATCTCCCGCTCGGATGGGCAATAATGTGGACATGTTTATTTTTCATCGCCGTGATTATTCTTTTTGTGATCATTTCTTCTGATTGTTTAAATCCCGAATGTACGGCCGCAATAACTAAATCCAGCTCTTTTAATACTTCATCCGGGTAATCAAGTGTTCCATCACTGTGAATATCAACCTCTGTCCCGCATAGTATTGTAAAGTTTTTGTATCTTTTATTCAAGCGGTGAATTTTTTTTATAACTATTTTCAATTCTTTTTCCTTTAGCCCCCCGGCTACCCCTAACCCCGGGGAGTGGTCAGTTATGGCAATATACGCGTAACCTCTTTTTATCGCCGCGGCAACCATATCCTCCAGTTTATACGCCCCGTCGCTATAGCTGGTATGTACGTGTAAATCTCCCCTAATATCTTTCCCGGTTATTAACTGCGGCAGGTTGTGTTTTTTTGCCGCTTCAATCTCTCCCTTATCCTCACGCAGCTCAGGTTCAATATAAGAAAGCCCTAAAACCCGATAAACATCTCTTTCATCTTTTCCGGCCAGTGACCGTTTTTGTTGCTTCTGAAATACCCCGTATTCGTTAATCTTTATCCCTTTTCTTTTTGCCATATCTCTTAAGTGAATGTTATGTTCTTTTGAACCGGTAAAATAGCATAGGGCCGCACCAAAGCTTTCCGCCTCAACCACGCGCAGATCTACCTGAACATTGTCCTTGGTTATAATCGCAGACTTGGTTTCTCCTTTCGCAAGTATTTGTCTTACCAAAGGCAGCCTGGTAAATTTATCCATAACTTCCTCGGCATTCTCTGAGGTTGCCAGAATATCAATATCGCGGACGGTTTCTTTTTTTCTTCTTAAACTTCCGGCGGCCTCGATGCGTTTAATCGGGGTAAGTTTTTTTAAGGAGAAAATTATCTCTTCGGATAAACTCATTGCCTCAGACAATAACATTCGGCCGGAAAATCTTTTTTGTAATTCAATACCCTTGATTATGTTTTCCTGAGTCTTTTCCTTTATTCCCGGCAGCCCGGCAATTTTATTCGCACGGGCATATTTTTCCAAGGCATCTAATGTATCAATCTGTAACTTCTCATGGATCAACTTTGCTGTCTTTGGGCCAATCCCGGAAACGGTCATAAATTTTATAATTGCCGACGGCACTGTTGATTTTAATTCTTCATAATAACCGAGGCGATTGGTGTTTAATATCTCTTTTATTTTCCCGGCCAGGTCCCGGCCAATCCCGGGGATATTCTCCAGCCTATTCTTTTGGCAAAGCACCGCAATATCCTCGGTTAATCCGGAAATGTTTTGTGCGGCACGACGGTAGGCACGGATACGAAAAGGATTTTCTTCCTTGATCTCCAAAAGTTCGGCAATTTCATTAAAAATACCGGCAATTTCCTGATTACGCATAGTTTTAATTAATGATATTGGATAGAGGTTATGTAAAATATAACACTGTTTCCAAATCTCCATTGTAACTATTCTATATTTAATTCCAAATGTCAAATTCCAAAATTCAAATAAATCTTCAAATAGCTTAATCCTTAAAAAAAACAACTATACTATTTCTTTTATTTGCCATTTTTTTTGTTAAGTTATTCATTTGACATTTGCCTGCCTGCCGCAGGCAGGGGTTTTGTCATTTGGAATTAAAAAATCGGGAACACCGATTTTTTAATATTTCCTCTCATCGACAATCTTAATTTTATATTTTAAAAGCAGTGCCGTGGTTACTCCGTGGCCGGGCACAAGTTCGCCAAAAAACGTTCCATCATAAATTTTTGTATATCCACAAGAAGGGCTTTTTGATTTTAAAATCGCTTTTTTTATCCCTAAACTCTTGGCAATATCTAAAACCGCTTCTGCGCCTTTTATAAACTGTGCGGTCACATCCAGTCCATCTTTAGAAAAGACCTTTGCCATGCCATGTAAAACATCAATTCCACTGCCACCTAAAATCTCATACGGCACATGCGGCGCTGATAGCCCCCCGAGTTTTTCCGGGCACACCGGGATAAGCCGGCCTTGTTTATAAAGCTGATAGAGTTTAGCATTTTTGCGCTTTGTCCCATCCCAGCGACAATCCGCACCAACCAGACAGGCACTGACAATATACTCCGGACTACCCGGCCTCAAGCTCTTCTTTGATTTTACCATATTTACTGCCTCCCAAATGACTTAATAATTCTACTTTATTTATTTTCCAATACTGTTCAAATACTCCCTCTTCGGCCTCTGCCGCAACAATATCCCCGATAAAAATCGTATGATCCCCGGCTAAAATCGAGTTAGCTAAAACGCATTCTATGTGCGCCGGACATTCCGTAATCAGCGGACTCTTAACCTTAAGCGCCTTTGCCGCGGTAAAGCCGCTTTTTTGAAATTTATCTTCCTCCCGGCCGGAAACCCGTCCACAATTATGTACTGCTTTTAGCATTGCCGCCGCCGGAACATTAATAATAAATTCACCGGAGCTTTTGATAAGTTCATGCGTGAAATGTGTCCTGGCAACACTTATCGCAACCAGCGGCGGTTTTTTGCTTACCGGCATATTCCATGCCAGAGTCATAATGTTTCTTTTTTCTTTATACCCGCTCGTGATTAGTACGACAACTCCCGGATTTATCAGACGTGTTGCCAGCGATAATGGTACTTCTTTTTTAGACATAAGTTCCTCCTCAATTCCCAATTGGTTCTGTCAAAAACTTTCGTATATTTTTTAAGTAACCGCAGGCTACAAGCAATAACAGATTACAAGCACCCATAGGGCACAGGCAGCCACAGATTTCACAGATTTAAATATTTATTTGTCATTTGACATTTGGATTTTGTCATTCTTTTAGTTGTTTCTTTTTTTCAAAAATTAAGGAAACAACTAAAAGTTACATTCTCCGGCCGCGCACCCGCCAGCGTATTCTGACGCGGCAGCAACAAAATTTTGTGCTTCGGGGATTTGTTTCTGGAGCTCCTCGCCCAGATAGAGTACTTGTTTGTCCCGGCTGCCGCAGCGGTAGACCGTAATCCCTTTGCATTTTAACTGATGTGCGCGCATAAATATCTTTTTTACATCTTCTGTTGTTGCCTGCGGCGGTAAATTTATGGTCTTGGACACAGCATTATCAGTATGTTTTTGAAATGCCGCCTGCAGCCGCACATGCCACCTGGGTGAAATATCCATTGCGGTTATAAATAACCGTTTTATGTCGCTGGGCACTTGTTTAAAATTGTTAACCGTACCTGCTTTTGCAATGTCCATCATCAATTGTTCATTATAGAAACCACGTGCTCTGGCAAAACGCTCAAACTGGGTATTTACTTCTAAGAGCTGCGTGCCTTCCAATACATTTCTTACAAAACTTACCGCAAATAACGGCTCAATCCCGCTGGAGCATCCGGCAATTATGCTAATTGTTCCGGTCGGAGCAATTGTCGTCAGCGTAGCATTACGCAGCGCCGGGATACCTTTCTGCGGCCAGCGGCTTTTTTTAAAATTAGGGAAACTGCCTCTCTTTCCGGCAAGTCTTATTGAAGCACTCCTGGCTTCTTGATTAATAAACCGCATCAACTTTTCGGCAATGCTTAATGCTGCCGGATTATCGTAAGGAATCCCCAGCTCGATTAAGAGTTCGGCAAACCCCATAACGCCCAGTCCAATCTTTCGATTAGCTAAGGTTATCTTTTTAATCTCCGGCAGGATATTGCGGTTAACCGTAATCACATTATCCAGAAAATGCACGGCCTGGGCAACTGTCTTTCTCAAATCCTGCCAGTCAACTTTACCTTTTTTAACAAACAGCGGCAGGTTGATTGAGCCCAGGGTGCATGACTCATACGGCAGGAGCGGCTGCTCCCCGCAGGGATTTGTTGCTTCAATCTCCCCTAAAACCGGGACAAAATTATTGCGGTTAATCTGATCAATAAATACTAAGCCCGGCTCTCCGGTTTCCCATGCCATGGTAACAATTAAATCAAATACCTCTCTGGCATTTACCCGTCTTGCGGCCTTTTTTGAATGGGGGTTAATTAGTTCATATTCTTTATTATATCTTACCGCATGCATAAACTTATCGGTAATCGCAACCGAGATGTTAAAATTTAACAGGGTATCTTTATTTGTTTTTGCGGTGATAAACTCAAGGATATCCGGATGGTCAACCCGTAAAATCCCCATATTTGCTCCCCGGCGCCGGCCGCCTTGCTTAATCACCGCGGTAGCAGAATCAAAAACTTTCATAAAAGACACCGGCCCCGAAGCAATCCCCATAGTTGAACAAACAATATCCCCTTTTGGTCTAAGCCGGGAAAACGAAAATCCCGTTCCCCCGCCTGACTGGTGGATCAATGCCATGTATCTCAGGGCAGCAAAAATTTCGCTCATTGAATCCTCTACCGGCAGCACAAAGCAGGCTGCCAGCTGGCCAAGTTTTGTGCCGGCGTTCATCAACGTCGGCGAATTCGGCATGAATTTTTTTGAAATCAAAAGCTGATAAAATATTTCTTCTGTTTCCCGAACTTCTTTCCCCTGACCGTCGCGGTCTCCTTCGGCCACACCGCGGGCAACGCGTCCAAACATCTGACGAGGCGTTTCGACAATTTCACCGGATTCATTTTTCTTAAGATAACGCCGTTTCAAAATCGTTGCCGCATTAACACTTAGCTTCAGGTCATCCAGAACACCTAAGAAATGTTTTGTCTGGCGCAGGTGCGTATGCTGCTGGCGATAAAGAATATACGCGCGGGCAACCTCAGAAAATCCTTGATCAATTAAGACATTCTCGACAATATCCTGGATATCTTCGATGCCGGCTTTTTTCTGTGGGAATTTGTCTTCAATATTAGCCGCAGCTTTTCTTGCCAGAGAGGAGGCCGGAATTTGTGTTGACGCATATCTTAGTTCGGCAAACGCCTTGAAAATTGCCTGTTCTATCCTTTTAATATCAAAACTTACTTCTTTGCCTTCTCTATTTATGACCTTAAAATTTTTTAGCATCATACCCCCCCGGGATTTGACATTTGTCAAATCCCGAATGCCAAATGAATCTTTAAATATTTTAATCTCAAAAAAAACGATTATAAAATCTTTCTCCATTTACCTGCCTGCGCGCGCATTGTGACAGGCATTTTTTTGTTGAGTGATTCATTTGGATTTTGAAATTTGACATTTGTCATTCTATCTATGTTCTCTTAAAATTCTTCAGCATCTGTTCATAGGTTATTTGTATGAACGTTGGTCTGCCGTGCGGGCAATAGGCGGGGTTTTCACAGGTTTTAAGGTCTGCAAGCATCTGGAGCATCTCATCCCCGGTTAACTCCTGATTGGCCTTTATTGCCGCATGACAGGCGCAGGTGGAAACCACCTTTTCATATTTTTGGGTTAAATCCCTGGGAAAATCTGTGTATTCAAATTCACTTAACATTGCTATAATTATTTCCTTCACCTGCAAATGCTCAATAAACGGCGGACAGCTGCACACGGCAAATACATCCGCTCCAATTTCTTCGATATCAAAGCCGATTTTACTAAACATTTCGAGGTTTTCCTTAAGCTGCGCCTTCTGCGCCGCGGTTATCTCCAGACTAACCGGCATAAGCAGCATTTGTTTTTCGGCTTCTGGGAACTGATTTTTCTTTAACAATCTTTCATATAAAATTCTTTCATGTGCCGCATGCTGGTCGTAGATAACTAAGGCATTTTTTTCTTCGCTCAGAATATACATTTTATTTATTTGCCGCACATAAGGCCGGCCGGGTAATGCCTCCGGAACTTTTCTAATTAAAAAATCATCCGCAATAAAATTTTCAAACTGCATTTGCGTAGGAGGGGGCGTGTTTACTGAATGGATGTTTGGCACCCCCGGCGTAAAATCTTGTACTATTTGCCGGCTAAACGGCGTAATTTCCTCTGCCCCGGCTTGCAGCAATTTTTGCTCTATTTCTTGAAACAGTGTATCATGCAAGACCTTTTCGTTATAAAAACGCACTTCTCGCTTTGTGGGATGGACATTAACATCCACGAGCTGCGGCGCGATTTTAATGAATATAAAAACTGCCGGGAACTTGTCCCGGCCGATAAATTTCTCGTATGCGCTGTAAATAGCGTGACTTAGCGAGCGGGAGGTAACCGGCCTTTTATTTATAAAAATATACTGATTGCCTCGATTAGCCAAGGCCGCCTCCGGCCGGCTGATAAAACCTTTAATGGAAAAATTATCACTTTCTGTAGAAATATCGAGTAGATGTTCACTAATCATAGTACCGCTTAAATCTTTAATCCGCTCTTTGCGCTTTTGATTGGGCGGGGTGTTGATTAGTTCTTTTTTACCGGAATAAAGTTTAAACCCAACATTTTCCTCCGCCAGAGCCAGTGCGGATACAATATTTATAATATGGGTTAATTCCGTGGCATCACTTTTTAGGAATTTTAATCTCGCCGGGGTATTAAAAAATAATCTGTTGATTTCTATATTTGTTCCTTGCCGGGCCGCGGTCTTTTGCAGCACAATATTTCCTCCCCCGGACTGAGAAAGCACGGTCGCGGCATCGGCGTTTTTTGTTTTGCTGATAATCTTTAAAAAAGAAACCGCGGCAATTGCTGACAGCGCCTCGCCGCGAAAACCAAAGGTAGAAATCCGCTCTAAATCTTCAATGTCTTTTATTTTACTCGTGGCATGTCTTTTTATGCAGTGGGGAATGTCTTCGGCATCTATTCCCAAGCCATCATCGGTTATCCGGATCAGTGACTTACCGGCTTTTAGAATTTCAATGCTAATCTCCGTACTTGCCGCATCCAGGGAATTTTCTACCAACTCTTTTACCACCGAAGCCGGACGCTCAATAACCTCTCCGGCGGCAATTTTCTGCACGATATTTTCCGGCAGTATTTTTATCCGCCCCGGCCGCGGACCAGCGGATAGACTCGTGGCTAAATGCCGGGGTTGCGGCGGATGTTGTCCCTTATCGGGTATTTTTGCTGGACCACCGGTCTGCCGGTCAGGCTCCATTTTAGCCATTTGCTTCTACCTCTTTCTTGAATTTGTTTAACAAATTAAGTGCCTCAATCGGCGTAAGAGTATCAATTTCTAAATTTTGCAGCTCGCGATAAAAAGGTACCGGTTTAGGGGAAAATAAATCCAATTGTTCTTCTTTTTTCCTCGTTCTTTTTTTATTTGTTGCAAAGCTCGGCTGTCCGTTAAAAGCAATACTTTGCATTTCTAAATTTCTCAATATTTCCTTAGCCCGATTAATAACTGCCGGGGGCAGTCCGGCAAGTTTTGCTACATGAATACCAAAACTATGGTCACAACTGCCCGGGGTAATTTTATACAGAAAGACCACTTCATCCTGCCATTCCTTAACCGCAACATTAAAATTTTTTACGCGTTTTAGCATAATATTCGCCTCGGTCAATTCATGGTAATGCGTGGCAAACAGGGTCTTGGCACTAGCGCTCGGGTTATTATGCAGGTACTCAACCACGGCCCAGGCAATGCTTAACCCGTCAAACGTACTTGTGCCCCGTCCAATCTCATCAAGGATAATCAAGCTGCGGCTGGTGGCATTATTTAAAATATTTGCGCTTTGAATCATCTCGACCATAAACGTACTCATACCCGCAGTAAGCATATCCGCGGCACCAATACGGCTAAATATCCTATCGACCACGCCAATCCGCGCCTGTTTTGCCGGCAGGAAACTGCCAATCTGCGCCATTAAAATAAGTAATGCCGCCTGGCGGATATAAGTAGATTTACCGGCCATATTCGGACCGGTAATAACCAATATTTGCGTCTCTTCTCTATCCAGATACAAATCATTAGCAATAAGCTGTCCTTCGGGCAGGATTTCCTGAAGTACCGGATGGCAACCTTCCTTAATATCAATAACATCCGTCTCAGAAATTTGCGGTTTTACATAGGCATTTGCCTTTGCCGTGATTGCGAAACTTAAGATCACATCAACCGTGGCAATAAAACTTGCACTGTTTTTCACCCTTTCGATATAAACAACTACCTCGTTTAAAACCTGCATAAATACTTCATATTCAAGCGTAACAATCCGTTCCTGCGCGCCTAAAATTTTTGTCTCATACTCTTGCAGTTGGGGAGTAATAAAGCGCTCTGCATTTGTCAGGGTTTGTTTACGGATATAATCTGCCGGCACAAGGTGCAGGTTTGCTTTGGTAATTTCAATATAATAGCCAAAAACCTTATTATAGCGGATTTTCAAAGAAGTAATATTCGTGCGTTTTTTTTCTGCTTCTTGCAGGCTTAAGACCCAATCTTTCCCCTTGGTTAAAATATTATGCAGCTCATCGACTTCCGGATTAAATCCTGCTTTTATCAGGTTGCCGTCTCTAACTGATAGCGGCGGTTCTTCAGCAATTGCGCGCCTTATTAAATCTCTTAATTCATCTAAGGGGTCGAGTCTCCTGCTAATATCAGAAGGCAGTTCTGATTGGCAGTCTGCGAGATACTGTTTAAGCACGGGGATAATATCTAAAGACTGTTTAAGTGCAAGAATGTCCCGGGCATTGGCAATTTTTAAACTAACACGTCCGGCAAGCCGCGCGATATCAAGGCAGGGGATTAGAATTTCTTCAAGCCTTTCTCTTAAGCTGTTATTATTAGACAATTCTTCCGTCGCTTCAAGGCGCCGGTTTATTTCCGGAATTGATTTCAGCGGCTGGAGAATCCAAGCTTTTAAAAGCCGTGCGCCCATGGCGGTTTTTGTTTTATTGAGCACATGAAAAAGCGTGCCACTGCCGATTTTGCCATCGGTTGTTTTAATCAGTTCAAGGTTCGTCTGGGTTGAAGCATCGAGCATCATAAAATCTGAGGGATTATATGTCCCGAGGGTGGTGATATGCGAAAGCGTAGTCTTCTGGGTAAGCGCTAAATATTTCACTAAAGCTGCGGCGCAGCCAACAGCTATCGGCAGGTCTTCCAGACCAAAGCCCTCGATGGTTTTCGTGGCAAAATGATTTTTCAGAACTTCCACCCCGTGTAAGCAGTCAAAATCCCACGGCTCCACAAAAGTAACTAATGCCGGCAAACGCTCTTTTATTTTTGCGGTAATCTTCTCTTCTTTTTTAAAATCATCCGGCAAAATTATTTCCGCTGGAGCAATCCGTACTAACTCATCATCAAGCGCATTAAAACTGCTAATCTCGGTTACTTTAAACTCACCGGTAGAAAGCTCAACAAACCCCAACCCCCATTTCTGTTCCTGTTTATTTACGGCAACGATAAAATTGCTGGTATTTTCTTCAAGCAGCGCCGGACTAAGCACCGTCCCAGGGGTAACCACCCGCACAATTTCCCTCTTTACAATCCCTTTTGCCAGACGGGGGTCCTCTGTTTGTTCGCAGATTGCGACTTTACGGCCGGATTTGATCAGACGGGAAATATAATTATCCGCGGCATGAAACGGCACTCCGCACATTGGCACTTTTCTGCCTTTACCCGCCTCACGGCTGGTCAAGGCCAGTCCTAAGATTTTTGAGGCGATCTCTGCATCATTTAAAAACATCTCATAAAAATCGCCAAGCCGAAAAAAGAGGATACTATCCTGATTATCCTGCTTAATTGTTAAATACTGGCTCATCATTGGAGTCAGTTTTGTTGGCGGGGTATTTCTTGTAATCATTATTTTTTCGGTAATTATCTGCTTCTGGGTTTATATTCTTTTAGGCTAATCCGTGGATAATATGATATCACATTTTAGCCTGATATCAAGGGAATTTAATTAAAAAACACAGCGTAATCATTCAATAAATAAATTCTAATCTCAAATGCTCAATACACAATACGTATTTAATAAACGTTTTTCTTTGTGTCATGTGGTTCTGGTTCTGCTGCCGCATTCCTGATATTATCCGATTTTCCAAAACAGATAAGGCTGTCTCCTAAAAGCAACTGAGTATCTGCGGCCGGATTAGGGATTATTTCTTCTTTTCTTTCAATCGCCAGGACCAAAATGCCCTGTCTTTTTAGTCCGGAATTAAGAATTGTTTTATTCAGCAACATACTTTCCCCGGAAACATCAATATAAGATATCCCATATCCGCCAGTAAGAATGACTAATTCTTCAAAAGAAACCGGTTTATTTTTTTTTGCAACACGTGCTCTTAAAAAATCCGTGAATTTAACGCCAAATTTTGAATGAGTAAAAAATTTATGGCCAAGGTAGATTATAATAATCATAACGATTAAATTTATCCACGGTACTAAACTCTGCGCACCGCCTATTGTTACAAAAGGGACAAAAACTTTACTGGCCAAAATATCTGACTGCAGAAAATTGCCAAAGGTAGCAACCAGGGTAACGAGTCCGGCATTACCAAAGATCATGAGCACCGAGGCGATCTGGCGTCTTTGCGGATAGCCGGCGATTAACTCTGCTTCTTTTGTTGTAAACCCGGTACCGGTAAAGCAAGACAGTGCTTGAAATTTAGCCAACGACCACTCCAGCCCGGTCAACTGAAAGGCAACCGCGCCAATCCGCACCGCAATAAACGAGACAACAAGTGTTAACATAAACAGTAATAGACTCATACGCAACCTCCTTAAATGAACCCGCCAAAAAACCATGGCGGGTGAGTTTAATCCTTGTCCGTCAACCCGCCACAACGCTTCAGCGGGTCTTCGATTTTGTGGTAGATATTGCGGAGAATTTATTCATTGATAATTTTATTATATTTTATCGTAAATTTGGCCGGATGACAAGAGGGATAACACTAAGTGTACAGAAAAAGATAAAGCCACGGATTAACACGCATGGAGCATGTTTATTCGTGACAATTTGCAGGCAGTAAATTATAAGTGGTTATATGTACGTTTGACAAAAGTCAGCCCATTATCAAGGTTATGGCATTTTCGAGACAATCGGCCAAGATATATCGGGACAGAGAAGTATATGCCAAAGGCAGGCTATATAAATTATCAACAATTTTCAGTTAGCTTTTGGCCATTTCCACTTCTCCGCAATATTAAGCGTCCTTTGGAAAATAATCCCATCACCAGGGCTTGAAGAAAATCTGAAGGTAATCTATAGATAAATTTTAACAAAACAATCACTTCTTTTCGTTACTATCAACTCTACGCATAAACGGGAAATAAACAACGTCACGTATATTGTCAGAATTTGTTAATATTAAATAAAATCTTTCCAGCCCCATTCCTAATCCGGATGTCGGTGGCATACCATACGTTAAAGCTTCCAAAAACGATTCTTCTGCAATCATCGCTTCTTCATCACCATTCTGTCTTAATTTGGATTGTATTTCGAAATTTGATTGTTGCCTTATAGGATCTGCTAATTCCGAATAGCCATTTACCAATTCTATGCCGCCAATCAAAATTTGGAAACGATCTGCTAATGTATTATCTTTATCATTCGGTCTTGCTAACGGAGAAATTTCCATCGGGTGACCTGTTAAATAGACCGGATGAGTTAACTTTGGACGAGAAAATTTCTTATATAGCAGATCGATTAAATGGCCTTTACTAAGCACTTCTAATTCCGGCTGTTCAAGCTCTAATTTTTTATCTCTAATTTTCGCCAGCAGCTCGGCAGAATTCTCACAATCAGCAATGTCTATATTACAATCCATTTTTATTAGCTCCCGTAGAGAAATAATTGGCCAATCTTTATCTAGTTCAATATTTTGTCCTCTAAAATCGATTTTTGTACTTCCGGTAGCACTGCCGATCGTTTCCAGAATCATTTTTTTCGCAAATTTCATATTATCTTGATAATTCCAATAAGCGGCATAAGTTTCTACCATCGTGAAATCCTGCAAATGTTCACTACTAACTCCTTCATTTCTAAAACATCTAGCAAATTCATAGATTCTGTCTATCCCCCCAATAATTAACCTTTTTAAGTAAGTTTCCGGAGCTATTCTAAAATATATGTCTAAATCGTGAACATTATAGTGCGATTTAAAGGGGGTCGCCATTGCGCCAGATACAACACTACTTATTGCCGGGGTAAAAACCTCGACAAAAGAATTCTTTTCTAAATAATTCCTTAGCGCTGTTGTCGCCTTAATACACAATTTAAAAATTTCTCTGGTCTGTTTGTTTGCGATCAAATCCAGATACCTTTTTCTATAACGGCTTTCTTTATCTTGTAAACCATGCCATTTTTCCGGCAAAGGTAATAATGATTTAGACAACAGTCTAAATGTTTTTATTTTTAATGTAAATTCTCCTGTTTTTGTTCTAAATAAGTCTCCTTTTATTCCCAGATGATCCCCAATTTCTATATTGGTACAAAAAAAATCAAAATCATCTCCACCGATTGTTTGTTTTTCTAAAGCAAACTGAAATTTATGATAAAAATTTTGTAAATGTCCAAAAATTAACTTGCCGATTTTCCTAATTGAAACAATCCGTCCAGCAAGCGCAACGTCCTTAGTTCCTTCCGGTAATTGTTGCACTTCAGAAAGTGTATGTGTAATATTAAAATTATCCGGATATGGATTGATTTCCTTAGCAATAATATTTTTTAGTTTTTGTAATCTATTTTTATCAAAACACATATTATCTAATTTCTGCCTTCCGTCCTCTGACTGCTACCGGTGGCTTTTGAACGTTGCATTTTATTCATTTTTTCGTTTATTTTCTGTCGCTGGTTTTTAACCGCCGGCATCATTTATCTCCGCAAAAGTGATACAAATTGCCTTGTTGAATTTTACCCCCACCACTAATCCCTTGGCCGATCTTCGCCCCTCAATAAAGCAATCACGGATCCTCGATATTTGGTAGAGATTTTATTTTATCACAGGCTACGATAAATTGCAATACACATAAGCAAAATTTTGCTTTCCTCCGTCAAGTCGGATAGACGGGAAACGTAAACTATTTTCCGAGTATAAAGCAACCCCTGCTTCATCCGCCAGTATTGTGGCAGACGGCGGGGGTATTATTTTAATTCCTTAAGGCCATAAACACGAAGCAAATCATTTATATTGGTTGTTTTTAAATCGATACCCCCAGTTTTAGAAAAAGGTAAAAGATAAATCTTCTTACCGGGGTAATCAACATATATGGATCAACAACACCTCTTCATCTTTTTCTTCGTCATGCGTTATCGCATTCTTTTTCCTAACAAGACAATATCCTTTAGCGCTTTCTCGTTTTTTGCGGATAGCCATTTTTTATTGAAATTAGCACTTTGCAAAATCTGGGCAATTGCCGCTAAGGCACGCAAATGAAAATTTCTTTCATCCCTCGTTCCTACCAGGACAAATATCGTATGGATTTTTTGGACCGTCTCATGAAACTCAATCCCGTCTTTACAACGCACCAGAAGTATGTCAAACACCCGCTCGCCGTCAATGATAATATGCGGTATGGCAATGCCTGGGGCGATAACCGTGCTGGTTGTCTTTTCGCGCTCTGAAATAAGCTGAAAAAGAACCGACGTCTTTACCTTTATCCTCTCTGAAATAACTTCCGAGACTAATTTGAAAAATCCAGCTAACTCCATTGACTTACCGATGTCAAGAACAACACATTTTTCAATAACCGCATCGAAGCGATCTTTAGTAATATCATCGCGTTCTTGGATAATCTCTTTTAACTCTGTTTCTAAAGAATGCGTCGTCAGCTCCTTTGCAGTAATTCTTTCAATAAGATGCAATAGCGCGTATTCCCGCGTGGTTCTAATCCTTCCATAAAACCAATAAATAAAAAGTCCTCCGATGATAAACATAAGAAATGCTCTGAGGGCCTCCGTTCCCATCTTAAATATCAGCAGTCCACAGCCAACAATACCGACAATTTGTATCCAGGGATATAACGGAGATTTAAATCTTGGCTGATAATTTTGCACTTCACTTTCCCGCATAATAATAACCGCCAGGCAAGAGAATAAAAAGGTCGAAATAAGCACCGTCGATGCGATTTTAACAAGAATAGTTAAATTAAAGAACAAAGCGATAATAATACAAATCCCGGTAAAAATAACCGAGACATGGGGAGTATTATAGCGCTGATTAATTCTACCAAACACCTCCGGCAATAACCCGTCATGCGCCAAAGCGGTCGTATATCTTGCTGCGGCCATAATCCCGGCATTAGCGGTTGAAACAAATGCTAAAATCGCGGCAACATTTAGCAGCATCACCCCTTTGTCCCCTAAAAAGACACGCGCTCCGTCAGAAATAGGAGTTAATGAATGATCAAGCACGGCCGAACCAAGTACCCCAGAGGTCACAAATACAACAAGTGTATAGAGTACAGTTACAACAAAAAGCGACAAAATCATTGCCAAAGGTATCGTGTAGTGTGGATCTTTTACTTCTTCGGCGGCACTTGCGACTTTTAATAATCCCCCGAAAGAGATGAAAACAAAACCTGCCGTGACAAAAACCGCAGCTATGCCTTTTGTAACAAACGGTTCAAAATTATGAACCTTAATCGCGGGAAATCCGCGAATTACATAGAAAATCAGGATCGACAAAAGTCCTAATACTAATACCCGTTGTACCCTGCCGACTTCTTTTATTCCTAAAATATTAATCAAAACAAAAACAAAACAAATACCTACGGCAATTATGTGTATTTCAACCGCAACAAACATTTTCGTAAAAGCAGCCATCCCGACCAAGGCAAATGCACTTTTTAAACATAAAGAAAACCAGGTAACTAACCCATCTATGGTTCCGGCTACCGGTCCCATACTGCGGGTTACATAAAAATATGTGCCGCCTGTTTTTGGCATTGCCGAAACTAACTCCGCTTGTGAGAGCATTCCAGTCAATGCCAAAAGTCCGGCAAAAAAATAAGAAAAAACGACTGCCGGGCCTGCCTGCGCATGCGCCAGGCCTGGTAACACAAAAAGTCCGGAACTAATCATCGTTCCCACAGCAATACAAAAGACATCTAAAAGCGTAAGTTCTTTTTTAAATTTCATTCTGACTCCTCTGCCATCCCCTCTATCTCCTGTCTATGCACGCACCTTATAAAATGTCTGCCAATTTATTTGCCATTTGAAATTTGCCTGCCTGTTGTGTCTTTTACCGGGACATTTGCTATGGCGTCTTTGGAAAAGACGGCCTATATTCGGCAAATGACGCGTTCGACAAATTCTGCGGCCAGGCGCGCCATTTCTTCGAGGGTTTCTTTAGGGTAGGAAATTACGGTTAAAAGTTCCGGGTCTAAAACATCACGCGGGACAAATTGCTGCAATACGTAAAGTTTTGCCCCGGAAATATCCCGGGCAATATTTATAATATCCGCCTTTTCCAAAATCGTCGGGACAACCGTGGTACGAAATTCATAATTAACGCGGCTATTCATAATAATCTTAATGCTTTCTTTTATCACGTTAGTCGCCAGCAGCGGATCCTGGGCCGCCTGAATATAAAACCGGTTGTTGGAATAAAGTGGTGCCTTTATGTCCATAGCAATATACTCCACCATGTCTTTTTTAATTATGGTTTCTAAAAAGCGCGGGTTTGTGCCATTGGTGTCGATTTTTACCGGCAGGGCCATACTTTTTAATTCTGCTAACAAGTCGAGTAGATGCGGCTGGGTTGTCGGCTCACCGCCGCCAATAACCACCCCTTCAATCCAATCTTTTTTCTCGGTCAAAAATTCCTTGATTTTTAAAAAAGGAATATGCACAAGCTTCTCGGTGGTTTTTACCAAACGGCTAGCATGACAGTAAGGACAGCGGAAATTACACCCGGCAATATAAATCACACTGGCAATACGGTCCGGCCAATCAATCATTGTAGTGGGATTGAACCCACGGATATTAAAATTCATAACTAGTTACTTCTTCAAATTAATTCCAAATTACAAAACTCAAATGAATCTTTAAATATTCTAATCCTCAAAATAAAAAAACAACCGTTGTTTTTTCATTTGCCTGCCCGCCGAGACTTTTGGCGGGTCATTCTTTTGTTAAGTTAAGTTATTTATTTGGATTTTGACATTTGTCATTCAGTGCGTTGCTTTCTGAAACGTACTGCCTTATCCTTCAACGCACGACAGGTGTTTTTTAAATTCCTCTGACTTCGGTACCTCGCCATCCCAGCGGGCAATAGTATTTTCCTCTTTTGAAAATATGGTCGTGGGAATATTCAGTACATCATGATATGCCCCTTCAGCCATACCTTCTACGGTATCTAAGTCGTGAAATTCCAGTCCTACTTTATCACGAACCTTCCATTTATTTAAGAAAAACGTTAGTTTATTTTTTGTCGTTATACATTTTGCACACCCATGCTTTCCAAATATCTTAACCCGCATTTTTTATCCTCCATGGTTCGCTGACATTGGCAGACATTTTGTATTATTAAATATTTCATTTGTCATTTTTTTGTTAAGTTATTCATTTGATATTTGAAATTTGCCTGTCCGCCAGTTTGCTAGGCGGGACATTTGAAATTTAAAATATTGACTTCTTTCTATCTGGCTATTTCACCTCTGCGACCAGATAATTACCTTTATGCCGGTCATCTAACTCTCCTAACTTTGAAGAATTCCAGTTATTTACCCGGCTAAAGTATCCCACAATCCTGGTTATGCCGTAAACATTATGCGAGCCGCAGTAAATACAGGTATCCCCTAACCCGCGGCCGGATTTACGGCAATCATTACATACGGTAAACTCCGGAGATATCGTAAGCTGGGCACACTGTGTCTTTTCATAGGTCTTTCTAACCAGGCTCATAATTGCCCCGCTGGTTGGTGCCTGTTCTCCGACAAAGGCATGAATAATTGCCCCGGATTCAATCATTGTGTGAAATTTACTCTGTTTCTCTATCCGGGTAATTAAATCAATCGGTGCATCCGCGCGAAAATGGATTGAATTTGTATAATAGTATTTGTCCTGCGATAAATCTCCTTTGATCACGCTGGATGCAGCCATGGGGTACTGTCTTAAATCCACTTTTGGTAGTCTCCGGCAGGCTGACTCTGCCGGGGACTCCTCCAGAGAAAATTTTAGCCCGAATTTCTTCTGCAATTCCTGCGCCTTAAAATACATGAATGATACAATTTTAAGCCCTAGTTTAAATGTCGTTTCATCATCGTGTAATTCCTTGCCGGTTAAATAATTAACACATTCATTAAGACCGATCAACCCGATAATATAGGTCGCGGTATTTAAATCTACATAAGGCCGGCCGTCTTTCGCCGGTTTGCCCACCTCCCACATCGGCATCCCCGGCTCGTTCATTAAGCAACTAATAAATTCTTTTTTCTGAAGATGCGCCTTTACCGCCAGCTCCATGACCTTATTTATTTCTTCAAATAACTTTTCGACGTTTCCCCGGCCGGCACGATAGGCGGCCTGCGGCAAGTTTATAGTAACATTCTGAAAACCGCAAAATCTCATAGACTCCGGATGCTCAATCATATATCGATCCGTTATCCGCTGACGCAGGCGGCAGCATTGTGAAAGTACTGCCTCATCTCCCCGGTCAAAAACAAAATAAGGCGTTCCATTTTCACTGGCAATCTGTGCTGCATATTTAAATAGTTCAAATTGCGCCGGATCCGCGAATGTCTCGCGGGAAATGTGCAGGTCGCATTTCGGAAAGGCAAATACTCTCCCGTAACAATCACCTTCCTGCCAAACATTAAGCAATGCCCGGGTAAACTCCAGCGCGGTTTTTTCATAATCGCCATAGGTGCGGCCGGTGTACCGGCCATCGGCCCCGATTGCCGGGATATCCTTTAAGTAACCTGGCACACCGGTATGGATATTAAAATCAATAAACAGGCTCTGGCTGCCCCGGGAAAAGGCGTTTTGTGAGGCAGAGAATATCAAGTACTGCGCCTCTTGTTTCATTTCTTTGAAATTCATCCCTTCAAGAAACGGCGCATAAAAGATGTTTACATATCCCACACCCAGTGCCCCGGCATAATATGCCTGAAGTGAAGCGAGAAAGGTGTTTAAATGTCCGGTTAATGTCCGGGCATATTTTGCCGGCCCGGAAGCGGTGAATAAATTACCCAGTTCCAGCCCATATTTTTTCAGATATTCTAATGAGTGTGAACTGCAATATGCCCGCGGATATCCCAGGTCATGCACGTGGATCATTCCCTGTAAGTGGGCAGAAGACACATCGTCACTAAAAATCTTCTGCAACATATACTGTTTAAGGGTAGTTTCGGCAATCGCCAGATTTACTGCCTCGGGATTATTTGCGGCAATATTAGAATTTTCACAACTCTTGGAAAAAATCAATTGCTCGAGATCATAAGTCGGCATACCAATTATTGTCTGCGTAGCAAGTTTTGTATCCAGTCCCCGCTCAAATAGCTCATTATCCACAAGTTCGCGGATAAGCGCGGTAGAGATGCGCGTAATCCCGGAATTAAAAATCTTTTTTTCTACACTGGAGGAAATTTGTAAGGCAATATCTTCGGCAATCCCCGCTTCCTTTTGCAGCGCCAGGGCAATGCGCATTTTATCCCAGGCCGCAACTTCATCTTTTGCCAAGGGAGTAACCATTAAAGATATATCCGTGGAATTCGTCGGTTTATGTACACGTTTGCGCACTTTCAGGCTTTCCCGCCGGTGTTGTCTTTTTGCCCGATAGAGAATATATGCCTTAGCAGTCTTGGCATGACCGGTTTCAATCAAAACCTTTTCTACAATATCCTGTATCTCTTCAATCGAGGGCACCTCCGCAGTAAAATTCTTCCGTAAATACATTGTTACTACACTGCTCAATTCCTCTGCCAAAAGCCTGTCTTCTCCGCCAACCGCCTGTGCGGCCTTAAATATGGCATCGGCAATCTTAGTTCTATCGAAGGGGACAATACGGCTGTCTCGTTTGCGCACGTTGTCAAATAAAGTATCCACCTTGCCATTTTCCAATTTTACCCCTCCATTAATATTCATATTTTTTCCTCGCTATTTGTGTTATCCTGTTCTAAGGACACGCCTTTTCCGCGCAGACCTTTAATTCCGATAAAAACTGGTTTAGATCTCTAAATTCCCGATACACCGAAGCAAATCTCACGTATGCCACCGCATCGAGGTTATGTAATTTTTCCATGACAAGTTCACCGATTTCTTTTGTCTTCACCTCTCTTTCAAAATTTATCTGCAAATTCTGCTCAATTTCATCCACGGTTTTCTCCAGCACGTCCATACTGATCGGTCTTTTCTCACAAGCTTTAATCAAGCCGTTTAAAATTTTATGACGGTCGTAACGTTCTCTGCGTCCGTCTTTTTTCACGACCATTAAACTTGTCTCTTCGATATTTTCATAAGTAGTAAAACGCCGCAGACATTTTAAACACTCGCGCCTGCGGCGAATGGCATCACCAACTTGCGAACTGCGTGAATCTACTACTTTATCCTCTAAATTTCCACAAAACGGACACTTCATAAAAGTCTCTACCAGAAATTCTGGCTCCGGCCTGTAGAGCTGGCTGAGACTTTTTGTTCATGAAATTGTCATAGACAATTTCATGACTCCCGGCCAACTCGTATGGCTAAGAAGGTCTTATATTCATCCCAAATTTTACATTAGAGACTAAATATCGTCGAATCAGCTGTAAGAAAAAAGAGCTATTGCATTTTGGGGATTCATGTGCAAGTAATACAGTATCTTGTAGACTGTGGGGTAATTATATACTATATATGGTATCTTGTCAATAAAAAATTTCCGGCACTGTTACTCTGCAGCCCCGGAATTTTTTCGTGTCCTCTTTGGTCTTTAGTCTTTTGTCTATGGTCTATAGTCTATAATCTATGCTCTAACTTTTATTTCTTTACAACTTTGACATTTATCTTCGCCTCCGCTAAAATCTTCTTAGACAAAGGATCCGGATAATCGTCCAGCACCATAATCTTTTTTACCCCGGCATTTACGAGCATCTTTGCACAAATGCTGCAGGGAAAAGCCGTACAATAAACAACCGCGCCTTTAACCCGTACCCCATAATAAGCTGCCTGTAATAGCGCATTCATTTCTGCATGCAGTCCACGGCACAATTCGTGACGTTCACCGGAAGGGATATTTTCTTTCTGCCGGATACAGCCTACACTATCACAATGGGTTAAATGCCGCGGGGCACCATTATAACCAGTTGAAAGAATTTGCTGCTCACCAACAATCACCGCTCCCACCCTCCGGCGCAAACACGTCGAACGCTTAGAGACAACCGCAGCAATCTCTAAAAAATATAAATCCCATGAAGGACGTTTTATTAATTCTTTTCGCATAATTATATTCCGTATTGCGTATTGAGTATTTCTGTAAACTGCTTGCCTTCCGTTAGGAAGGTAAACTGGAAACTTCTGCCAGAGCCTTATACCTCCGCATATAAAGGAAACCTTTTCGTCAACTCCCCTACTTCGGTTCTTGCTTTTTTAATAACATTTTCATCCCACGGCATAGATAAAACATTATCAATCAGTCCGGCAATTATCTGCATCTCTTTTTCCTTCATCCCGCGGGTTGTAATTGCCGGGGTGCCCAAACGTATCCCGCTGGTTATCGCAGCACCTTTGGAATCAAAAGGAATTAAGTTTTTATTTACGGTAATCTTTGCCTGATCGAGAAACCCGGCCGCCTGTTTTCCTGTTATCTTGCGGCTTTTTAGCACATCAACCAGCAAGAGATGGTTATCGGTTCCGCCAGAAACAATACGATAGCCTTTGTCTTTCAATTCATCACTTAATGCCTTTGCATTTTTTATAATTTGTTTCTGGTAATCTTTGAATGCCTCAGTCATTGCTTCCTTAAATGCCACCGCCTTTGCGGCAATTACATGCATCAATGGCCCCCCCTGAATCCCTGGAAAAACCTCTGCATCAATACGCTTCGCAAGTTCCATTCGGCAGAAAATTATCCCGGATCTTGGACCACGTAATGTTTTGTGGGTAGTAGACGTGACCACCTCAGCATATGGAATAGGGCTAGGATGTACCCCCGCAGCAACAAGTCCGGCAATATGCGCCATATCTGCCAGTAAAAATGCCCCGACCTTATCACAAATTTTCCTCAATTTATCAAATTCGATTATGCGCGGGTATGCACAGGCACCGGCTAAAATCATCTTCGGTTTATTTTTTACCGCCAGTTCTTCTATCTTGGCATAATCTAAACATTCATTATGCCGGCTTACATAATAAGGAACAATTTTATAAAATTTACCGGAAAAATTATGCGCGTGTCCATGGGTTAAATGCCCGCCACAGGCTAAATCCATAGCTAAGACCGTGTCCCCTGGTTTAAGCAGAGCAAAATAAACCGCCATGTTTGCGCTCGAACCTGAATGCGGCTGTACATTTACATGCTCCGCGCCAAAAATCTGCTTTGCCCGCTCAACGGCCAGTCGTTCCACCTTATCGACATACTCACATCCCCCATACCACCTGGCATCAGGGTATCCTTCCGCATACTTATTCGTCAGACATGAACCCTGTGCCTCTAAAACCGCCAGGCTGGTAAAATTTTCACTGGCAATCAGTTCTAAATTTTCCTGCTCTCTTAAAAGTTCCTGCCTGATTGCCTGATAAATTTCCGGATCATTTTTTTTAAGTATACTCATGACTTACTCTCTAACTTATTTATTTGTCTTACCCGGCGTTTATGCCGGCCAGCGGCAAATTTTGTGTTTAACCAAGTATTTAAAATTTTTTTTGCTAAATTTACATTAACAAAATCCGCGCCCAGGGTTAGCACATTTGCATCATTATGCTCCCTGGATAATCTTGCCGCACGAACACTGTTACATACGGCTGCCCGCACACCTTTTATTTTATTCACGGCAATCGACATGCCAGTGCCTGATTTGCAGATTAAAATTCCCCGTGATGCCCTTCTTGCAGACACTTCCCGGCCTACTTTTTCAGCATATATCGGATAATCTACTGAACTCTCAGAATAGGTACCGACATCTTTATATTTAATCCCTTTTGTTTTCAAAAATTGGATGATCTTTTGCTTTAGCTTATAACCGCCATGATCGGCGCCAATAACCACCTTCATTAAATTTCTCCATTTTTGATTTTTTTGACAATTACCTCCAGCGCCCCCTCGATTTCACGAAAACAATTACGGTAGACCTCAATCGCGCGGCCGATTGGGTCAGAAATATTCCTCGTCTCCCCCGAAAGTTCGGTTAAAAGATATATGCGCTTTTTCATCTCGGGAAATCTCTCTAATATTCTTTCCCGATGAAATTCTTCCATAACAAAAATTATATCTGTTTTTTTAAGCATATCCTCGGTCAACATTCTGGCATAATGATTACTGATATCAATATCATGTTCCGCAGCAACCTGCTGGGCAAATGCCGTTGCCGGCATACCCGACGGAGCACCAATCCCGGCCGACTCTACTTCAATATATAGATGTTCAATTTCGCATATGCGTTTCAAAAGACCCTCTGCCAGCGGACTGCGGCAGCTGTTGCCGGTACAGACAAATAAAATATTTCTACGCCGGCAAACCGCAAAAATCAACTCATCCCTGATTGCCCCGGCTCTTAAAATCCTTATCTCATCTCCCGCGGCATCAACCACGGTTGAAGCAATTCCCAGTTTCGCCGGACCGCTATCAAGCAGCAAGGCAATCTTCCCATCTAAATCCCGCAGCACCTCTTCGGCAGTTTTAGGTACCGGACTGCCTGAATTATTTGCCGAAGGAACAACCACCGGGAAATTTGCTAATGACAAAATACGCTGCGCTACCGCACCCTCTGGCATACGCAGTCCGATAGTTTTTGCCGCCTTTTCTTTTGCCGGTAAAACTATAGTCAGCGGCCCCGGCCAAAATTTATTCATTAATTTATATGCGGCTAAACTAATATTTGCCGCATATCTTTCTGCCTCCCCGCGTATTGCAATATGAATGGTAAACGGTTTTTCCTTTGGCCGCATTTTTATATTATAGAGCTGCTCAACTGCCGCCCGATCCAGCATATTCGCCCCCACCCCATAAACCGTCTCAGTAGCAAAAGCAACCAAATCCCCATCACGCAGAACTCTGGCCGCCTTCTCAATAACCCTTAGATCGGGGTCAATATTATTTATTTTTATAACTTCTGTTATCAAGTTTCTGCCTCCCCAAACTAGACGAGCAAATTCATAAATTTCTGTGGTTAATTTTTATTTTATTTTTTATACTCAATACGCGATACGCAATGCACAGTTTTAACGTTTTCAATCTATACTATCTTTTGTTAACTCCATCGCACAAACGCGATTCCCCCCTCCGGTCTTTGCCTGATGCAACACCCTCTCGGCAATCTCAACCATCTTAGTTACCTTAATCTCCCCGCCACCCCCATCATAACAAGTCAAGCCGATACTAACTGTACAATTAGTACAAAACTTTACCCATGGAGAATAATTCTCCACATTATTTCTTATCCGTTCTGCCGCGCTTACTGCCCCGGACATTCCCGTATGGGTGAGTAAAATCAAAAATCCGCCGCCGGCGTATCTGCCAATTACGTCCGTTAGTCTTAAAGTCCGCTTAAATATCTTTGCCACCTCCTGCAGCACGCGATCACCTTCTTTATTTCCAAAATCACTGTTTATCTTTTTTAAATGGTCAAGGTCAACGAGTAAGATTGAAACCGGATGTTTGTAACGTTTGGCCGATAATAATTCCTCGTTTAACCGTTCGAGCAAAGGCCGGCGATTAAGCGCACCGGTCGCGATATCCGTGGCTGATGATTTCTTTAGCAGCATATTCTTTCTTTTCATCTCATCGCGCAAGACTAAATAACGCAAGTGTGAATTTATACGCAAAGATAACTCTTCCTCGCAAACCCAGCTGCTAAAATAATCCTCCACCAGTCCGCTGTTTAAAACCTCGATAATCCTCTCGCGGCGCTCCGGTCTTTCCGCAACAATAATCAACATCGTTTCGTTAAGGTATTTTTTAATTTCACGGCAAAGATCTAAATAATTTATATCACTAGAGAGTTCATTACTGAGAATAATCAAATCTGCCCGGCGGTTATGAATTATTGTTTTTAAGCTCTCAACGGTGGGAATACTAATTATCGTAAAACTGCCAAATTCTTTACCTAACCCGGCTTTTATGGCATAGAATATCTCCCGGGATAATTTGGCGATGAAAATCTTTTTATGCAGCATTTGTTTTTCCCCAAGCAAAGTGAGCCAGAACCAAAATTTCTGGCTCGCTTTGCTTGTCATGCATAAATTACTGCCGGCGGCAATAATTTATTTTGCTTGAGCGTGTAAGCTTCCTTTTGTATATTAACAGCCGTTTTGCTAATATTTTGTCTGCCAAGGCCAAAATCTCCAAAGCAAACAAAGCCGCATTCTTTGCCCCTGATTTTCCCAGAGCCATGCATCCCACCGGGACACCTGATGGCATCTGGACAATCGAAAGCAGAGAATCTATACCTTTGAGTGCCTTTGTTTCCACCGGGATGCCGATTACCGGCAGTATCGTATGCGCGGCAATAACCCCGGGTAAAGCTGCCGCACCACCCGCAGCAGCAATTATTACCTTAACACCCCTTTTCTTCGCCTGCTTGGTAAACACCGCTAATTTCTCCGGGCAACGGTGCGCTGAGATTATATGAATAGCATATCCAATTTTAAACTCATCTAAAATTTGAAACGCCGGTTCAATAACCGCTAAATCCGATTCACTCCCCATAACAATTGCCACACACTTATTCATTTAATCTCCCTCATAAAAAAATTGGTTCTGTCAAAAATATTCGCACATTTTTCTAAGTACCCATAGGGCACAGGCAACCACAGATTACTCAGATTAAAATGATTTTTTTCTTTTAAATCAGCTCTATAAATCTGTGGTGATTTGATCTATAGTTATAATGGTAAGATTTTACTTATTATCCTCTTATATTCTAAAGATGCTCTTCCAAAGTTGAACAGTAATCCTATCCGTTTTGTGTCGCCTTTAGATAATTATGTACTTGTGCCTCATCTATCTTCGTAACTCCTTTAGTGGCCTTTAGTTCTACTAATACTATCCCCTCAACTATAAAATCTGCCTCTTATTCTTTGTCTTTCTCTCTTTTATTCACCACAGGTTCATTCACCACAGATTTTCTCGGATTTCCTCCCCCCTTAAAATCTTTATAACTATCTGCGTAATCTGTGGCTGCTTTCAATTCTTTCATAGGATTCTTGACACTACCAAAAAATTCCTTGCTGCCAACTGTATCGATAACAAAACCGAAACTGTTACGTTAACAGGACAAGGTTTCTACACCACTGGAATTTTTTTATTTGTTAGCCAATTTTATTCTTTAAATAATTGTAGTTGGCTCGTATAGTTAAAAATCCTTTTTTCTGCCAATTTTACATATTCTGAATTAGTATCATATCCAATATAATTTCGATCATCTTTTACGGCAGAAAGACAAGTTGTTCCACTTCCAACAAAGGGATCTATCACTATGTCATCTTTAAAAGTATATAATTGAATTAATCTGTGTGGCAGTTCTTCTGGAAATGGGGCCGGGTGTCCAATTTGTCTTGCTGAAACAGCTGGGAATGTCCACACACTCTTTGTCCATTCTAAAAAATCTTCCTTTTTAATTGTATTTTTTCTGTTCTGCCTTCTTCTTGAAAAAGTATCTTTAGAAAAAATCAAAATATATTCATGAATATCTCTTAAAACAGGATTTGCGGCTGAAAGCCAACTTCCCCACGCAGTTGAAGGGCTGGCGCTTGAAGCCTTATTCCAAATTACTTCACCACGCATTAAATAGCCAAGATTTTGCATCTCTTTTATGATGTGACTATGCAGTGGAATATACGGTTTTCTACCAAGGTTGGCAATATTTATGCATACACGTCCGCCAGGGACCAATACACGATATGTTTCTTTCCAAACAGTGCTTAGCAATGTAAGGTATTCTGTTAAACTTAAGTTATTATCATATTCTTTAGATACATTATATGGCGGAGAAGTAATCATTAAATGGACACTATTATCAGGTAACTCATCCATCTTTTCACTGGATTTACAAAATATCTTATTTAAATTTTGGTTAGGAATGTTGTTTTCAATATATTTAACCTTTTTACCGCTATCTAATCCTTCATAAAGCCTACTATTGTAGAACGTTGTTGAATCATGGTTTATACGTCCAGGTGTTCCAAAGGCGCTGGTTTTTGTTCCATTTCGTTTATATGTTTGAACATTATTACCCATATTACTCCCTTATAAGTCTTAAAAACTTTTCTGCTTTTGCTTCAAAAGTTCTTTCTCTGTTTGCAATTTCAATTATCTCTCCCAGTTTTCTTCTTGATTTCATGGTAGAAAAGAATTCTTGCTGTCCAGACAATAAATTATCAAGCATTTGGTTTAATTCATTTTTTGAATCCATTCGGACAAATCCGTTCTTAGGGGTTCGTTTTAAATTATTACCATTGTTATCTAATGGGATAGGATTTATAGACCAAAATCCTTGAAGAATCCCCGCACTGAAAAGATGATCTGCTTTTTTTATATAACTTTCCGTTATTGGAGTATTACCCAGTATAATTATAGGAATCTTTGAAGCATTATAACTTGAAACACGAATATTTATACTTTTGCCAATTGCTTTTAGCATTGAGTCTGAACGTAATAATCCAGGATTTCCACTGTGACTCTTGAAATCTCCCAAACAAATTAATTGGTTATTTTTAAATTCCCAGTTCCAAACTATAGACATTTTAACCTCGAAAATTGCTATAATATTTTGGGCTATTTGTTCTCTTTGTTTTGATTTACACAAAGCAACATCTCCAGGAGATTGAGAAGTTAACCCTATCTCATCGCATATAATCCCTTGAACAGCAAAAAGGTTTTTAGACTTTGCAAAGTTTTGGAGTAAATCAACAGAATATTTTTCTGTAAAATTACCTATTAAAGCGTTTCTGCTTTGCAGCGTGCTTTTTTTGCCAGTATATGTTTTTGGCCAATAAGCATAGTGTCGGGAATCATCTCCAAAATAAAACAATTGTTCAGGCATTGCAAATTTAGAGGATTCTCTAAAAAATTCGATTTCTTTATTCTTTGTCCATAAATCTGGCATAGAATATTTATTTCTTATCCGTGTCAATCCGTGGCTTTATCTTTTTTTGTTTCGCTATGTTCAAACAATCGCCCGCCAGGCAATGTCCCGGCGATAATGCATGTCGGTAAATTTTATCTGTTCTACGGCCTGATATGCCTTATCTACTGCCGGTTTTAACTCCTTATCCTTGGCAACAACCGAAAGCACCCTGCCGCCAGCAGTCAAAAATTTACCATTGGTAAATTTTGTACCGGCATGAAAAATAAAAATGTCTTTTTTATTTTTAAAAAATTCCAGACCTTTTATTTCATCGCCTGTTCGGTAAGAGCCGGGATACCCGCCAGAGGCCAAAACTATACCGACACAGGCCGCATCTTCCCATTCTAAACTTATCTTAGCGAGACTGCCGGATATTGTGTTTTCCATAAGTTCAACCAAATCCGATTTAAGCAGGGGTAATGCCACCTGTGTTTCCGGGTCGCCAAAACGCACATTAAACTCTAATACCTTCGGCCCGTAATCGGTAAGCATCAGCCCGGTATACAATACTCCATGGTAAGGAATACCTTCTTTTGCCATACCGGCAATAGTTGGCCGGATAATCTCTTGTTCAATTTGAACTAATAACTCTTTTGTGACAATTGGTGCCGGACTATATGCCCCCATGCCGCCGGTATTTGGCCCTTGATCTTTGTCATATATACGCTTATGATCCTGGCTGCTGACTAAACTAACAACCCGATTACCGTCACAAAGGGTAATAATTGAAACCTCTTCACCGCTTAAGCACTCTTCAATAATAATTCTCTCCCCGGCACTCTTAAAAACCTTATCTTCCATAATCTGTTTTATGGCAAGTTTGGCCGCTTCTTTGCTTTTCGCAATAACCACTCCCTTTCCCGCAGCCAGCCCATCTGCTTTTATCACTAAGGGGAAATTTTTGCCCGTTAAATATTTATCGGCTTGGTCGGCACGATTAAAAACCGCAAAATCTGCTGTGGGAATATTATATTTTTGCATAATCTGTTTTGCAAAAACCTTACTCCCCTCTAAACGCGCCGCGGCTTTTGTTGGTCCGAATATGTCCAAACCTTTTCGCTTAAATTCATCTACAATCCCCGCAACTAACGGGACCTCCGGTCCAACCACGCTTAAATCAATATGCTTGGCTAAGGCAAAGCTTACAAGTCCATGAATATCTATCGGGTCTATCTGGACACATTCAGCAATACGGCAAATTCCGCCGTTACCAGGTGCGGCATAAATCTTTTTGACGCTGCTGGATTTCATTATTTTCCAAACCAGAGCATGTTCTCTGGCGCCGGAACCAATAACTAAAACCCTCACCCCACAACCTCCACTTTCGCCTTACCGTGGGTAATCTCACCAATTTCCCATGACCGGTATTTATATTTCGCAAAAGTTCGAACAATCCCTGCCACTGCTTTATCTTCCGTAATCACAATCATCCCTACACCCATATTAAACGTACGATACATCTCATCGTCGCTAATATTCCCCTCGCGCTGAATAGTCTGAAAAATTTCCGGCCGCGGCCAGGTCTTTTTATTTATAACCGCGCTGCAATTATCAGGGACAACTCTGGCAATTTTATCATAGAATGCCCCCCCGGTAATATGGGCAATTGCGTAAATATTATGCTGTTTAAGCGCAGCAAGAACCGCCGGTACATAAATGTATGTCGGCCGGAGTAATTTTACGGCCAGCTGTTTAAGCCGTCTTTCCGTAAATACCTTCCTGACTAAAGAAAACCCATTACTATGCACTCCGTTGGATGCAATACCAATAATTTTATTGCCTGGCAATACCCTTCGTCCATCGATAATACTCTGTTTTTCGGCAATTCCGACACAAAAACCGGCTAAATCATATTCGTCTTTTTCATAAATCCCCGGCATCTCTGCGGTCTCCCCGCCAATCAATGCGCATCCTGCCAAACAACAACCGCGGAGAATACCTTTCATGATACTTTTCATCACCCGGGGATTTACCTTGCCCACCGCTAAATAGTCCATAAAAAATAATGGCTCCGCCCCGCAGCAAAGAATATCGTTAACATTCATCGCCACCAGATCAATACCAATCGTATCATGTTGATTTATCATCTGGGCAATTTTTAGTTTTGTCCCTACCCCATCACAAGAAGAAATAAACACCGGTGATTTATATCGTTTTAAGTCCAGGGCAAACATCCCGCCAAATCCACCAATACCTTGTTGGACTTCCGGGCGGCGGGTTACCTGGCTCATCTTTTTGAGCTGATAAATAAATTTATCGGCCGCAGCAATATCCACACCTGCGCTTTTATAGGTATTTTTTAGCATATTTCACGCCATTTATAAAAATTTTCGCGCCGTCACCTTGGGAGTGTTGTTCATTTTGGTTAATTCTTGTCCACTGGGGATGATGAATACACAATAGATGTCTTTCCGGATGCGGCATAAGTCCCAGGACCCGGCCGGTACTATTACAAATTCCGGCAATACTATCAACAGACCCATTAGGATTATCTGGATATCCGGAAATTTTCCCGGCGCTATTCACATACTGAAACACCACCTGCTGCTCATCCCAGAGTTTTTGTAATATCTCATCATTACCGGGGATAAATTTACCCTCGGCATGGGCAACCGGGATATAAATTGTCTCCGGCAGTCCCTGCGTCCACACACACTTCTGCGTCATTTGTCCGGTATTTTGCTTTTTTCCGCCAAAGACGGCCCCGCCTTCGGCAGGAAGTCTTAATTTCTGATTTCTGATTTCTGTCTTCTGAGTTTTGAGATACACCCAGCGATCTTCAAATTTTGCGGAGTTATTTAAGGAAAGAGTTGCCTCAATATTATTATTTTCTATTCCCGGCAAGATACCTGCTTTTACCAACACCTGAAACCCATTACAGATACCGATGATTAGTTTTCCCTGCTCAATAAATTTTTGCAGTTCATCGCCTAAAATAAACCTTAACTCATTTGCCAAAATTTTACCGGAAGAAACATCATCCCCATAAGTAAAACCGCCGGGGATTGCCAGAATATGAAAATCGGATAAGTCTTTTTCAAACGCGATAAGCGCATTAATATGGATGAGCTCTACCGCTGCTCCGGCGTATTCGAAGGCAAACTTTGTTTCTTGATCACAATTAGTCCCTGCGGTACGCAAAACTAATACCTTAACCCTATGATTATGCATTTATCCCAAAACCACCCTGTTTCTGCCTAATTCTTTCGCCTGGTATAAAGCCGCGTCTGCCTTTTTTATCAAGTCTGCAGAACTAAAATTTCTATCTTGGCCATTAAAACAGGCAATCCCGATACTAATCGTTACTTTTAAATTTCTTCCTTCATAAATTATTTTCAGATTATCAATCGACTCCCGCAGCCTTTCGGCGATAATTTGTGAACCGGTAATGTGTTTATTTATTCTCTCGGTAAGCATGTCCGCCGGATCTGCCGAACCGGTATCCGGCAAAATAATCGCGAATTCTTCGCCGCCGTAACGTGCCGGCAGATCCGTCTCACGGATTTTTGTTTTTAATAATTTGGCAATTTCTTTTAAAATCAAATCGCCGGCCGGATGGCCGTAGGTGTCATTAAAAATTTTAAAATGGTCAATGTCAATCATCAAAAGGCTAACCGGCTGCCGGTATCTTTTACTGCGTGCTATTTCTTCACTAATACGCATCTGAAAATAATTATGGTGATAAAGTCTGGTCAAACCGTCAACGATTGCTTCGGAATAAAGGCGCGCATTTTCAATCGCAACTGCCGCCTCTACCGCCAAGGCATTCAAGACATCAATATCCCCCTGGTTATAGGGGTGTTTATTCTTTTTTTCACTCAAACTCAAAACTCCGACCAATCTATTTTTTATCAGCAAGGGGACAACGAGGGTGGCTTTTATTTTATGCAGATTCTGATAAACATCCTGAAATTCTCCTCCGACTAATACCTTTTCTACTTCTTCTTTAACAAAAATATTTCCTTTTCTTTTTATCCAGGGGATAATCCCATAAGATTCAAGCAATACAAAACTATCCACCAAACCGCGGTCAATCCCATGATAGGCCTTGATTACATACACCGATTTTTCCTCGTCTTCAAGTAAAAGTACCACGTGTTCGACGTCAATCGTCTGGACAATAATCTGGACAATGTAGCCGAGCAGCTGCTCAAGGTCAAGCATCGCCACCAGGGTTTGGGTTAACTCCTGCAGTACTTTTTGATAATCATAACGGCCGCGGTAAATTGCCCGGTCAGTCAATTTTTGGGCTAACTGCTTATAGGGCGTAAACATTATAATCAGCACCAGAATCAATACGGAAATCACTGAGGAAGCAATAATCCCAATCCGTGCTAAAAATACCGCTAAAATCGTCGTGTGTAGAATAAGCAAGGGAATGATAAATACGATTGTCAGTATTGTTTTATTAATCAGGATATCAATCCCCAGAAAGCGGTATTGGACAATCGCATAAGCAACAACCAAAAGAGAAAACGCCAAAAACGGCGGGCCGAGATGATACACGTCAAATTGTGCCTGTGGTAAGAAATTTAGAATTAACCCCAGCGTGCCAAATGAATACGCGATTAATAAGCAGTGCAATTGCTTGTAACTATATGCCGATATTGTTTTTCTTAAAGTGTGGGTAAATAAAATAAGACCGTAGAGCAAGACCGTAATGCTCGTGATAAATATAATTAAATACGGCAGACTGCATAATGACGGAGAATACCCCCAGCGAAAAGTAAATAATGTTTCCTGATATCCCTGCCGCCAGGTAAGTAATGCCGAAAATGCAGAGAGATATGCGGCACTGAGAATTATTTTATTTATCAGGCGTAGTTTTTCCTGCGTACTGATTAAAAGCAGGTGAAACAGGGTGGGCACAACAAAAAATGCACCAATGTTAAATATCTTTATCCAAAGAATCGCAAAGTATTCCGGCCGGAAATAACTTAACCCGAAATAATTCATACAGTAGAAAAAAACCGCTACCGAGAAGCAAAAATAAATTTTATTTACCAACCTGTTTCTGCCGGTAAAAAAGACATAAAATCCCATGGTCAAATTTAATAATCCAGAGATAAATGGAATAAAAGCATAAATGTTCATTTAAATTACTGCCTTCGGCATTAATTTAGCATTACCTTTTCTTTGAAAAAGAAAAGGTAAGCCAAAAGAAAAGACATGCTAAAATAAAAAACGAAATTCCGCTTATTGCCAGTTAAGGGTTTTTTGCCAGCTATGTTTTAAATCCGCAATATCTGCATTGATTACTATTCTACCACTTCTGCCGTACACTTTAAAGCATTTATTTTTCATTACCCGGCCAATCAAAACACAACAGCTGCCTTGCATTATTCGCTTAAATGCCTTTTCTTGTTTTAGAGCAACTTCAACAATAAACCGGCTATTTGATTCAGAAAACAGGATAACCTCATCCCGGAAACTATCTGCAGAAGAAGTTATGGGAACATTTGCTAAATTAATCTCCATCCCCCAGCCGCCGGCAAACGCCATCTCAGAACAAGCCGCAGACAGCCCTCCGTCACTTAGGTCATGGCAGGAACGGACCAATCCCTGCTCTATGGCCAGACTTAATGCCTGCATATTTTTTCGAGCGCTTTTAACATCCACTTTCGGCAGATTACTTCCCATGTAACCTAAAATATCGTAATAAATCGAGCCGCCAAGTTCATCATTGGTTACCCCGACAATATAAATTTTATTTCCCGGCTGTTTCAAATCAGCAGTTATCGCCGCCCCGACATCCGGCATAACCGCGATTGCTGATATCAGCAATGTTGGCGGGATGGTAATTGTCTTGTTTTTCACGGTATATTCATTATTCAGGCTGTCTTTTCCCGAAATAAACGGCACGCCAAACCCCAGGGAAAAATCATAGCAGGCCCGGCAGGCACGTACAAGTTCCCCCAGTCTTTCGGGATTATTGGTATTCCCCCAGCTAAAATTATCAAGTATTCCCACCCGCGCTAAATTACCTCCTACCGCAACAATCTGACGTAATGCCTCATCAATACAACTTGCCGCCATCCAGTAAGGATCAATCTGTCCAAATCTCGTATTTATCCCGCAGGAAATAATTATTCCCTTTTTGCTATGGGGTAAGGGTTTGATCACTACGGCATCACCAGGGCCATCATTATTTATCCCGATAAGCGGCTTGACCACTGTTGATCCTTGTACCTCATGGTCATACTGCCTGATTATCCATTCCTTACTGCAAACATTTCCATGCGCGAGTATCTTAAGCAATATCTTATTTAAATCTTGCTTTACTAACTTTCGCGGAGCCGGTAAATCCGGTTTTTTCCAAACCGCCTCTCGTTCTACCTGCGGCAAGCCATTGTGCAAAAACTCCATTTCTAAATCACCCACACATTTATTTTGAAAAAAGAGTTCTAATCTTTTGCTTTTCGTAAATTCCCCAATTACCGTCGCCTCGATATTTTCTTTTTTAAAAACATCAAGCAATCTATTTACATGTTTTGGCGGCACGGACAGAATCATTCTCTCCTGCGACTCGGAAATCCAGATTTCGGTATAATTCAGTCCGGCATATTTCAAAGGCACCTTATCAAGATAAACTCTCACCCCGCAATTTCTCCCCATCTCTCCGACAGCACTGGAAAGTCCTCCGCCGCCGCAGTCAGTCACCGCATTAAACAGATTTAAATCCCGCGCCGCAAGAAGCGCATCGAGAACCTTTTTTTCCGTGATCGGGTTACCAATCTGCACGGCACCGGATGAGATTATTTCTGATTCCGCGGTCAGTTCACCTGAAGAAAACGTTGCCCCGTGTATGCCATCGCGGCCGGTTTTTCCACCAACCAAAACCACCTGATCCCCGGGGTATACTTTTTTAAAACATTTATCTTTCGGAATTATCCCGGCAGTGCCGCAGTAGACCAAGGGATTACCGACAAATTTTTCATCAAATAAAACCGCACCACTTGCCGTAGGAATCCCCATACGGTTGCCATAATCTCTTACCCCGGCAACTACCCCTTGCATTACCCGTTTCGGATGCAGCGTACCCGGGGGAAGTTTATTAAACGGGTAATCCGGCATTCCAAAACAAAACACATCCGTATTCACAATCGGCTTCGCCCCGCAACCCGCACCCAAAATATCGCGGATAACTCCGCCAATGCCGGTACCCGCTCCCCCATAAGGCTCGAGGGCGGAAGGGTGATTATGGGTCTCTACTTTAAAACAAATATTGTAATTACGGTCAAACTGTATTATCCCGGCATTATCTTCAAACACGGACACACACCATGGTTTATTCAATTTTTTCGTTGCTTTTACAATCGTATCTTTCAATAAGTTATTTATTATTTCCTTTTTTATTCGCGGTCCCTGGGGATCTTCGTCTATCTGGGTATATACAATTCTACTTTTAATTGTCTTATGGCAGCAGTGTTCTGACCATGTTTGTGCCAGTGTTTCCAGTTCACAATCTGTGGGACTACGCTGTAACTGGCGAAAAAATCGCTGGATCACGAGCATTTCTTCTAAATTCAGAAACAACTGTCCTTTTTTGCTGATCTGCATTAATTTTTCGGGGGAGGAATTGATTATTTCTATTATTTTCAGCTTAAAACTACGCGCTGCGGGGGTTTTTTTAAAAATAGAGTAATCCTTAACAATATGCTGGATTACTTTATTATAGAGCAGTTTTTCGGCAATAAAATTCAACTGTTTCGCGGTAATTTTACCTTTAATCAAATATTTTCTGCCGGTCTTAATACTTCCGGCTCCCCGCACCCCAAGATCCTTTATTCCCTTTTGGATACTCTCTTCCCATGGATCCATAACTCCGCGGTTATAGGCAATCTCCAGTACTTTGTATACCGGTTCTTCGGGTAAAGGATGCGGTTCGATATTACAATCGACAACCCGATAGTCTTGAATAACCTTATCCCGCAAAATCTCTTCACAGATCAGATAGATCTGGTTTTCGTCAACATCACCTTCGATTAAGTAGACCTGTACCATCTTGACTTCACTGACACTTTTTATTCCCAAGTCATAGATACTTTTCATTAAATGCCTGCCAACCGCATCAACCACATCCTGTTTATTTCTTACTTCAATTCTCCAGAGCATAATTATATTAGTATCGCGTATTGCGTCGTGAGTATTGTGTCTTTTATTGTTATCTTTTTAGTTTTTATGCTCAATGCACAATACTCATCACTATCTTTAATTTTCTTTTATTATTTTCAGATTCCTACTCTTTTAAAAATCCTCGCCACATGCCGGGTATGATTTTTTAGAGAAAAACAATTCTTTAGTTCCCGCATTGTCAGATATTTTTTTATTTCCGGGTCACCAGATAATATGGCTAAATAATCTTTTTTTATCTTCCAGACCTGCATCGCATTTCTCTGGACAATCTTATAGGCCTGTTCGCGGGTAAGTCCGCGGCTTACCAAACGCAGCATTACCGCTTGGGAAAATATCAGTCCGTGGGTTAAGTAGATATTTTTTAGCATATTTTCGGGATATACCAGTAAATTATCAATCAATTCGGTCATTTTATTGAGCATATAATCCAAGGCTATCGTTGAATCGGGGAAAATCACCCTTTCCACTGACGAATGACTAATATCTCTTTCATTCCATAACACCACATTTTCTAATGCTGCCTGGGAGTTGGCGCGTAAAAGCCGGGCAAGCCCGCAAATTCTTTCACAGGTTATGGGATTTCTTTTATGCGGCATAGCGCTTGAACCCTTCTGTCCTTTAGAAAAAAACTCTTCCATCTCCAAAATTTCCGTACGTTGCAAGCTCCGGATCTCGGTAGCAATCTTTTCTAAGCTTGTGCCAATTAGGGCTAAAGTTTGTAACATCTGCGCATGACGGTCACGTTGAATAATCTGGGTCGAGACCGCGGCCGGCTTAAGTCTTAATTTAGCGCAGACATAACGCTCAACAAAAGGACTAAGATACGCATAAGTCCCCACCGCTCCAGAAATCTTCCCAATATTTATTACCTCCCGCGCCTGTAACAGACGTTTGAGATTACGTTCGGCTTCAACATACCAGAGAATAAATTTAAGCCCGGCAGTAATTGGTTCCGCATGTACGGAATGCGTCCGGCCGATCATCGGGGTATGCTTATATCTTTTCGCCTGTTTCGCTAAAACCGGCAGGAGCCTTTTCACATCCAAAATCAAAACATCCACAGCCTCTCTTAATTGCAAAGAAAGTGCAGTATCTAAAATATCACTGGAAGTCATGCCTTGGTGAATAAACCGTGAATCTGGGCCAACGTATTCTGCAATATTAGTCAAAAAGGCAATCACATCATGTTTCGTAACCCGTTCAATATCCTTTATCTTATGCAAATCAAAACGGACCCGCTTTTTTATTCTGGCGAAAGATGCAGCAGGGATTTTCCCGAGTTTCACCTGCGCTTCACAGGCAAGCACTTCAATCTCAAGCATCTTGCTAAAACGATTCTCCTCTGTCCAGATTCCACCCATTTGTGGTAACGTATAACGTTCAATCATTTTAACCCCTCAATCTTATCTAACACCCTGCCCGCTTTCTCACCCATTCCCGCACGAACATATGCCTGGAGCAGATGACGATAAACTTGTATTGCTATTTCTTTCGGGATATCCGGGGTAATCAGGGTTTCGGCCTGTTCAAAGGCAATAACCGCATCACGCACCTTGTCCTGATTTAAATATATTAATCCCAGGGTATCCAAATAATAGACCTTACGTTCCGACGCAGTATTTATCGCCATTGCCTTGGTGACATTTAGTTTCGCCAGGTCAAACTCTTTTGTTTGGACATAAACACAAGCAAGATTGTTATAGGTATCGCTAAATTCGGGATTTAATTCTTTTGCTCTACTATAAAATAACTTAGCTTTAGGATAATCCTCCAGTTTATAGCAAACATTTCCGATATTAAAATAAATGATATAATTTTCTGGGGCAAGACGAAGCGCCTGTTCATATGCCGACAATGCACATTCTAGCTTATACTCTTTTTCCGAGACTATTCCCAGCTTTAAATAATCTTCTTTTGAAAGCTCCCAGTCGACTAATTCATAAGCGGCAATTACGAGCATCCAATTATCTATTTTTTTCCAAATTTCAAGAAACGTATCTTTGTCAATTATCGCATCTTTTGTTACTCCATCATGGGCAATCACGATGTTTTTGCTTTCGGAAAAACCGGTTACTACCAGATAATGACTCCGCAGCAGCATTGGCAGCTTACCTGCAACCAGCACAATTACCGGGATGCCGGAATTGATTTTTGTTTTTATATCCTGCCATGTTCCGGAAAAGGTCTCGGTCCAAAGTCCCTGTCCGGCAGCATAACGTTCCATTTCAAAATTAAGCACCCCTTTTATGGTTGCCAGGTACAGATCCCGGGCAATCTCATCCTGTGTAACTTTACGCCCCCAATAATCCAAAACTGAAGATAGCGCTGCCGGGCCGCACCATTGCCGTTTCTGCCGCACAAATTTAACATCTAAATGCTTAATATCCTGAACCTCAATAACCGGGGTATCGCGAAGCGCCGGATATTTTACCGTTGCACAGCCGCTAACAGTTAAAAACAGTAATATTAGTGAAGTGGTTTTAAACTTAAATAACATATTAAACATTGTGACAGAAATTGGGTGTTGCAATATTGCTTACAGTTCCAATAAGTAACCACAAATTTAGCCACGAATTTACACGGATAAAGCACGGATATTTAATGTTCAAATCGTTTAACCTCGTTTTTTTTAAATTCCCCGCCATGTCCACCACAAAACATTGGCAGATCTTCGATATTTCGACGGGGAATTTAACCCCTGCCCGCCAATCCTTTTGGCGGGCGCCGACGTCCACCACAAAGCACTGGCGGATTTTCAACTTTGTGGCGGGTATTCCCTCAATCCGTGTTAACCGTGGCTTATTTTTTTAAGGCTATTTATCTGCGTATTCCGTGGTTGTTTTCATTTATATTTTCCGCGATTCGATATCTACCTTAACAACGTGATCCGTAAAATACAATACCGCAATTACAATCAAAACAACAATCAATATCCCCCAAACAATTCCGCCGTCCCCGCCGGACTTAATCGTTTCTACTTTACCCGAGAGGCGGTGAAGTTCGTAGTCATCTAATTTCACCAGTGCTGGTTCCAACAATTCTTTACTTATCCCCAGCCGTTTTAATTTTCTGGCACAATCACCTTGTTCCAAAAAAGAAACAATCTTATTAAAATCCGTTTCCCGCACGTAAGTATATCCCTGAGACTCAACCGGTAATGCCCCAAGCGGCGGAGTTATTCCTAAAAATAATGCCAAACACAACATAACTCTAAAAACCAGCTTGTATTTTAATAAACCTATCAATCTCACCATCATACCTCCTTATATCCCATCAAGGTTCTATCAAAAATTATCTGAACTTCTAATAAGCAACCACAGATCATCACAGATTATTATTTTTTAGCCACGGATTTTTAATAACCAAATCGTTTATCCTGTCTTTTAATAAAAAATTTCCTTCAGCTTGACTATCCCTCCTCCACAATGTATTGGCGGATCTTCGATGTAGCAAGACTACAGGATATTATGACAAGCTGATGATGCTCCACAGCACCGGAAATTTTTTATCCATTTAAAAACCTACGGTTTTCAAGCTTTCCCTCCAAAGACAAACTACCCTGTAGCAAGATAGAGGGAATACCCAAGTTTAATTATAGCAATTAATTCTTTATAAGTAAAGGCATTATCGGAAAATACAGTCTTAATCAGTCATATAAAAACACCAAAAGAAACAGTAAAAAACTCGTAAAAATTCTTCACCAAGTCCCTTGGCTTTTTCTTCATAGCTTTAACACTTCCGGTCCAAGTATCTACAAGCCTTGGCGGATAATATGTCCCGTTTCTTCCAAAGTCTTGCCCAGCATACCATTGATATCTACCTTTAAGCTGCAAAACAAAATCCCCATTGAGAAAATTATGGCAGCTATTATGAGTATCCATTTTGTTTAACGCTCATTTTTATTCATCCTAACGTAAAGCTCAGCGCTTTGTTATAAAATTTTTTATTCTCTCACAGAGTTTTTAACTATTCGTCAATGAACTACCCTCTATCAAGCTAGAAGGGAACAATCAAGTTTAAAGAATTTTCCTCAGTTTCCAACGAATTAGCTTATTACGTTTTGACGAAGATTCTGCGATAAATTCATTCATTTGACGCAGCCACTCTAATTTTTTCTTTGGAGATATTTTTATAAACTTCAAAAGACGTTCTTTTTTTGTTTCCCATTTAAAAATCATAGATTCTCCTTTATTTTTTTTATCATTTTTAGTTCTTCTATGTCTAATTTGTCAACTGTCCTTCCGGTTTTTCTCTTCATTTTAATCAGGTTGTTTATAGAAATAACAGGTAAGATTAAATTGTCAATTTTAATGAGGGTAGGTGTTTTTCTTGCTTCTTCAAAAGATACAGGGGATTCTATGATTATATCGACTTCTTTTAGTTCGTTTTCTTTGTAAAAATTGAAAGCTTTCATATTTTTATTCTTAATCCAATCTTCGCGAGTTTTTTTATCAGCAATTTTCATCGGATCAACAGATTGTTTTACATGATAACCATGTTTTTTCATGATTTTGACAATTTTTTTAAGATTATCATCACTCATTTCAACAAGAATATCTAAATCAGCTACGCATTGAACCAAGAAGATTAACGGCGATACCACCTACCAGAATATACTTTATTTTTTGTTTTTGGAACGCTTTTAATATTTCTTCATAGAAAATCATTTCATCTCCTATCTTTTATATCGATTCTGTCAAAAATATTCGCACATTTTTCTAAGTACCCATAGGGCACAGGTAACCACAGATTCATTCACCACAGATTTTCTCGGATTTCCTCCCCCCTGCAAATATTTATAACTATCTGCGCAATCTGTGGTTGCTTTCAATTCTTTCATAAAATCTTTGACACTAGGGTGCGCTGAAAAAAGATTTTTAAATATATAAAGTTACAATATCCTCTAGTAAAGATTGTTTGATTTATTTATTTTCTTTTATGCGTCTATCTTTAACTTACTCTTGCCAACGCCACCTTTAGATTCTTAGCCAAAAG
>JBDRCZ010000003.1:0-2105 GCA_043821285.1 Candidatus Omnitrophota bacterium | reverse complement strand
GAGACGCATACTACAAAAAAGGAAATTTTGCGGAAGCAAAAAAACAATGGGAAATATCCGTTTCTCTTGATTCTACGAGAGAAGAGGTTAAAAAGAAGCTGGAAGAGTTAGAGAACAAATTGATAGTAAAATGATAAAGGCAGTTATTTTTGATATGGACGGAGTGATAGTCGATACGGAAGACGCTGTTGCTCAAGCCACGGTTGATATGTTCGACGAACTCTACGGCGCGAAAGTAAAAAAAGAAGATTTCCTGCCGTTTGTCGGCACGGGGGCAAAAAAATACATTACGGGCGTTGCCAAAAAATACAAAGTAACTTTTGATATGGAAAAAGCATTGGAAAAAAGAGAGGAAAGTTTTTCTAAGATTGCCATTGCCGGCGGTATAAAACCTTTCCCGGGAGCTGTTGCACTCATAAAAGAAGCGAAAAGATTAGGATTAAAAACCGCAATCGCAACATCTTCTCATAAATCAATATTAGAAATCACATTAAAAGGAGCAGGCATAAATATAGAAGATTTTGATGTTATTACTACTGTCGAAGAATGCAAAAATGTAAAGCCCGACCCTGAAATATTCTTATTGACCGCAAAAAAACTCGATGTTTTACCTAATGAATCCCTCGTAATAGAAGATTCTCCTGCCGGCATCGAAGCAGGTAAAAAGGGAGGATTTATTGTTGTTGGAGTTGCAAGCACTTTTACCAAAGACAAACTCCAACAAGCCGATTTTGTGGTAGATAGTTTGAAGGTATTGGCAATAAGACATCACTTTGATACACTTTTGGCACAGGAGGTGTGATAAATGGGAACCGCACTTAAAAGAATAAATATCAGTTTGCCGCAAAACCTTTACGAACGGCTGAAAATAGTTGCGCAAAAGGAATATAAATCCGTCTCCGGAGTTATCAGGGAATCTGTTTTAGAAAAGGTGGAAGAAGATTTTACTTCGGAAGAACTTGCCTTAATTTCAGGAGCAAGTGAAACCTTTCATAAAGGCGAGGGTATTAACTGGAAGGATATAGAGCGTGACTAAATTTCAAGTTATCCTCCGGAAACAACTCGCAAAATACTACCAAAAAGTCCCTGCAAATGTTGCTAAACTGCTCGAGAAAGCTTTCAGGCAGTTATCAGGCAATCAAAACATAGTTGAGAGAATGCTAAATATGTCCATACTAAAAAGTGCAAAATTAGGGATTATGGGTTTACTTACGATTTTTGTTTTCGCTGTGGTTTTGCTACCGACAACAAGAGCAGATGAACTCGCTGTTAAGACGGCTGAACCGAATGCAGTTGAGATTGTCGAAAAGGTAAAATCGTTGTATGTCGGTCTTGATTCATATTCATCGCAGGGCGAAGTTTCATCGCATATTAATAGATTATCTGAATTTGAAGATGAAGACTTAGAAATGGCAGGAATCAGCAGAAAAGATTCTGATGATGCAATAAAGCGTTCTAATTTCAATGGCACATTTAATGTGAAGCTGGCTCGTCCGGATTACTATATTGAATGGGAGAAGCAGGGAAGCGATGGAGTAAGTTTGGCTGGCGCGGTTTGGTCTGAAGGCGACAAGGATTTTATTTTTGCAGGCAGCTGGAAATTTTATGCTCATAATCGTCGTCTTACGTCGTTGGCTTTTGGGATGGATATTGGAAACATAAGCATTGTTATACCGTATCTGTTTGTCCCAATTAAGTCCAATGTTCTCGATTTATCTAAAGGTGTTAATCAAGAAGATGACGAAATCATTGATTCAGATGAATGTTATGTTATTACTAATTCGGATATGAAATACTGGATATCCAAAAAGTCTTTTTTAATTAGGAAAAGACAGCAGGTTTTAAGATTTGAACGACTCCCATCGGAAATATCACAAGATAATGCAATACAACAAATGGAGTATCGGGGACAGCCTGTAACCAATGAAACTATTCGTCAATACCAGAAAGAATATAAAGCACAGTGCAAACTTTTATCAACGATGGAAACGGTCATTACGGAAATTCACAAAAATATTATTATTAATCAGCTAATTGATTTTAAACCGTACATTTCCAAATATGCAAATGTGGAACTTACCGAGCCGGTTAAAGAAAAACGCAAA
>JBDRCZ010000002.1:0-2197 GCA_043821285.1 Candidatus Omnitrophota bacterium | reverse complement strand
GGAGGCGGAGCAGAAATATTTAGCCCGATTTTATTGTTTCCGCTGACAGAATAAGTTAAGGCTGAATTGTCATCATTCGAAAAATAATCATCCAAGTCAAAAACATTAGACAAGGCGGAATTTTCCAACCAGGACTGGTTGAGAATAGGCTGGGTTTGAACCGGAGGATTAGGCAGAATTGTCGGTAAGAAACCGGAATTCAAAACATAACTCGCGCTTTGCGCCCGGCCCGCGCACGGTTCAGCCATAACATCCTGCCAAAGCTTAGCTGAAACAGCAGCGCGACTATTTCCGCCAGAAGTTAAAGCGCCAGAGTTTAATTTATAGCTCGCGCTCTGCGCCGAAAACGCGAACGCGTCTTTAATCGGGCCAAAGCAAAACAAATGCAATAAAATCAGCGCGATTGAGATTGTTTTTTGTGTCAGATTGTAAGTTTGTCGTTTCACAATTAAAACCTTTATTTTACTTAGTTAACGCTGAAAAACCCCTATTTTCGTCATCCAGAATGACAAACTTAGGAAAAATGACCTTTTTCAGAAAAATTCTAAACTTTTGTTTTTGCGACACACCAAATATTCGAGCCAGCAAAATTTTTTGTCAGTTGCGAAATTATATTTGAGGAGTCATCATCACACCATACTTTCGCATTATAATTCTTTAGAAATTTCCTTAACCCTGTAGGTGTGAGTTCATTAACATGCATCTCAGCATCATAACTATATTTATCCCGTTTATAGTGAAAATCTTTACCTTTAAGAATCGTCCCGGGCCAATCTAATATTTTTTTTAATGGAAAAATAATATTTATCCAGTTCCTATTAGGCGCTGTATGTATAATCAGTCTTCCCGTTTTCGGCCTTAAAATCTTTTGCATTTTTTCAAAAAGCAATTTTAGTTCCCAATTATGAAGATGCTCAACAAAATCCGCCATAAAAACTACATCATATTTCTCTGACTCATCAAGAACTTTAAAATCACTTTGCTTAATAATTAAATTATTTTGTTTATCTTTAGGAAGCATCTCTCTGGTTTTCTGAGCTAATTTCACCGCTCCTTCACTATAATCCACGGCTGTAACTTTAAATCCTTGTAAAACACAAAAAAATGATAAATCCCCTCTTCCACATCCTAAATCGAGAACTTTTTCCTCAGGCTTTAACTCTGCTAATTTATAACAACTCTGCATCAGCACGGAAAGATTCCCTAAATTGGATAAATACTTACTCACATCACCAGAATATGCATGAAGATAATAATCTGCATCATAAATACCAGGATCCACCTGAGCCGCACTAGTATCTTTTTTGTTATTTTCAATAACTGTTTTTTGTTTTTTAAACAAATAAACTAATAAACCAATAACTAAATACACTGCTAATAATACCAAAGAATAGAAAATAATTTTCACTTCATCTCCTTTTTATTATTAATTAAAATCCTTAAATAAAAAAATACTCCCCTCATAGTAATTTAATTGCCTAATGATATCCAATAAACTTTTGTTATTGCTCCACTATCCACTACAACTTTCCAGTAATCATTTTTTCTTACAGGCATCATAAAACTATGAGTATGATTACTTTCTCCCGGGGTATAGTTTTCTATCTGCGCTCTTTTAGTAACTGGATTAGCATTAGAATCAGTATAACCAGAAAAGTCAAAAATTGTTCCATAACCAAACACACAAACAAATCCATCTGTCGCCGCTTGTTGCGCCCCATAATTAGTTGATTTATCTACCCAATTTCCCAAAATATTAGGAATTGCACTCGAAACTATCTTTGCCTGACCATTAAGAGGGAGTAACTTATTAGCTTCAGGATTAACGTTTACACCTATATTACCCACAGCATTAGCATTTTCCGCCGTTTCCGCCCTAATCGCGTACCCGGCGGAAGTAATCCTCTGCCTGGGGCTCATTACTTCAGTGCCGACTTTAATTTCCAGGAAATAGGGGATGTCAAAAGCGAGGCCGAGATTAGTAACCGAACCTAAGAGCACGCTGAATATCCCTTTTTGCACCACTACGCTTGCCTGCGTTTCTTCCCAAAGCATTGTCCCCGCGGTTTCAGCGTCGAAAATCCGGAAAGTAATGCTGTATGAGCCGTTTAATGGCGCGTTGCTTGTGTCTGTAAGCCGGCCTTGATAATTAATCAGGTGCGGAACTGCCGCGTATAGATTGTGTAATGTGTATAGT
>JBDRCZ010000001.1:0-9453 GCA_043821285.1 Candidatus Omnitrophota bacterium | reverse complement strand
GCAGCCATTTTAGATCGGATTGTTCATTATTCAACGATTATTAAAATAACCGGGTATAGCTACAGAGCCAAAAACGTAAAAAAGGATAGGGGTTAATATGGCTAAGGAAAAAATATTGGCGGTAATCTCAAATAAAGAGCGTATATTTTGGGAAGGAGATAAAGATATTTTTTTTGCTTACGCTATGGAAAAAAGTCGGCCCTCAGCTATGGAATTTTCCTTGACTTTGAGGATCCTGCCATATTGCAGTAAATAGGCAATGTTAGCGGTAGTAACCTGCTTGCATAGATAACGGCTTGCCCATTCACTAGCTTGTTTTATATCCATAAACTCCAGTTCTGTTGTATTACTCATTTCAGTTTTTACTCCTAATAAAAAAATTCCTTCGGAATCTTTTTATCCATTTAAAAACCTTCGTGTGCAAACCTTCCCTTAACAATGAATTAAATATCCCAAACTATACCCCAATTCCCAAGTTATCCACAGTTTGAAAATCCTATTATTTCTTATACGTAAACAGAAAAACCTTCGCCTTTAAGCGAAGGTTTTAATTATTTTTCAGCCGGTGACTGATCCGCCTTTGGCGGAAACATGGCAGTTCCCCCTTCAAACATACCACTATTATTTAATTGTACTAAATATATCATAAATTTCTCAATATGTCAATCCATTTTCTATGATAAATCCAGGGGACAGGATACTTAATTCCAAATAATACAATCCTTTTGCTCTGATACGGTAAAGTATTATTCCCTACCTGCTTCTTGACGGAGGAGAGAGGAAATCGAACGTCGTTCAACGCTGCGCCCGCCACGCTCTTTGGCGGGCTTCGCCCCTTCGGGCTCAATTCGGTTTTACTCCTTAAGAGGGCACTCTGTCAGTTCCCTCTTAATCTTCTCCCTCCCTACGCACAGATGTCCCCGTACGCCGATAGGAGGGAACAATCTTCCATCCTAACACCACCCTTTTGGTTCGAATCTAATGTTTTCCACGGGCTATTTGCCATTTGCCAATTCTGGCGGAGGAGAGAGGATTCGAACCCCTGGAGCACTTGCATGCTCAACGGTTTTCAAGACCGCCGCAATCGGCCACTCTGCCACTCCTCCGACTCTGTAATCCCAAATTCCAAATGACAAAATCCAAATGAATCTTTTAATCTCTCAATCTCAAAACATACTTCGCTGGCAAAGTATTTTTCATTTATCATTTTTTTATTAGGTGATTCATTTGAATTTTGTCATTTGACATTTGTCATTGCTGCGGCCCACTTCATCCCAAACAAATACTCAAACGCAGCGCGATAGTATTCTTTCGTTCTTTCTGCTGCGCCAATAAAAAACTCCCGCGCACTGATACTCTCAAATAAGCCGGAAAATATTAGGATGATTATAACCGCATTTATTAAAATAATCAACGATAATGAGAACAAATAACCGGTAGCTGCCAAATCCGGTTGTTTTGTCTTTAACGTATCAACGGTTAAAACAATGTGAAAGATCAGTGTCAGTCCGATGATAAATAAAAACCAGTTCGTATGTTCATCCATGCTGAAAAACCGCGCTAAGATAAAATAAAACAAACAGACCAACACTGTATAAAACGGAATAAAATACGGGGCAAGATTGATAATAAAATTCGACTTTGTCGCGGTAACACCGCCGCCTTTTGCAGATGCCTTAAAGCTCGTAACCCTGCCGCCAAATATCCATACAACCATCGCATGTGTTGCCTCGTGGCCAAATACGTAAACGCCTTTTGGCCGCAGGAGTAAAAGATCAAAAATTATGTACGCCCACACCCCCCAGATAAAATAATTCTCGCTATTCTGGATAAGCTTTATCCTGCCAATCTGCTCATAAAGACATAAAACCACCGCAACAACCGCCGGCACCATTCCCAGTCCAATGATAAACTTGATAATCTTTGCTATCATCTTAGCATCCCCCACTATAAACCCGTTCTGTCAAAAATTATCTACACTTTTAATAAGCAATCATCGATGCCATAGAGAAAAACGTTTGTCGGTTACAGTAACATCTTTGTATTGAGTATTGTGTTTTTTCTTTTTAGTTTTTGTGCTCAATACTCTATACTCAATACTAAATACGCTATACGTAGTTATAGTACGTTACCTTAACCGTTACCGTATGGAATAAGTTTGTTTACTTCGGGATAATTTCTACCTGCCCGTCCATGTAAGGGCGCAGTGCATTGGGAACGATTATGGAACCGTCTGGCTGCTGGTATGTTTCCATTAAGGCAATTACGGTGCGGGCAAGGGCAACGCCTGAGCCGTTTAGTGTATGTACAAATCCCGTGCCTTTGCCGGTTGTGCGCTTGAATCTGATACCCGCGCGGCGTGCCTGAAAATCTTCAAAATTACTGCAGCTGGAAACCTCAAGATACATCTCCGCCCCAGGGGACCATGCCTCAATATCATAACACTTTGCCGCAGCAAAACTCATGTCCTGCGTGGATAATATTAGCACTCGATAAGACAGCTCCAGTAATTGTAACACCTCCTCCGCATTCGCTAACAGTTTTTCCAGCTCATCGTATGAAGTCTCTGGCTTCACAAATTTCACCATCTCGACCTTGTCAAACTGATGTATGCGGATAAGCCCCTTTGTATCTTTACCGTAAGAACCTGCCTCTCTCCTAAAACAAGGCGTGTATGCTGTATAATATATGGGCAGGCTTTGCTCCGGGAGAATTTCTTTGGCGAAAATGTTCGTTACCGGTACTTCTGCCGTGGGGATGAGAAATAAATCATCATCCTTTAATTTGTACATGTCTGCTTCCAGATTGGGCAGTTGCCCTGTGCCAGTCATGCTCTCACGATTTACTAAAAACGGTGGAGAAATTTCTGTGTATCCGTGCTTCTTGGTATGTAAATCAAGCATAAAATTTATCAATGCCCGCTCTAATCTCGCTCCTTCTCCTTTAAATAATACAAAATTCGATCCGGTAATCTTTGCGGCGCGTTCTAAATCAATAATATCTAAAGATTCCGCAAGCTCTAAATGCGTAACTGGTTTAAAATCAAAGGGTTTCTTACTGCCCCACTCTTTTACTACCTTGTTCTCTTTAGCAGAGCCTATTGGCACAGCATTATGGGGCATGTTTGGGATTTGATATAGCAAATTTGCCATTTTTTGCTCTAACTCATCCACTTTTACATCTATTTCTTTAATTTTTTGGGACACTGACTTCATTTCAAGGATTTTGTCATTTGCATCCACTTTTTTTGCTTTTGACCTTCCAATTTCCTCGGATACCCTGTTACGTTGGTTCTTAAGCTGCTCAACTTCTGTTATAAGCTTACGCCGCTCTTCGTCAACTTTCAATAATTCGTCAAGGTCGATGTTAACGTTACGGTCTTTAAGCATCTTTTTAACACGTTCCTGATTATCCCGGATAAATTTCATGTCTAACATTATTAATGTCCTTTCAACATATTAAGTTCGTATCGAGTATCGCGTATTGAGCATTGAGCATTTTTTATTCTTGTTTTTAATTTTTTATTCGCAATACTCAATACACAATACCCAGCACGGATTAACCTTTTATGACACCAACCGGCCTCATCCTGCATACTTTTTTGGAAATCCCGGCGTTATGTACTACATCAACTACTTCATTTATATCTTTATACGCCTCGGGTGCCTCTTCAACAATTGTCTTTTTGCCGCGCGCCTGAATACTAATCCCCTTGGCTTTTAAATCCTTAAGCAGTTTATTCAAATCAATGGTCTTTAATGCGGCGGTGCGTGATTTTACCCGGCCGGCCCCGTGACAAGTTGAAGCAAAGGACTGTTTCATTGCCTCTTCCGTACCAATCAATACATACGAATTTGTGCCCATGTCGCCGGGAATAATTACCGGCTGGCCGATATTTTTATACTTTTCCGGCAGGTCCGGATGTTCCGGCCCAAAGGCACGGGTTGCCCCTTTACGGTGCACACATAAGAGTTTTTCTTGTTCATCCACAATGTGCTTTTCAAATTTTGCAATATTATGGGCAACATCATAAACTAAATACATACCCAAACTTTCCCAGCTTTTGCCAAACACTTTCTCAAAGGCCTTTCTGGTTAGATACATCAGGCACTGCCGGTTACACCATGCATAATTTGCCGCGGCCTTCATTGCCGCAATATATTGTTTACCTTCCGGAGAATTAACCGGTGCGCAGCATAACTGCCTGTCAGGGACATTGATATTGTATTTTTGCAAACACCTGCTCATTACCCGGATATAATCATCACATATCTGATAGCCAAACCCGCGCGAGCCGGAATGGATCATTATCGTTACCTGCCCCAGATAAAGTCCCATGACATTGGCAATTGCTTCATCATATATCTCATCCACAACCTGCACTTCAATAAAATGATTTCCTGAGCCAAGTGTGCCGGATTGTTCCCGTCCGCGCTCATACGCACGCTCTGACACGGTATCCGGGTCAGCTCCGGACATTGCCCCGTTTTCTTCGGTATATATAATATCATCATTTATGCCAAATCCCTTTTGCACCGCCCAGCGCGCACCCTGAACAATAATCTTTTTTTCATCCTCGCGGTTAGCTTTTATATTCCCGCTTGAGCCGACCCCGCAAGGTACCGTATTAAACATCACACTAACAAGCTTATCTATCCTGCCGCTTATATCCTTTTGTTCTAAGTTACTGCGCAGTAATCTAATCCCGCAATTAATATCAAACCCAACTCCTCCGGGAGAAATCACTCCATTTTCTTTAACATCCGTCGCTGCCACCCCGCCAATACTAAAACCATAACCCCAATGGATATCCGGCATCGCCAGAGATGCCTTAACAATCCCCGGCAAAAACGCAACATTAGCCACCTGTTCTAATGCCTTATCCTGGTGTGCGGCCATAACAATCTTTTCCGTGGCAAAAACAATACCATGAACGCGCATCCCCGGTTTATAGGTTTGTGGTATCTGCCAATGATACTCGTCAATCTTTTTAATTTTCCCTTTCCAATCTTCGCTCATATTTATATTTTGATGCTTTGATGTTACCACGAAGGTAACCCGTAGTCTTCTACCGCCACGTTTAAAACACGCTCATAGAACAAGGTGTATGCAAATTTAGGGTTAAGTGCATTTCTATAGCTCATTAGGTGTTCAATGTGTCTTCTGCCTAAACTGCGATATATGCACTGTCTCCGCCTTAAAAAAAATGAACCCGTCCCCATTCTTTTTTTTGCTAAAAATTAGATAGCCGAACTGCACATTTCTTCGGCAACTCGGCTAGCTAACTAATTGATCAGCCATCTAAAACCTTAAACCCTAAAATTCGGCGCTTAGGGAAACAAGAAATAGTCTACCTGGACACTGAATATCCAGATATTTTTCTACTTCATACACAGAAGTATAATATTCTTTGTCAAAAAGATTAAAAATAGAGGCACTTACGTCCATGGATTTAAATATGTTTTCCAGCCGCAAGGTTGTATTAACTACATGGTATGATTTAAGTGCGCCTCTATACGAGCTCCGAACATTTGCATAGTAGCTTGAGCTTGGGACCGGATCCGGGCTTATGCGCGGACGTCTGCCAACGCCTTGTATATTGACATTAAAATTTACCATTTCTATCGGCTTCCAGTTAAACCCTAGATTTGTCATTTGAATAGGCACATCATGTAGTTTGAGCCCGGTACTTGGATCATGGGTATTGACATAGGAAAAATTGACAAAGCTAGTTAATTTCCCATCCAAAAATAACTTTTTTATCTCACCCTCAGTTCCCCAGACTCGTTCGGCACCAGGTCTATTTTCGTATACGTATAGCGTGGGATGTGCGGCAATTATATCTTTGTGGATACTATAAAAAGTATTTAATTGAAGCTTTAAATCTTTCCACGGTGAATACTCCGCAATTATCTCACTAGTCTTTATGGTCTCTGGTTTCAGATCTGGATTACCAAGTATATACCCCTGGGAAATATATGCACTCTGCCGATACTCCGGCGCCTTAAAAGCTGTTCCATAGAGGAACTTTAGGATCAATTCATCTGTTGGTAGAACTACTACACCTACTCTCGGATTAATCGTTCCCCCAAATTGCTCATAGTTATCGTATCTTAGACCAGTAGTAAGAATAACTTGTTTCGAAAACTCCCAGCTATCCTGCAAATAAAGCGCCCAGTTACCCTTACTTGACTTAGGAACCTCACTATAAGTTATTACATCACCCGCGGAATACGCCCCATACGCAACATCGTAACAACGATAGCCTTTACTTTTTATCTTTTCCTGTTCATAACCAAAGCCGGCAATAATCTCATGATTCGCCTCTTTAAAGTGATCAAAAGTCAACTGAAGATCTGTTCCGATAACCGTTTCCCAATGATCACTCCAGTTATGATACATAACCACTGTTGACGGGTACCAATATTTATAGCGAGTTTTGTCATGGAAATCATTCATATATATCTTGCCCTGAAAAAACAGATCTTCCGTAAGAAAAGAATCATAACCTAAAGCCAGAGAATTTGTGTCATAGTCATACCACGAATCTGGATCCGGCCAATCAGTCCCGATTAAATTGGTGTGTCCAAACTCCGAATGATATCCTATAAGATACAGCCCATTATCAAATTTTATTTTTAAACGGGCTCTATTTGAATCAATCGGATCTCTTTTCTGTACCTGTGGATTACCGTATTGATTAAGCTCTGGCCCCTGTCCTTCTGTTTTATAATGAGAAATTGAAAACGTGGGTTCCCAGTTTTCAAACTTCTTTCCATAGGATAGATGGAACCTTTCTGTATCCTTATCTCCCAGTCCTCCAGAAGTCTCCCATCCATCAATATCTCCGCCATCCTTGGTAAAAACGCCAAAAACGCCGGAAAACGCACCGGTACCATAAAGGGCAGAACTTGGCCCCTTCATCACCTCAACTTTTTTAACATCATCTAGTAATAACTCTTCATCTATGGGGTGCCAACCCAACATCAGGCTTCTTAAGGGTATGCCGTCTACTAACATCGCCGTGAGGTTATTACGTCTATTCCTTACGCCGCGAATCCAGGGATTTTCCGTTCCTCTATCTGAGGTCACAATATAAACCCCGGGGATTAAACCTGCAAGATCACTTAAAGCTCTCGCACCGCTATTTTTTATCTCCTCACCGGTGATTACGCTAATTGATGCTGGAGCCACGGTAATTGGTTGCGCAGTCTTAGTCGCGATGGTTACCACTGGTATTTCCTGAAAAAGCAATGTCTCTGGAGAAATATATTCCTCTACCTGGGCTGCTACTTCTTGCGGCAAAAAGCAAACTATTCCCAGTCCTATTATTATTAGTAAACACCTACTAATTTTTTTTTGCATCTTCCCCCCTTTTTTTTGTTACGTTTCGCGGATTTTATATACAGCTAAATAACGCTTCCTTAATATATTGTTACATTAATCGTTATAATAACACAATGAAATTTTTTGTCAATTCATTTTATACAGATATTCGTGTAAACTTGATTATTCCCTCTATCTTGCTATCGGGTGATCTTTTGGAGGGAAAGTTTGAAACCCTACGGTTTTCAAATGGATAAAAATTTCCGGTACTGCATTGCCACATCAGCTTGGCAAAATATCCTGTAGTCTTGCTACATCGAAGATCCGCCAATGCCCGCCACTAGTACGATGGCGGATCTTCGACATTGTGGCGAAGGGATAGTTACGCTTAAGGAAATTTTTTATTTAGTGTCATTCGTGGTAAAAAAAACATAACAATGGGCGGGTAAGCCGTGCACGGTTAACGGTGTCAGACATCAAAAATAATTTCCGCCTTAAGCCGGCCGCAATCTTTCTCTATTTTTAATCCGTGATAAGTAACTGCTTTTATCTCGGTTTTTATGGCGTGTGTTTTTTTACCCAGGGGTCCGGTGTAGACTTTTGCCTGTAGTATTTTCTCGCTTATATCCTGTATTTCAATTTTAGTAAAAAAAATTTTCTTGGCATCCTGCAGGGATAAAAGTTCTGCCAGCCAGCTGCGTAGGAGTTCTTCTTTGGTATCCGCTTCTATTTTAATCTCCTGCTTTAATAATTTTTCCCCGGCTTCTCCTTTACGCTCAATCAGAATATCTAACATTGCCTCTGCGGCGTTTTTAAATAAGTCTCTCAGGTCCTTCCCCCATACCCGCACGCCAATATCCGCAGTATGTTCGATAAGCTCATAGTTTATCATATTATTTTTCAGGCTATCGCACCGTTAGCATATTTATGTAATATGCTCGATATTAAAGTCTGGTATTGTGTGCCTTTTGTCAACAATTATTTTTTACTGATAACATAAAAATCAGGTATTTTATGGAGCGCCGAAAACGGCGCGGAATAGAATTACCTGGATTGCCTTGTTATAAGGCTATTCCAATATTTTTAATTCTATTCATGGAATCTCTTGTTCTAATTTCTCTAAAGAAAACGTATCTTCATATATATAAATAAGTGATAATTCTTCATGAGAAATTGATTCCAGTAAACATAAATCGTCTTTTAGATAAAATGCCAAATCCTCTGGAGCGCTGGGGCTTATCCACTTATAAAGAGAGGATATCTTTTTGAGAATAGTGACTGTACCCGAATTAAATTTATAGAATCTTACTTTTGCTTTGGATCCAATAATTTTAGTTCCAGGCCATTCATTTGTATATTCTTCTTTTATTAAATGGTCTTTGAGGTTTTGTTCTATGCTTTTAGCATTTTCATCAAAATCAAGTTTATAACGCCAAACAAGAGGGAAGGATGTGCAATTATTAAGACCAAAATCTATTAGAGTACTATAAGTTTCCTTTGTCAGTTCTTTTTTTATTTCTAATGTGTTATTCATTTTTATATTTTTCTTATAACATAAAAATGAGCGGCCATTGACGCGCCGTACCCCTTGCCAAAACCTTGCGGCGGCGTGTCAAGGGTCCGCTCGATTGAGTTGTTATAGGATTTTTTCTTAATCTTCAATAATATTTTCGTATCCATGATTCTTTAGAAAATCTTTTGCTGATTCGAATTCATTTTCTGGAACTTGCACATAGTAATACATGTCTGCCCCAGCTACGCTTACATGGTCAGAAATTTGTATGTCATAAGGATTATAACCATTTGCCTTCAATAAGGCGCATACTGCTTCGACCTCACCCAAATTTTTGCTGAAATATATTTTCTTCATTTTTTCCCAATTTTTTTATTTTTTCCTATTCAGGGACAAAAGCAGCAAGCGCATCAAGAGCAGGAATTCGACTTTTCATAAACGCCATATCTTTAATCTGTGCCAAATTATTTTTATTATTATTTCCCAATTTCATACAAAAAATCTGGTGAAAAATCTGCATTATTTGGCCAAACTATGGTATCAATATCTTTATTTAATTTAACTTTTTTAAAATATGAGAGATTTCTTAAAGGTTTAAATATTTTACCAGTAAG